>NZ_CP040749.1:3680000-4052239 GCF_006065315.1 Aureibaculum algae | reverse complement strand
TTTATAGGCTTGTTTTTTATCTTCCCAGGCTAAAATTGTTTCCCAATTTTGAGGACTCAATTCTTTTTTAGTACGAGAAAATTCTTTTAAAAGGAGTTTTAGAAAT
This sequence comes from Aureibaculum algae, assembly GCF_006065315.1. Classification (GTDB taxonomy): domain Bacteria; phylum Bacteroidota; class Bacteroidia; order Flavobacteriales; family Flavobacteriaceae; genus Aureibaculum; species Aureibaculum algae. Next base: position 4,052,133 of record NZ_CP040749.1, on the reverse strand, counting down.
TCTGATGACGAATCTAATTGGTTATCGTTGTCATTCCTAGCAAAGCGAAGAATCTCTTCATCGTTAGCTCCACTCTCATTAAAGAAATTCTTTACCCAATTAGCAGAATCAATATTTAGAACCGAGCATATTGTCATATAAACTCCATACAATTTTTGAGCTATACCTTTTTGATCAATACTTGTCTGATTATAATTGCGATTGGTATCGGTTATTTCAGAAAGATATCGTGTTCTGTTTGGAGGAATTATAAATTGCTTTTCTGACATTTCATCAGTGATCTGAAATGAGCTATTAAAATCAATTGGAGTTTTGTTGTTAAGTTTGTCAATAATAACACGGTATAAAGAGTTTGTGCCAGGATCGTTAAATTGTGAAGCAATGGTTCCGAAAACAGGCATGTCGTCTGGATTTTCTTCCCAAAGATTATGATTACGTTGGTATTGTTTTTTAACATCGCGTAGAGCATCTAAAGCACCACGTTTATCAAACTTATTAAGAGCAATAACGTCAGCATAATCAATCATATCAATCTTTTCGAGCTGTGTGGCTGCACCATATTCTGGTGTCATTACATATAGAGAAAAATCGGAATGTTCAATTATTTCTGTACCTGACTGTCCGATACCAGAAGTTTCTAAAATGATGAGGTCAAAATCTGCAGCCTTTAAAACATCAATGGCATCTACAACATTTTTTGAAAGAGATAAATTAGACTGTCTAGTTGCTAAGGAACGCATATAAACACGGTCGTTTTTTATAGAATTCATTCGTATTCTATCTCCCAATAATGCTCCCCCTGTTTTTCTTTTAGATGGATCTACAGAAATTATCGCTAAGGTTTTATCTTCAAAATCAGCTAAAAACCGTCGTACTAGTTCATCTACCAATGATGATTTTCCAGCACCACCAGTTCCCGTAATTCCTAATACAGGAGTCTTTGCTTGTTCAGGTATATTTGAAGAAAAATCTTCATAAATTTTTTTATAAGTCTCGTAGTCATTTTCTGCTAGTGTAATTAATCTAGCAATAGTGTTTACGTCTTTGCTTTTAAGTAACTTTAGAACATTGTTTTGATCAGGTAATGTTAGGACTGCGTTGTCACATAGTTCTACCATATTATTAATCATACCTTGCAGCCCCATTTTTCTACCATCGTCTGGCGTATAAATTCTGGTAATTCCATAATCCATTAAATCCTTAATTTCTTCAGGTAAAATTACACCCCCGCCCCCGCCGAATATTTTTATTTGTGGTGCGTTTTTCTCTTGTAAGAGATCATACATGTATTTGAAATACTCATTGTGTCCACCTTGATAGGAGGTCATCGCAATAGCATTTGCATCTTCTTGAATAGCGGTGTTTACTACTTCTTCTACACTTCTATCATGGCCCAAGTGAATTACTTCAACACCTGTGGCTTGAATAATTCTTCGCATTATATTAATGGAGGCATCATGCCCATCAAAAAGCGAAGCTGCAGTTACAATTCTAATTTTATTTTTAGGAATATATGACTCTATAGTTTTCATTTACAATCTTTAATTTTGCAAACGCAATTTACAATTTATTTGATTGAAAAATAAGGAGTAATATAGCAAGTAGAAATAGAAACGCTAAAACAATGCTTGGTGTGAGGTAAAGGATAATAATCCTTATAGATAATTTATAAAAGACCAGGTTTTACGTTCATTAAGGTAATTTGGATTGCCTTCATTTTCATAGGATTCTTTTTCAAAGCTGATATTTTTATAAGCATCATTCCAATTTCTTAATTGAACGAAGCGAAAAAGAAATTCTAAAATATACCAGAGAAAGAAGAATACCCAAAGCAATTCAAGTTGCTGCTTTAAATGAATGCGTTCATGATTTATCAATACCCAATTATCTGACAATGATTTATTCTTTAAAAAAATAAAGGGATAGATGGCTAAGCCCGTATAATTCTTAGGAATTAAATATTTTGAAAATAGAATCATGTCAATGTATTAATAGCAATAATTTATTTTTGGGAGCTACATTTCTTTTATAACGTTAAAATTAGTAAATAATTATTATTCAGTGTTTTAAGAAAGCTAAAGTTGTGAACAAATAATTAACATGATATTCTGTTTTTTGGCGAACTTTAACATTTCAAGACTATTTTAACACTTTTTTAACTAAATTGTGTATATTTGGCGATAGTCATTGGGCTGTGAATTAAAACTTTATAAAATTAATAAGTGATTATGAATCGATTTAGTATTTTTAAAATACTTTTCTTTTTTATTGGCATCGCCGTTTTTTCTCAGAATGATGTAATTGAAAACACCTCAGTTGCAATTGATTCTAGTGAAGTTAATGTTGTACAAATTAATTATAACCCGGGTCTGCTGAATCATAAGAATGCACAACACATAGTTGATTCTTACAATACACTTATTTCTCAAGGCAATGACGTGAACATGTCAAATGAAGAAATTAAGGAATTGGCTTATAGTCACGCTATTTTAAAAGATATTCCCAATGCAACTAAATTTATAGAGAAATATATAAGGAAATCAAATGATGTCGATGTTCTTAATCAACATATTTTTGATTCATTTAGAGATGATAAAGCTTTTATAACTGTTAGTAATAAATTTGCCCCGATGTATGAGTATTGGGTTATGATTTATCTATATACTGGACTGATTGGTCTTTTTATAGCTTTCGTAATTAATTTTAAGAAATCAGAGGACAGAATTGCTAACTTGTTGATCAGTCTATTTATCTTATTTAGTTCTCTTTTTATTATTCATGTTTGTATTTACATAACAAATATTCAAGTAAAATTTCCACATTCCTTATTTTCTACATTTACGTTAAATTTTTTGTATGGACCTTTATTGTACTTTTATATTAGAAGGATAAGTAACAAGTATAAATTCAAAACTTTGGATCTCTTGCATTTAGTACCATTTGTTTTTATGCTTATATATTTTATGAAATATTATGTACTTCCTGTAAATGATAAATTAAATATTATAATTAATCATAAAGAATGGGAAGATCCCTTTTTTTATTACTCACTTATCTTGAAGGCGGTTTCCTTAACCATATATGGAATTTTGACATTAAATGAATATTTGAAATTTAAGAAGAATAATGAACATAATAATATCACATTGTGGATTAGAAATGTTGTAGTGCTAAATGGGGCATTCGTAATTTCTCAATTGATTTTTCTTATTGTAATTTCTGGCCTATTAACATCAAGTTATTATGTGCATCCGCAGTTGATTACCTTATCAATTGTCATTATGTTTGTTGGGTATTCTGCTTATGTGCAACCTAGTATATTTACAAACCAGCACCGTTTTACAAAAATATTTAATTTTAAATACGAAAAATCAAGACTGAATGAAGAGCTTTCAAATGAACTTAAGAATGAATTGTTGAATTTGTTCTATAAAGAAAAAGTATACAAAGTTAGTGATATTAGTCTCAAAAAACTTTCAGAAAGATTGGGAACAGATAGGCATAGTACCTCACAAGTTATTAATGAGCATTTTAAAATGAACTTTTTTACTTTAATAAATATGTTTAGAATAAAAGAGGCTCAAGATATTTTTAATAATGATGAAAGTGGTGATTTAAGTATCATTGATGTCGCTTATGACGTAGGCTATAATAATAAAGTTACTTTTAATAAAGCTTTTAAAAAAGAAACAAATCTTACTCCTTCGCAATACAGGTCAACTCTACTTAGAAGAGTGGTGTAAGCCGAATAAATCTGTGCTAAATACACCCTATATTTATCCGTCTGAATTTTAGATTCTGATGTAGTTTAACCATACTTTTTTTTAATTAATAATCCAATAATACTAGTAAAGTGATGGTATTATACTTCTTAAATGTTCTATTTTAATTGGAATACAAACCTTTTTGTGATGAGGTTATGTGTTTTGAAGTCAAAATTGATTTAAACTTACTTTCCTAAGCTATTTTTTAATTCTATTTCTACTCATAGTAACTGTTTGATTGCTTGCATTCCTTGAATAAGTGTGCTATTAAGTTGAGTTGTATACTGTTTTTTTAAAACTCTTTTTAAATTTTTTTTTTAAGGATGTTTTAATGGTAAATAGATAGTAAACATTTGTCGGATGCGTAAAGTATTATAAACTTTTCCTATGAAACTTGCAATTTATATTTCATTTGTTTCCGAATGTCAATCACTTGTCGTTGAAGTTACTTTCTTCTTTAAAAAATAAAGCTCCATTAACCTTTGTTTTCATACTAAGAAGTTTATTTGAATTAATTGTTCCTTCTATACTATTTGTTTGGCATTCTTTTAATTTTTATTAACTCAAATATATTTTTATGAAATTTAAATTTTACAATTTATTGTTGGTTTTTTCTGTTTTATGTGGTTCTCTACTGCATGCACAAGAGAGAACAATTAATGGTACTGTTTCAGATGAATCAGGCCCGTTACCAGGTGTTAGTGTAGTCATTAAAGGGACAACCTCAGGCACAGAAACTGATTTTGATGGTATTTATTCTATCAAAGCGAAAACAGGAGATGTACTTAAATTTAGTTTTATTGGTATGTCTACAAAAGAAGTTACTGTGGGAACATCAAGTACTATGAATGTAGTTCTTGAAGCTGACAACGTACTTGATGAAGTTGTGGTTACAGGTTTAGGTATTAGAAGAGAAAAGCAAGCCTTAGGTTACGCTCAACAATCTGTTGACGGTGAAGAATTACAAAAAGGTAAGCAAATTGACGTTAACAATGCCTTAGCTGGTAAAGTTGCAGGGGTTCAAATTGTAGGTCAGGCAAGTACAGGTTTTAGAGATTCAGAAATTAAATTAAGAGGTGAAACTAATGTATTATATGTTGTAGATGGTATACAAGTATATCAAACGGGTGATATTAATACCAATGATATTGCAGACATGTCTGTATTAAAAGGTGCCTCTGCAACGGCCATTTATGGTCCAGAAGGACGTAACGGTGTAATTATCATAACTACTAAAAAAGGTACGAATGGTAAAGCTACATTTACTTTAGATCACTCAACTATAATGGGTAGTGTTTCTCAAGTACCTGACTATCAAAACGAATATGGTGGTGGTTACAGTCAAACATTTAACACATTTAGTTATGACCCTGCTGAAGATCCTGCATCATGGGCTAGTTTTGATGGAGATTTATACCCAGATTTTTGGGCTGATGAATCATGGGGGCCTAAATTAGACGGTACTTTAGTTCGTCATTGGGATTCTTGGATACCAGGAACTCCTGAATTTGGTGAGACAAGAGCATGGGAACCAACAAAAAATGATGTTGATTCATTTTACAGAACAAGTGTAACCAACAATACCTCTTTAAGTTTTTCTAAAGGTGGAGATGGTTATAATATCAGAACTTCTTTATCATTAATAGATAAGGCAGGTATTATTCAAAACTCTGATCAAAAAACAATAAACTTAGCTTTAAATGCTAATTATGATATTTCTGATAAATTTACAGTTACTGTAAATGTTAATTATCAAGATAGAAAAACGAATAATGATCCTGATCAAGGGTATGCCAACTTAGCTTCTAATATGAATCAATGGTGGCAAAGACAACTTGATATGGACAAGTTAGCAGATTATGAACGTGCTGGTCAAATTGTTTCTTGGAACATCAGAGGGCCACGTGATGCAAGACCATTATATTGGGATATGCCCAATTTTCAACCTTTAGAAAATTTGAAACATGAATACAAAAATTCTGTTTATGGTAAAATTGGAGGTACCTATACCTTTAATGAAAAATTCAATATAATTGCTGAAGTTAGATCTACCTTTCATAATTTTGCGAGAGACGATCGTTCTACTACAAAAAGTTTATTAGATCCTGCTTCTTATGCAGAAGTTCAAAGAAGATATAACAAGGAGCATTATTTTAGTATGTTAAACTATACAGATAGCTTTTTAGGTGGATCTTTGGATGTTGATGCACAACTTGGTGGTGAAATTATAAACACGGATTACAAATGGCTGTATGCCAACACCAATGGTGATTTAACCATTCCTGAATTTTATAATTTAGCAGGTTCTCAAGATCCTGTTAGTGCTGGAACTACAATAATACAAGGGAAGACAAGAGGTACTTTTCTTAAAGCTTCTTTAGGTTTTAAAAATTTATTGTATGTTGATGCTTCTTACCGTTTTGATTGGTCTTCTACTGCCGCTCCTGATAATAACAGGGTTGAAACTTATGGAATTTCTACAAGTTTATTATTAAGTAAATTGTTGCCTCAAAATGAAATTATGAGCTTCTTTAAACTTAGAGCTGGTTATGCAAAAGCACCATATTTTCCAGATCCATATCAAATATCAAGTGTTTATGATACGGGTGCTAACTTATACCAAGGCAATGGAACATTATATGTTCAAGGACAACAAAACAACCCTAACTTAGTTGGTGGTGTTAGAGGAGAATTTGAAGTAGGTGCCGAATTTAAATTCATTAGAAATAGAATTGGACTGGATGTTACTTATTTCAATAGAGTTGATGAAGATTTACCAGTATCGGTATCTTTAGATGGTTCAACTGGATATACTGGAATTACGGTTAACTCTGGTAAAAATACATCTAAAGGTTTTGAAGTTGGATTGAACGGATCTATTGTGAAAACAGACGATTTTGGTTGGGATCTTGGTGTAAACTTTGGTACATTAGAGAAATTTGTTGATGCCATTTACCCTGGTGTTGATTCTTATGACATCAGTACCTACACTTCTAGCATGAAATTACAAGCTAGAGTAGGTGAAGAGTATGGTTTATTTTACGGTGTTGGTTTTGCTACTCACACTGATGGTAGTACTATCTTTACTTCTAGTGATAATTTTGCTAGAGAGTCTAATAAAAAAATTGGTAGTTTATTACCTGACTATACCTATGGTATAACTTCTACCATTAGATATAAAAACTTCGATTTATTTGTTGGTTTTGACGGACAAAAAGGAGGTTTATATTACTCAAGAACACAAAGATATATGGATCACTCAGGTTTATCAGCACAAACTGCAGGTTTAAATGACAAAGGTAACCCCTTGAGAGATCCAGTTGCAAGTGGTGGTGGTATACATATAGTAGGTGTATTACAAACGGGTACTAATGCAAATGGTGTTCCTATTTCTGATGGTACTATAGTTGATAAATATGTAGACCCTCAAGATTATTTTAATTTAGGTAACTTAGGTAATATATACGAAAATAATGTACATGATGCTACTTATCTTAAATTGAGAACGGCGAGATTAAATTACAATTTCAATAGTGATTTAGTTGCCAAAGTAGGATTAGAAGCAATTCAATTATCAGTATTTGGTGATAACCTTTGGTTAATTGATGCTGACATGAACTGGGTTGACCCTTCTGAAATTGAAAAAAGAAGTGGTGTAAACTGGGCTGAAGCAGGACAATTACCTACTACCAGATCATTTGGACTTAATGTAAAATTAACATTTTAAAAATAACTGAAATGAATAAAAAAATTAAAAATATAGCATTGATACTTTGTATTTCTTTTATATACAGCTCATGTGAAACTGTAGATTTTGGAGATGTAAACGACAATCCTAACGGACCAACAGCCGCGGTAACCTCACAGTTACTAACTGGTGCTGAGATAACAGTAGCTACAGTAGTTACCCATATGCAAGGTATATTATATACCCAGCAGTTAACAGAAGGACAATATCCTGGATGGTCAAGATATACGACATTAACTGCCAATTACAATGATTATTTTACAGGATCCATTCAAAATTTGAATAGAATTATTGAATTGAATGAAGCTGAAGCTACTAAAGATGCCGCTGGAGCATATGGTTCTAATAATAACCAAATAGCAGTAGCAACTATTGTAAGAACATTTATTTTACAATTTATGACGGACAGATGGGGTGGCTTACCTTGGACGGAAGGATTTCAAGGAATTGATAACCCGCAACCCAAGTTTGATACTCAAGAAGAATTGTATACTATTATGTTTACAGATATCGATTATGCCTTAAGCTTAATTGATGCTTCTGAATTAAACCCAGTTGGTGATGTTATTTTTGACGGAGATATGGACAAATGGACTCTTTTTGCAAATTCATTAAAAATGACAATGGCTATGCGTATTTCTCATGTGAACCCTTCATTGGCTCAAACTAAATTTGAAGAGGTAATTGCCTCAGGTGATTTTATTAGCACAAACGCTCAAAATATTGAATACGTTTATGGTAGTGTTGATGCAGATGATAGTCCATGGGCTGATAGATGGAAAACTAGAGAAGATTATATTCTTTCAGTTACCATGATGGAATCTTTAAGAAGTGAGTTAGACCCAAGATTATTTAAATATGCAGAACCTGCAAGAGATTCAATCTATCCAACCCCAGCATTTCCTGGTGGAGCAGATGCTGCATATGTAGGTGCTCCTAACGGAGAGGTGAATGGTAATGTGCCAGATTATTCTTTCCCTCCTGCTTTTATAACTTATACAGTAGATACTCCAACACCAATTTACACTGCCGCTCAAATGAAATTTGCAATGGCAGAAGCTGCAGCAAATGGTTGGAATGTTGGTGGAAGTACAGCTGCTGTTTTGTTTGCCGAAGGTATAACAGCCTCTATGGAAGCATGGGGAGTTGATGCACTTGATATCGCAGCATATGTTGCCACACATCCTTATACAGGTATAAATGATATTGCTTATGAAAAATGGGTGGCATTATATTTAAATGGACCTGAGTCTTGGGCGGAATGGAGAAGATTTGATTACCCAGTATTAGTACCTTCTGCAAACGCTGCTGATCCTAGAATTCCTGTTAGAGATGCTTATGATTCTTCAGTACAAGATAATAATCCTGATAATTATCAAGCCATTATTACTGCTCAAGGAGCTGATGATTTATACACTAAATTATGGTGGGATGTAAATTAATAATTGATTGAAACATAGTATTCAAACAAAAAAAAATCCATCTTATTAATTTAAGATGGATTTTTTTATTTAGAATTTACCTGTTTTCCAAAAGTAAGGGGTAAATAGTATTAAAACGGTAAATAACTCGAGTCTACCTAATAGCATTAAAAAGGCAGACCACCATTTACCTAAACTTGGTAAACTATCATAATTGTTTACTGGGCTTAATTGACCAAATGCAGGTCCAACATTACCTAGAGAGGAAGCAGAACCACCAATGGCAGTTATAAAATCAAGGCCAAGTAATCCAAAGACTAAGGAGCCTAGAGCAAATACAATTAAATAGAGAATAACAAAAGCCATAATGTTAAATACAATATCTTGAGAAACTGTTTTGCCATTATACCAAACGGGTATGATTGCACTTGGATGCATTGATCTTTTAAATTCTAAAATACCGTTTTTTATCATTATAATATGACGAACAAATTTAATACCACCAGATGTTGAACCAGCTGAAGCTCCAAAAAACATTAGGATAAAAAACAATATGGTTAGAAAATGAGTCCAAACAGTAAAATCTGCCGAAACAAACCCTGTGGTAGTTATAACACTGGCTACTTGAAAGAAAGCATGTCTAAAAGCACTTTCTAATCTGCCATAAACCATAGGATGATCTATTAATTGTGTCTCTGTGGCGAGGTTAGAAACATCTGCTTTAAAATATATAATCAACGCAACAATAACACTAATTCCTATAATATTAAGAATATAGGCTCTAAACTCCTCATCTTTAAAAACATTGTTTAATTTTCCTCTGAAAGCAAAATAGGTTAATACAAAATTTGTACCTGCAATGATCATGAAAATGGTTATGATATAATGTATTATTGGTTTGTCATTCCAAAAGGCAACACTCGCATTTTTTGTTGAAAACCCACCAGTAGAAAGTGTGCTCATAGCATGGTTTGCAGCATCAAAAATACTCATCCCAGCTAGTTTTAATAATACAGCTTCTGCTACTGTAAGGCCTAAATAAATTAAATACAATCTTTTAGCAGTGTCTGTAATACGGGGGTGTAATTTATCTGCTGAAGGTCCTGGAGCTTCTGCGGCAAAAAGTTGCATGCCTCCTATTCCTAATAAAGGTAAAACAGCTATGGTTAAAACAATAATACCCATACCGCCAATCCAATGTGTTGTACTTCGCCAAAAGAGTATACCCTGCGGCATACTTTCAATATCATTTAAAATAGAGGCTCCTGTTGTGGTATAGCCTGACATTGTTTCAAAAAAAGCATTGGTAAATGAAGGTATTGCTTCAGAGAACAAATAGGGTAAAGAGCCCGATAACGACATAAAAACCCAACCAAGGGTAACTATGATATAGCCCTCTTGCTTATTAATTCTTTTTTTAAAATTTTTGGTTGTAAACCTCGAAATTAACCCTGCCATTATGGTGATGATGCCTGCAAAAAAGATTCCTTCAGTAGCACCGTCTTTGTAGTAATAACTTACACCTGCTGATATGAGCATAAAAAGACCATTAAAAATGAGGAGAAACCCCATCATTTGAAAAATGATTTTTATGTTTAAATTTTTCATTTATATTTTAATGTGATCTTAGGCGAAATACTTTTCGACTTGTTTAAGTGTATCTGATAAACAGCTTACAACTACTTTATCATTCGTTCTAATTCTAAAGTCCCCTAAAGCAATGATTCCTTTCCCATCTCTAATAACACCACCAATGGTAGCTTCTCTAGGCAAGTTTAAATCTCTAATGTCTTTAGACGTAATTTTAGATCCTTCTCTAACTTGAAATTCTAAGATTTCAACATCTAAATTATTTAAGGTAGCAATTTCTAATACATCACCTTTTCTAACATGTTTAAAAATAGAATTTGCTGCTAATAATTTTTTATTGATAATACTATGGATTCCGATGGAATGAGATAGTTTAGAATAATCTACAATTTCAGCTAATGCAATGGTCTTTTTTACACCCTTTGATTTTGCAATTAAGCAGGCCATAATATTTGCTTCAGAGCTTGTTGTAGCTCCAATAAAAACATCCATGCTTTCTATACTTTCCTCATCTAATAGTTCAATGTCTCTACCATCACCATGTATTACCAAGGCATTTGGTAACCTGTCAGCCAATTCTAACGCTCTCGCTTTGTTTTTTTCTATAATTTTGACATTCAGGTGTTTGTTACATAATTGTTTGGCTACTCTTCTACCTACAGAACTACCACCCAATATCATTATGTTTTTTACAGGCTCTCTTGTTTTACCAGTTAATTTATATAATTCATTAACCCCTTCTTTTACAGTAATAAAGAAAGCAAGGTCTCCACTTTTAAACACAGTATCACCTCTTGGGATTATACTATTGCTTGAATTATTGGTCTGTATTGCAATGGGCATAAAATGAATTTCTGGAAAAGTAGCTGCAGCCTCTTTTACAGACATTCCTACAAATGGTGCCGATTTAGATAATATAATACCTAATAAGCTCAATTGACCATCTTCAAATTCATGCATATGGTTAAAAGCCGCCTGATTCAGAAGCATTTTAATTTCTTTGGTAGCTAATTCTTCTGTAGAAATTAATTCATCAATTCCATATTCTGAAAAATTAATTTCATTTTTATTATCTATGAATTCTGAATTACGGACTCTCGCAATGGTTTGCTTAGCACCTAGTCTTTTAGCTAAAAAGCATATAGTAATGTTCACAGTTTCATTTGAAGTTACTGCTATTACCAAATCCGTATGTTTTACATCAGCTTGTTTTAAAACTCGTATTGATGTGGCATTACCTTTCATTACTTTTATATCTAAACGTAAATCAGCATAGTGCAATCGTTCAGATTTTTCATCGATAAGTGTAATGTCGTGAGCTTCAAAAGAGAGTAGCTTTGCTAAATGAAAACCTACTTCACCAGCACCAGCAATAATTATTCTCATAAATAATTTTAAATTTGAAAGTATATACAAAAGTATTGTTTTTTCTAATACTTATTTGAACTTTTTAAATTTTAGTAGAAAATGAGTGCTATTGCCTTCCATAGTAGTGTTATAGAAGCATAAGGACATAAAACTTGACAAGTAAAATCATTTTTTAAACTTTAAGTAACTACTTAATGCATAGTAAGATAATTATTTATTAAATTGAAGAAATTCTAGTAAAAGAATAATTTATTAAATAGAGGAAATAGGCATGGACGATAAAAATAAACCAACTTCAATTAAAAGTTGGAAAGAAGATGACAGACCAAGAGAAAAGTTAATTATTAAGGGTAAAGACTCTTTATCTGACGCGGAGTTGGTCGCTATATTAATTGGTTCTGGAAATAGACAAGAAAGTGCTGTAGATTTGTCAAAGCGAATTTTAGCGAATGTAAATAATAACCTAAGTGAATTAGGTAAATTATCTGTTAATGATCTAATGCAATTTAAAGGAATAGGAGAAGCGAAAGCAATTACCATAATTACGGCCTTAGAACTTGGTCGAAGACGAAGATTAGAAGAGGCTTTAATAAAACCAAAAATATCTAGTAGTAAGGCCGTTTTTGATATAATGCAACCTATAATTGGCGAATTATTGCATGAAGAATTTTGGTTACTTTATTTAAATAATTCCAATAAAATTATTTACAAAAACAAATTAAGTAGTGGAGGTATAACGGGCACTTTAGTAGATGTAAGAATGTTATTTAAAAAAGCATTAGAGCTTTCATCTGTTGCAATTATTCTAAGTCATAACCACCCGTCAGGAAATTTAAAACCTAGTAAAGCAGATATTGATTTAACTAAAAAAATACAAGAAGCAGGTAAAACTTTAGATATAAAAGTATTAGACCATTTAATAATAACTGAAAAAGATTACTTTAGCTTTGCAGATGGTAATTTGATGTAGTTTTTACATCATAACTATAAGTTTGTTATACTATGAATAGTCATACGAAGACTGCAACTGCCTGCTGAAAACTGAACACGAAAAAATAATGCTACTAGTATATTCCAATAAAATAACGCCTAGGTTAACCTATACTTTCAAACACTTTTTTACAAGAATTTTAAAAATACAAGTTGATTTTACATCAAAAGTAGAAGATTTTATTGCCCATGAAGGATATAAATTATCCTATGCTAAACAACCCTTCGGGAATGAAATATTTATTAGAAGTACTGATCTTCTGTTTGAACAAGGTATTAATGATATTGAAATTAAAATGGGCGAATGGGATGGTGTTCAATGCTTTTTTCAAACACGACAAGAAGCTTCCGTGCCATTTGACATCTTTGCAGCTACCTTTTATTTATTGAGTAGATATGAAGAATACTTGCCGCATCTTAGAGATAATCATGAGCGGTATCCAGCGGAAGATAGCTTAGCATTCAAACATCAATTTTTACATAAACCTTTAATTGATATTTGGGCATATAAATTTAAGGAAGTATTAAAAGAGAAGTACCCCTCAGGTAAATTAAAAAAAAGAGAATTCAAATTTATATCAACCATAGATGTTGATATTGCATACTGTTTTAAACATAAAGGTTTGGTAAGGACAGTGGCTGGATATTTTAGAGATTTATCAAAATTGAGGCTTTTTGATTTATGGTATAGGTCGTTAGTTATTTTAGGGTTTAAACAAGATCCTTTTGATACTTTTGATGACCTCATTAGTCTCCAGAAGCAATATAATATAAAAACTATATTTTTCTTTTCTGTCGGTGGGTATACCACTTTCGATAAAAACACTTCTTCAAGAAATGTGAGTTATCAATCATTAATTAAATCAGTGGCCGATTATGCTGAAGTTGGATTACATCCCTCGTACTTTACGCCTAAAGACGAAAGTAAATTACAAAAAGAAAAATTACGATTAGAATCTATCGTAAATAGACCTATTGAAAAATCGCGACAACATTATTTGCGTTTAGATTTACCAGAAACGTATCAAAATTTAGTGAATTTAGAAGTAAAGGAAGATTATACGATGGGGTATGCTTCTCATTTTGGTTTTAGGGCGAGCACATGTACTCCGTTTTATTTTTATGATTTAGAATTTGAAATTCAAACGCCATTAAAGGTTTTTCCTTTTGCGGTTATGGATGGTACTTTAAAAGATTATTTAAATCTTCCAAATAAAAAGTCTTTTGAAGTAATTATTGACTTAGCCAATCAAGTTAAAAAAGTGGATGGTACTTTTATTACACTTTTTCATAATGAGACATTGGGTAATAGATACAGATGGAGACGGTGGCGTAAAATTTACATAGATATGTTTAAAAAGTTAACACCATCAGCCTAAAATATTTTTTATGATTAGGTATTTAACTAGGAGCCAAATAGATCTGTTTAAGTATGATAATTGTATCTTAGAATCAAGGAGTAGTCGTGTTTATGGCTATAGTTGGTATTTAGATGCCGTTTGTGATACTTGGCACGCGTTGGTTTTAGATGATTATAACGCTGTTATGCCATTGCCAATACGGGTTAAATACGGTGTTAATTATATTTACCAAGCTCCGTGGATACAACAATTAGGGCTTTTTTCGCATAAAAAAATAGAATCAAAATTATTTGAAGATTTTATTCAAAAGATACCGAAGAAATTCAAATTGATTGACATGATGCTCAACACCTCCAATAATTTTTCTATAAAGCATGTAAAGCCCAGATATAATTTTATACTACCTCTAGAAAATAATAGTTATCAGGTGTTACTGAAGGGCTATTCAAAAGGTCGGAAAAGCAGTGTGAAACAAGCTCAAAAGTTTGGTTTAAAAATAAAAAAGACGACTTCAGCAAAGGCAATTATTGAGCTGTTTAGAGAAAATAAGGGTGAAGATTTACAAAAGTCTGCACAAGATTATTTAGCACTACAAAGATTAGTTAATCAAGGTCAATTTTTGAGAAAAACACTCATTTACGAAGTTTTTAATTCAAATGATAAGCTACTTGGAGGAGCTATTTTTTTAATAGATGAGCATAGAATTACAAATTTGTTTTCAGCATTAAATAATTTAGGTAGAGAAAAACAAGCCATGTCTTTTTTAGTAGATTTTATAATTAAATATTATGCAGGTCAACCATTTGTTTTAGATTTTGAAGGCTCTATGATTACTAAAATTGCATCTTTTTATAAAAGTTTTGGTGCAATAAAAGAAACCTATTTTCAGTATAAAAAATGGCAATTATTCTAATTTTTGATGAACTAGAAACTTTTTATACAATTTATAAAAAGCAAAACAAGAAATTATTCCTGTTACCCACATTAATAACGTCGAGGTTAAAGCAGCTCCGTAAATACCATAGTTGGGTATTAAATAATAATTAAGAATTACGTTTAAAACAATAGCCGATATGGCGATATAGTAGTTGATATTGGCTTTACCAATGATTGAAAGAAGATTACCATATAGGCCTCTTAAAATTAAAATACCAATGGCTCCCAGTATTAAAACTAAGAACGAGGCTTTATAATTTACAAATTCAGTACCGAAAAAAAGTAATAAGTCTTCGGCAAATAGCCATGAGGAAAACCCAATGCAAATACTTATAAATACAAATAAAAACATGTAATTTTTAATGTATTTTTTAATGTAATTTTTGTTGTAAATGTTTTCTGTTAAATTAACAAAATCAGTTGTAATAAATACTTGTGAAATAAATAGTAAGCTCAGTGGAATAAGAGAAATATATTTATAAACAGTAACCATTTCTGAATTTTTTAATAAATACCCAATCAAGATAATATCTATTGCGGTTAAAAATTTTGTTGCAACATTTGAAAGGCTTGCAAAAAAGCCATATTTCCAAAAGCCAAAATTTATGATATCTGGTTTTACTTTTATTTTAAAGTCAATGTTTAATTTCTTGATAAATAGTACGGAAGTTAATAATGGAGCTATAACCAAAGCAATGGCATAACCCATCTCTTTGTAAGTATAACTTAAAATAGTCACTAAAATTATGAGTAAAATATTATAACTAACTTCAACTAATGCGAATGTCTTATTTTGATGTTTAAGTCTATACTGAACTTTTACAATTTCTAAAAGGAAAAATGTGGGGATTGCAAATGATAAAATAATAAGGTAATTAATACCATTTAGAAAATAACTTTTAAAGAGTAAACTGATTAAAATAATTAGTAATACTAATACAACTGAAGATATTAATCCTTTATTTAATACATATTTAAAGATTTGATTTTTGGTGGTATCAGATGCTGATAATGACCCATATCTTATTAAACTTTGATGAAGCCCTAATCCACTAATGGGTATGATAAATGAAATTATGGTAAAAGCATAAATAACTACACCTAAATCTTTACTATCTATTAGCTGTAAAGCAATCCAAGAAGTAAAGAAAGATAATATTCTAGCTAAAATGGTAGCATAAAAAATACTCATACCATTCCTATTTCTAAAACCTGATAGTAAATCTTTTAATCCGTCTATCATTTATTAATTCTTAATAATGCTTGTTCGTATAGACTTGTAAATTTATCACAAAGAACCGGAGGAGAAAATTTTGATTCTATATATTTATGCATAATTAATGCTTTTTCAGCGTTACTATATTTGTGAAAAATTAAGATACTAGTTAATAATTCTTTTTCATTATTTTTTGAAATAAGGGTCCCGAAGTTGTCAGGGAAATGCTCAGAAATTCCACCAACATTTGTTGATATAACAGGCAATCCGCAAGCAAAAGCTTCTAAAATTACGCAGGGAAGATTTTCGTAATTACTAAATTGTATTAGCAAATCAGCTTTATTCATATATTCCGGAATCTCAGAATGCTTTATTTGATTTATGAGAATTACGTTAGATTCTATATTTAGTTCTTTTATAATTGGTTTATACCTAAAAGAGTTTTCTCCAATTAAATAAAAATTAAAGTTTGAGATTTTTTCTTTTAGTTTGGCTATTACTCTTAATTGACCAGAAATGTTTTTATGCTGGTCTCCCATATGCGAGATGTGCAATAATGTAAATGTCTTATTTTTTATTTTTAGTGGCTTAAAAATATCCGTATTAACGACATTAGGTATCGTTGTATAATTACCTTTTAATCCATTTTTTTGCATCATTGACCCTAAATGATCACTAACAGGACAAATATAGGATGCGTTTTTTGCTATTGCGTTAGAAAAAAATTTTTCAAGCCCTCTTATGTTATGCGTAAGATAACCTGTCCAATGCTCGGATACTATAAAGGGCTTCTTTTTAAATATTTTTAGATATATAGCAATGAGTCCAATGGGATAAATTCTATTAACATGTACAAATTGATATGGTTCAATTAATTTAAATATTTGCTTATAGGCTTTATAAAAAAGGTATGCTTTTAATATTATGTTTTGAGTTGGTCTTACATAACCAATTATGGTAGTAACACCATTAATTTGTTTTTTTTCAATTTCTAAGTTATTATTGATATTGTCATCTGTAATTACATGTATAGAAGTCACTTTGTTTTTTATAGCTACAGCTTCTGCATGTCTCTGTATAAAGTCACCGTTGTAGGGCATTACCCGGGAAGGGTACCATCCATTTAAAAATAAAATATGTAACTTTTTTTCCAATTAGATAAGTTTATTCAAAGATAAATATTTAAAAAAGGGCATCATTGTGTCTAATACTATTAAATGAGCTACGTACATGTAAAACACGTTTTTTAGATTTGGATTATTCCATTTGGGACGTTGAAAATAAATTAGCCCGAACTTTTAAAATTATAACGTTCCGTAGTTAATTGCAAATAATTCGAATATCATTTTCAATCATTTTTGTGATCATTATCTGATCTCGCCATTAGTTGAATTGATTTTTCATCTGACAACGATAAAATCTATGCTTTGCCTTAAATTAATGTTAGACCTCTTTTTTATACGTTTTAAGTAATGATAAAAAATAAATTAATAAAATAATATAACTCAGTCCACCAACAATAGAGAAAATAAGAACGGTATAAACGATATTGTTATAGAGCTGACCAATGTAAATGGCTATAAAATTAATAAAAGCCAAGGTAATATTAAAAATCAATCCTATATGCATTTTATTAATAATTACTATTAATGAACTAATAGGAGAAAAGGCTACTTGACCAAGTACAAAGAAAGAGAGAATGACAATATAAATACTTAAATTTTCCCAATCCTTATCAAAAAATAATTCTAATAAATAAATGCCAATGGTGTTTATAACCAATAGAATGGCTAACATAATTAATATATTTGTTAAGGCTACTTTTTTTGTAAAATCATAAAGTTTGTATTTAGCATGATTAAAAAAATCTGATGCTTTCTGAAAATAAACTTGCGAAATAGATGAAGAAATAATAAATAGAGGTACGGATACTACTTTTAAGCCTAACGCATATACTCCAGATTCTGCAGCAGAAAAGTAAGCTAGTATCAATATGGGTAAAATGTAATTGGCAACACCATTAATCAATCCTGAAGGATAAGCAAAACGGATAATGTTTTTATGATACTTAACCGTGTTTTTAAATAGTGCTAAATCAGGCTTTTTAATAATATTTTTCGAAATTAAAATGTAAAAAATAAAAAGGACAAGTACAGCACCTGCATATCCATAAATAAGTCCATTTTTACTATAGTAAAATAATATAAATTGAAATAGTACGGTACATATTGCCATTAAAACTCTAGCATTGGCAATTTTTTTAAACCATGATTTTCTCGTAGCATAAGATTCCAATAATTTTGCATTTGATAAAAACATTGAAGTTATACTACTTAATAGTAATAGGATATAAAAAATTCCGTGCTTAAAAAAAAAATCTTTAAAGAGTGCGAAAAGGAATAAATGTATAACACTAACTATTAAAACAATAATTAATATGGCATTGACCATATTTTTACTTTTCTCTTCTGAATTATCAGTAATTATAACATATTCTAATTTTAAACTATTTACAATAGTTAAAATACTTACAAAACTTAAAAAAACACTATAGGCTCCATAAAACTCAGGGGCATATAATTTTGCTAAAAACAAAGCACCAATTACATTTATTAATTGAGCTAATAAAGTGCCACTAAAAAGTGTTGCAATGTTTTTTTGAAATGGAGTTGTAAATATTAGTTTAGGATTAAATTTCACTATAAACTTATGTTTGAGATTAAAGATAAATTCTAAAGTTGTAATTTTACCATCAAACATAATCATTTATCTTCCTTAATGTCAATAAAACATATTTTTTTCGATTTGGACCATACCTTATGGGATTTTGAAACCAATTCAGCTCAAGCTTTTGAATTAATATTCAAAGAAAATGGAATAGAGGTGAATATAGATGAATTTTTAATTCATTATAAACCTATAAATTTAAAGTATTGGAAGCTTTATCGTGAAGATCGTGTGAGTAAGAAACTTTTAAGATATAAACGGTTAAAAGAAACATTTGATTTATTGTCGTATCGAATTTCTGACCCTAAAATAGATCTTTTAAGTAAAGTGTATATCGATAATTTATCAAATTATAATTCTCTTTTTGATGGAGCAGTTGATATATTGAATTATTTATCACCAAAATATGGATTGCATATTATAACGAATGGATTTGATGAAGTCCAAACTAAAAAAATGAACACCTCTGGTATCCTTGAATTCTTTGATAAAATAATTACCTCCGAGAGCGTGGGCGTAAAAAAACCTAACCCCAAAATTTTTCATCATGCTATGGAGTTGGCAAAAGCAACTATTATGGATAGTGTAATGATTGGAGACAATTTTGAGGCAGATATTTTAGGGGCTAAGGCGGTAGGTATGAAAACTATACATTTTAAAGAAAATCATAACACAGAAACGGATGGTGTCATTAATGTTACCAGCCTTTTAGAAATAAAACAATACCTTTAGTGTTATAACTTTAACATGGAATTAGTTTAATTATTTGTGTTCCTTATTGTGAGAATTTAATTGTTATTCTTCTATAGATAATGGTTTTGAATTCTTAAATTATAAAGTGCGAGTAAATTGTCTCTTAGTTTAAGAATGAATTTAATTTTAGACTAAAATTATTCTTATCTTTATCAACTAAAATTTAAATTATGAAATTGAAATCGTTGTTCCTTATTTTAACAATATTTATCTCTAATTTAGTTATCGGACAATCATTAGATGACTATAAGTATGTAATTATTCCTGCAAAATATGAATTTCAAAAAACGGATGATCAATATCAATTAAATTCCTTAACTAAATTTTTATTTGAAAAGGAAGGGTTTATAACGCACTTTGATAACGAAGTAATGCCATCTGAAATTGCGAAAAATCCTTGTGATGTCTTAACCGCTCGTGTTAGTAATACTTCTAATATGTTTACAACAAAAATGGTTGTCGAATTGATAAATTGTAAAAATGAAAAAGTACTTATTACAAAGGAAGGAAGGAGTAAAGAAAAGGATTACAAGAAGGGATATCAAGAGGCATTACGAGAAGCATTTGAATCTGTAACAGCTCAAAATTATAATAAAGAAAATACTGAAAATTCAAAATCAGCAATTGTTCAGAGTAGTGTTCAAGAAGCAAAAAATGCTGTAGCGAAAGCCGCAGATGCCGTAGAAGAAGCCGCAGAAGAAGTTGAAGTGATAGAAGCAACTGAAGTTGAAATGCCAGAAGAAATTAATGAAATAGAGGTTGAAGAAATTGAGGAAACAATGATAGATTCTTCAGAGGATGTTGAAAGAACAAAATATGATAATAGAGACCGTGATGATAATGGTACTATTTTAAGTGTACCTACTGAAAAACTACTTTATGCCCAAAAAAACAGGCTAGGTTATCAATTAGTAGATAGCTCTCCAAAAATTGTTTTTATTCTATTAAATTCCAGTAAAAAAGAGGTTTATTATATAAAAAATAGATCTGGTATTTTTTTCAAAGAAGATGGTAAATGGTATGCAGAATATTATTTTGACGGCCATTTAATGAAACAAGAATTTGATGTTAAATGGTAGGTTTACTATTATAAGATTCTCTTAATAGTTATATTTATTTTTCCAGCGTTTTTTTAGAAATTCTCTAAAGTTATTTTCTCTACTATTATTTCCGGGTTGGTATAACGTTGTGTTTTTGATTTCGTCAGGTAAAAATTCTTGATTGATAAAATTATCGTCATAGTTATGTGCATATTGATAATTCTTACCGTAATCTAAATCTTTCATTAATTTTGTAGGAGCATTTCTCAAATGTAGAGGTACAGATAAATCACCCGTTTGTTGTACCAATTGTTGAGCGTTGCCTATAGCCATATATGAAGCGTTACTTTTTGGAGAATTCGCCAAATAAACCGCACATTGACTAAGTATAATTCTCGATTCAGGATTACCGATTACTGAAACTGCTTGGAAAGTTGAAGTTGCTAACATTAAGGCATTTGGGTTGGCATTACCAATATCTTCAGATGCTAAAATAACCAATCTTCTGGCAATAAATTTACCATCTTCACCACCTTCAATCATACGTGCTAACCAATAAACTGCACCATTGGGGTCACTACCCCGGATAGATTTAATAAAAGCAGATATAATGTCATAATGCTGTTCCCCAGTTTTATCGTAACGTACCGTATTATTTTGAACTTTTTCTAAAACCTTTTCATTAGTAATAACAATAGGTTCATCTTCTGCATTTACAATTAACTCAAAAATATTAAGTAGTTTTCGAGCGTCACCACCAGAAAGTTGCAACAAAGCATCCGTTTCTTTTAATTCTATATTTTTTTTAGAAATTATACTATCCTCCGCTATAGCTCTGTTCAATAGAGCAATCAAATCTTTTTTGTCAAAAGAATTTAAAATATAAACTTGGCACCGGGAGAGTAGGGCAGGAATGACTTCAAAACTTGGATTTTCAGTAGTAGCACCTATCAATGTTACCCATCCTTTTTCAACGGCACCTAATAAAGAATCTTGTTGAGATTTGCTAAAACGATGTATTTCATCAATAAACAGAATAGGATTTTTAGTAGTAAATAATCCACCACTTTGTTTCGCTTTTTCAATGACTTCTCTAACATCTTTAACACCAGAATTAATTGCACTTAGTGTGTAAAATGGACGCTTTGATTCTTCAGCAATTATATTTGCCAAGGTGGTTTTACCAATACCAGGAGGTCCCCATAAGATGAGTGACGGAATGACACCTCTTTTGATATGAGCCGTTAAAGCTCCTTTTTCACCAACCAAATGTTGTTGACTAATATAATCGTCTAAGGTTTTTGGTCGTATACGTTCTGCTAGTGGTGCATCCATAATGCAAAAATAAAGAAAACATAGTTGGTTTAATTTTAATTGAAAGAAATATTTGATATTAATATATGCAATTCATGACAATGTGTGCATATTAAGAAAATTGGGTATATTTTTGTAATAACCCAATTATGAATTTACAAGAAGAACATAAACCATTTAAATTTTCGCCAATGGTTATTGCAATACCATTGTATTTTGTTTTATTTTTATGGGTGGTGTTTTGGGTAGAAGGTAATTATAATTTGTATTTGACAAAGTATGGCTTGTATCCTAAAACGTTAAAAGGATTACGAGGCATTGTTTTTTCTCCTTTTATTCATAGTGGTGTCAAACACTTGTTTAATAATTCCATTCCACTTTTTATTTTAATGAGTGCGTTGTTTTATTTTTATAGAAATATTGCATTTAAAGTACTTATTTACGGAGTGCTGTTAAGTGGTTTATTAACTTGGTTAATAGCAAGACCTGCGTATCATATAGGAGCTAGTGGAGTTGTTTATTTACTGTTTAGTTTTATACTATTTAGTGGAATGATTCGTAAATATTATCGTTTAATTGCGGTATCTTTAATTGTGATTTTTTTATATGGAAGTATGATTTGGTATATTCTACCCATTAAGGAAGGTGTATCATGGGAAGGTCATTTATCAGGGTTTTTAATTGGAATAGTGTTTGCTGTTATCTATAGAAAACATGGTCCGCAACCTGAAAAATACTATTGGGAAGATGAAAATTTTGATGAAGAAGATCCTCTTCTAATGTATGACGAACATCATGAAGAAGAATAAATCAGCATTCAGTTACTAGTGGCAGTTGATAAGTTTTTAGGACTGCCATCTGAAGACTACTACTGTTAACTTCTCCTTTGTCTTACAGTCTCATATAAGGCTACTCCACAAGCCACAGAAACATTCAGAGACGCAATATCACCTAACAATGGTAATTTAGCTTTAGCATCAGCTATTTTAAGTATAGCAGGCGAAATACCTTTATGCTCAGAACCCATAATTAATGCGGTGGGTTTATTAAGTTCAACTTCATAAATAGTATCCTCTGTCTTTTCAGTAATTGCAACAATTTGAATACCTTCTGCTTGTAAAAAATAAATGGCATCCAATAAATGATTGACTTTACATATTGGAATTTTAAAAGCAGCACCAGCTGATGTTTTAATAGCATCTGCATTTAATGGTGCACTTCCTTGATTAGGAATAATAATGGCATCCACACCAGTACACTCTGCGGTTCTTAAAATAGCCCCAAAATTCCTAACATCTGTAATCTGATCTAAAAGTAAGAATAATGGTTTATCCTTATTAATTGTTGTAAAAATATCCTCTAAACTATAAAAATCAACTGCTGAAATTTTGGCAATTACTCCTTGATGATTCTGATTTTTAGAGAGATGATTTAATTTTTCAACAGGCACATAGCTCGTTGAAATGTTATGCTGTTTAATGAGGGTATTTAGCTCTGAAAATAAGTGTCCGCTGAGTCCTTTCTGAATATATACTTTCTCTAATGATTGACCAGCATTTATAGCTTCAATAATCGCTCTTATACCAAATATGTTTGAGGTTTCTTGCATGGGGCAAAAATAGATATTTTATGCTAAATATATCATACAATCACGATTTTGTATTATATTAGTAGCAGGAGTTTATTAAAATTCAATAAAATACAGCGAAAAATCATCATATATAATAATTTAAACGCTAGTTTTAATTGATTGATTTATCTACACATTTTAAATAATACTAAATAATAAATGGGTTCTATTGATTAAATTCAATTTCAAGAAGACGTTAATTCAATTTAAAAAAATATGATAAGGAGAAATATTAATAGCTTACAATTTATCTTTCAAATCTTAATCATTGTTTCCTGTTTGAATGTTAATGCTCAATTAAATTCAATAGATCATTTAGAAAACGCTTATCCAACGTATTTTAAGTTTGAACCCGAAACTATTTATACCCATTTAAACAAAACGAAGTTTTTAAATGGTGAAGAAATTTGGTTTAAAACCTATGTGTACAATAATAAAACCCATAAACCCTACAATAGTACTACAAACTTATATGTGAGTATTTATAATGAAGGTGGAGTATTGATTATTAATAAATTGATAAAGACCGAAGGTGGTATCGGTAATGGTAACATAAAGATAAACGAACAATTTCTACCAGGCATTTATTATCTTCAATCTACCACGAACTGGACAAGAAATTTTAAACATTACAGTGGCTATTTACAAAAAATTGAGGTAGTTGGTGAGGAAGTATCATCTAAAGAAAACGCAACAATTCAGACCAATAAATATGATTTACAATTATTGCCGGAAAGTGGAACTATCATACAGGATGTTACCAATTCTATTGGGTTTAAAATTATTGATAGTTCTGGAAAAGGTATTGTTATTAAATCAGGTACTGTAGTAGATAAAGATGATAAAATTATTACCAATTTTGAGAGTAATGAATTTGGAATGGGTAAGTTCAGTTTAAATTGGGAAATAAATAATAATTACCGTGTAAAGGTTGTTTTGGAAAATGAGAATACGCTTGAAAAAGGCTTGCCTATTGCGAAAAAAAAAGGAATTTCTATGGTTTTAGAGAACTCTAATGCATCAAGTCTATTTATTAAATTAGAAACAAATAATCTCACCTTACCAGGTTTAATAAATAATGATTTTTATTTGTTGATGCACCGTGATGGACTTTTAAAAAAGGTAGTTGTTAAGTTTGAAGAAGATAAATTAGAATATCTTATTTCAATTCCAAAATCAGACTTGCTAGCTGGTGTTAATATCATTACGTTGATGGATAAATTTGCCAAACCCATTTCAGAAAGAATAGTATTTAACAATTTAGTAAATCCAATAAAAGAAGTTAGATTAAAAAATATTAATCATAAAAAAGACAGTAGTATTGTTCGGTTTAAAATAGATGGTCTTAAAGATATAAAGAATAATTTCAGTATTTCGGTTCTACCACATCAATCAAAAGCTTATGAAAATCAGGCGACAATATTATCTACTTTTCTATTGTCGCCCTATGTTAAAGGAAATATAGAAAATCCGAGCTATTATTTTAAGTATTCAGATAGAAAAGTTCTGTATAATTTAGATTTATTGCTACTTAACCAAGGTTGGCGTAGATTTAATTGGCACGATGTTTTTAACAATCCTCCAAAAGTCAACTTTCCATTTGAAACGGGATTTCAAGTGAAGGGTAAAATAAATAACAATGATGTAAAACAAGATTCAAAAATAGTGCTTTCTTCTCCCGAAAATATGCTTCATCTGAACGCTAACATTGTAGATGGTGCTTTTACCTTTTCTAATTTGTATATAGCGGATAGCACATCTGTTTATTTTAGTGTCAAAAAGAAAAATGGTAAATTGGTTAAAACTCCTGTGTATTATACTATTTATCCTAGAGAAACCTTAACGATCTTAGATACAACAGGAATTTCTCTTTTTTATAAACGTGTACCAAAAACAAGAATGGTCACTTATAATCAAGATTTTTTAAACCCTAAGGATAATAATTTATTAGATACTGTAATTTTAAAAGCAACAATAAACCCTAAAAATGAACTGTATTTAAATGTGATAAGCTCCAGATATATTAATTTGTCTAAAAGCGATTTTCCAAATTCCCTACTATTCTATGAATTTTCAAAGTATGGCTTTTATGTTACAAAAAATAATAGTGACGTGTATATAAAGGATAGGAGAGGAAACGCAACTACTACTGTATATTTAGACAATGTTGCATTATATGGAGATTTTGCATTTTTAAGGGATCTGAAAATTTCGGAGGTGGAAGAAATATATGTTAATAAAAGGGTAAATACCATCCATATTTTCACTAAAAATGTTAGTGAAACGATAAAATCAAGTGATAATTACCAAGATGTTCTGGTTGATTATGGTTTTTCTATTGCCAAACAATATTACACTCCTCGTTATAATATAAACTCAACAGATTTTATAGACTATGGAGCGGTAAATTGGATTCCCAATGCAACAACAGATAAAAATAACGAGTTTTTAATAAAAATACCTAACGGACAGACTAAAGAATTTAACCTATATATTGAAGGAATGGGTGCAGACGGAAGTCTATTTTCTAATGTTGTAAATGTACATTAGTCTAAGATTTAGAAATTATTATTATGAAATTAGATAATGTACTATATAAATTGAAGTACTGTCATTTATCCGTTTTTACTTTGTGATTGGATTTTGTATGAGCTAAGCCTTAATTTATGTTAGAATAAAGATTGTCGAATTATATTTATAGAAATAGAACGTAAGCATTATTAACGGTTATTCTGTAGTTGGTTTAAGGACATAAAAAAACCACCTTTTCAATGTTTGAAAAGGTGGTTTTAAATATTTTAAAAGAATTCTAACTATTGTTTAGTCATAGTGATAACTCTCGATCCACCAAAACAACCAATGCTTACACAACGCTTATATTCTAAATTTAAAGAATAATCACACGAATTATAAGTAGATTGTTCAGGAGTGAGTGTTGTTGCCCAAACCCATCCATAAGTTGAATTATCATATAAATACGCTTGGTTCTCTTCACTAATATACGTCATCGTAGGATTTGTTACATCTGTACTTAATAGTACAACAACTTCATCGTCTCCATATCCATCTGTATTTGTAATAAGTAATGAATTTGGCACTGGACCTAATTCAACCGTTGAAACAAGTGGTGCGGCAAAACGAGTGTTAACTGAAGAATAAACACCTACAAATCCACTTAAATCTAATTCACAAACACCTTGTAATTTAATACTAGTTAAATTACTTTCCGATACTCCTTCTGAAGAAGTATCAATCTTTAACACAAGAGTTTTTGCATCAAAAGGATCTAAATTAGCCGTCAATACTTCAATTTGAGCATTGGTTGATAATTGTCCCGCAGGTATAGTGAAAGAGGTTGTAGTCAAATTAAACTCTGTACCAGCTGTTGCTGTTGAACTTGGATCAGCACTTATTGTTACTTCAACAGGTCTATTAATTGGTTGATTATCTCCACCAATGATAGAAATTGCAACATCATAAGTTTGCGTTGTACCATCTTGTATAAAGTTGGCAGTGGTATTTTGACTGTTAAATTGAGCTAGAATAGGTCCCTTTCCAAAATCAGTTTCGTAATCATCTAGCAAAGGATCGCATGAACTCATCATGAAGCTTACCATAGTAAGTACTCCAAGGAATATCGAATTAAATTTTATATTTTTCATTTTTTATATTTTTTTATATTTTATTTCCAAAATGGATTCTGTGTAAAGATATCGTTAGCCGTTTGTGACGGAACGTTATCACTATTTCTAGAAACTTCAGATGCAGGATATAATAATCTTACAGGACGAACGCCATCTGATTCTGCAGGAATTGGCAATCCAGCAGGGAAACCAGTTCTAGTAAGATCAATCCAAGACTCAATAGAAGAAGTACCATTTAAGGCAATCCATTTTTGAGTCATAATTGCTTCGATTTTATTTGGAGAGGAAGCCCAAGAAACATTAGCAATTGGCTGTGCATAATATGCAGCAGCAGCTGTAGATGCATCAGGAACTTCTAAAAATTCATAAGAAGCTGCTATTGCTGCCTCATATAAATCTTGAGCAGAATCACCACCAGTAATATATCCTCTTTCTGTAGCTTCTGCTTGAATAAACAATGCTTCAGCCAAAGACATAATCACTTGATCTTGTTCTGCAGACTTTAACAAACCGGGACCAACATGAGATAAATCAAGGTTAGTGAAACCTGTACCAGGTAAAACTGTAGATTGCTCAGCTCCTTTAAAGTTACCACTTGCAGCTGCTGGCAAATATAATCTTGATAATCTATCATCATTAATAGATGTTAAATATTCTATAGTATGCTTAGAAGCAACTGTAAAATCATTTCTATCCTGTTGTGTACCTGATTCAGCAATAAAATAATCATAAAATGGACTTTGCTTTTCTGCAGATGCAGTATAGCCAGGGTTAGCACTAATGTCAGCAGTAATATAACCGGCACCATTAGCATCTATCGATGCTATTTGACTTGCAATATAAGCATCATCATTAGTATTGCTTAAACGTACTAACATTCTTAATTTAATAGTATTAGCGAATTGAGCCCACTCATCCATATGACCTCCCAAAATAATATCTTGAGTTCCAGGGTCTTCTGCATTATCAGGTAAGTTTAATGCTAAGTTTGCAGCAGATGTTAATGAATCTATTACACTTTTATATACTGTTGCAGCATCATCATACTTTGGTGTAGTATTTTCTCCACGTAAGTTGGCTTCAGTAAAAGGAATATCTCCATACAAATCAACTAGTAATTGATATTGATATCCTTTCATTATTTGTGAAATCGCTTTATAAGTACTATAATCGGCAGCACCTGTAGGATCTGTATAATTCTCAACATACGTTAAGTTCTTAAACATGTATACATAAGATCTCTCAAATATATCATCATAAGAAGTTGCAGTAAAACTATATCTAGCAAATAATGAATTTGCAGACCAGTTTGATGGTGTAGCCCAATTTACTACCAACATATTTCCTAAATAGGTCATATCTGTTCCGTTTAACTGTGCCATCTCTTGTTGAGCTACTGGCAAGGTTAAACTAGGCGTAGAAATTGATGGACTGTTTGGATTTTCATTGACATCCAAAAAGTCATTACAACTTACAGTTAGTATCGCTACGGATAATAACAGTAAAATCGATTTATTTATTTTTATTGTTTTCATTTTCATGTTTTTAAAAAGTTATCGTTAAGTTCAAACCGTATTGTCTTGTAGGAGGACCTTGAGATTGGTTACCTACACCTACAGCATTACCTGTTGTAAAGTTAAATTCAGGATCAGAGTAAACATTGTCTTTTGGTCTAAATGTTAATAAATTTCTACCAAAAATACCGAACTGAATATCTTGAAAACCGATACTGTTTACAAATTGTTCATCTAAATTATATGACAATTGTACTTCTCTTAATTTTAACGTTGTAGCATCAGTAACATAGTTTTCTTTTACGTTATTGTATTCATCCCAAAAAGCATTACCTCCATCTGAAGTCAATCTGTTTGTATTAGCTACATAAACTGGGGCTGCATCAGTACCAGTGTTGTAAGATGAGTTAGGGAATACAAAAGGTTGTCTTCCAGCTGAAACACTATGCTGAGATAAACCGGTAAATTCTAAAGCATCTACTAATTGATTATAAAATACATGACCTGTTCTATAGTCCATAGCTGCGTATAAACTAAATCCTTTATATCTTACACTCGTAGTTAAACCAACTATATATTTAGGAGCAGTTTGACCTTGTGTTTGATTATCACTATCTTGTAATGGATCACCATTAGCACCTACAATTACTCTACCTTGAGGGTCTCTTTCGTAAGCCGTAGTTCTAAGTAATGGGTAAGGAGATCCTACTTCAGCAATAACTTGTGCAGTTGAATAACCACCAAGATCAACTTGTTGAACTCCTTCTGATAATGAAATAACTTCTGATTTATATCCTGAATAATTAACACCTACATTCCAATTGAAATCTTCGTTTTTAAGAATATCACCACTTAATTCAACCTCTAAACCTTGATTCTCTATTTCACCAATATTAGTAAGTGAACTAAGAGCACCTGAAGATGACGCTACATTTATCGGAGCTATTTGATCCGTTGAATTGGTTTGATAAGCTGAAATATTAGCAATTAATCTATTTCTAAAGAAACCCATTTCGATACCTGCTTCAATAGAAGTTGTAAATTCAGGACTTAATCCAGGATCTGCATCTCTACTTGATTGTGATAAACCAACCGTTGTTCCATAAGGAAAACTATATGCCGAAGCATCATCGTAAGAGCTATTACTATCATTTGGAGCAACAAAAACGTTATTTGATTGATATGCACCAGCATCATTACCAGTTTTGGTATAATTGGCATTTAATTTTAAATAGCTAAAACCATTATCTGTTTTTAAACTAGGTATCGCATTGGTTAAAACCAAAGATAGACCAGTACCATAATAGAAATATGAATTGTTTTCAACAGGTAATGCTGAAGACCAATCATTTCTACCAGTAC
This sequence comes from Aureibaculum algae, assembly GCF_006065315.1. Lineage (GTDB taxonomy): Bacteria > Bacteroidota > Bacteroidia > Flavobacteriales > Flavobacteriaceae > Aureibaculum > Aureibaculum algae. Next base: position 4,021,755 of record NZ_CP040749.1, on the reverse strand, counting down.
CACTTACATAAAGAAAATCTTTATATCCAAAAGTTACATCTCCATACACACCTACTTTTCTATAATCAGTAGTTCTTTCAGAACCAATCAAATCACCAGTTCTAGTTGAAACATTCCAAAAATCTGGAATAATCAAATCTGATCCACTAACGTCTATTTGTTTAGAGTTAGTAATTCTCATATTTTGTCCAAGAATTAACTTCACATTAAAATCTTCCGTAATATCCTTGTTAAATTTCAATATGAAATCACTGTTAAAACGTGAACTATTGAATGTTTGGTCATATGTTCTAGCTCCATATTCATCCATTTCTGAATAGGTATTTGCTAAATGAAAAGCATAAGTATAGGCTCCAAATTTTCTCTTAAAATTTTGACTAACACCTGTATAACCCATTGTTAAAGATGCGGTCAACCAATCGGTTACATCATAATCTGCAAAACTTACGATATTAAATTCATTACGATCTGTATATTCTCTTTGTGTATCAATGATAAACCAAGGGTTTTCATAAAATCTAAAAAATGAAACTTCATTTCTTGTGAATTTACCAGTTTGCCAGTTTTTCATTTCATTCAAAGGTAAATGTAAAGGAGTGTTTAAAACATTCCAATAAACAGGTCTGTCTTGACGACCACCTTCACCAACTAGATTCGCATGTGATCTAAAGAATGATAAATTACCTCCAACTCTTAATTTGTTAAAAGTTCTACTTCCTTTTAATCTGAAATTTGTTCTGTTATATGTGTCTTTAGGCATAACCCCTTCAACATTACTTTGATCTATAGACATAAGAAAATCTCCATTTTCATCACCACCAGAAACAGTAACACCATTTCTAATAGTAGAACCTGTATTAAAGAAATCTCTATTTCTATTTTTTATTGCTGAGTAAGGTACTTGCCAAACCTCACCATTATCTAAGGTTTCACTCGCATCTACTAATTGACCATCATAACGAGGTCCCCAGTTTACATTTTCTAACGGATAAATGGTTCCATCAGGGAAACCACCAGCACCAAATTCTTCTTGAAGTTCAGGTAAATAAGCTACTTTTTCAGCAGTATAGCTACTTGAAAATTCAACAGATAATTTACCTTTACCTTTTTTCGTGGTAATAATAATTACACCATTTGAAGCTTCAGAACCATAAAGAGCTGCCGCATTAGAACCTTTTAAAACACTAATATTATCAATGTCATTAGGGTTAATTCTGTCTAGAACCCCTCTTGCCGATGGAAAACCATCAATAACAATAAGAGCTTGGTTGTTTCCTAATAAAGATCTATTACCCCTTAGTACTACTCTTGTTTCCGCGTTAACACTATTATTAACAGTGTTAATTTGTAAACCAGAAACTTTACCTACCATAGCAGTAGCAACGTTTACAGCTTTTGTTTTTGTAAGTTCGTCACTTTTTAAGCTTGTTACTGCATAAGAAAGTTCTTTAGGGTTTCTTTCAATACCTAAAGCGGTAACAATAACTTCTTCTAGTACGTTATCGGCTTCTAATACTACATTAATAGTATTTGATGCTCCAACTGTAACTTCTTTTGAAGACATACCAATAAAACTAAATTTAAGTACATCACCTGCACTCGCTTTGATGGAATAATTACCATCAAAATCCGTTTCAGTCCCTGACGTAGTTCCTTTAATTATTATACTTACACCTGGTAACGGTCCTGATTCGTCGGTAACCGTACCGGTGACATTTTTTTCTTGTGCAAACGTTAGTTGCACCATAAACGCTAGTAATAGCGTTAAAAATCCATTAAACTTTGTTTTCATGTTTATTTTTATTTGAATTAATTGTCGCAAAAATGATAAAATTATGTTAATAAAAAAAGTTTTTTAACTAAAAAAGTTAACATAATGTTAAGGTATCGCTAAGAATCTGTTAGTCATATCGGCTTTATGGTGCGTTTTCTATAAAATGCTCCTGATTATTTAGAAAAAATTAATAATCTTTAAATGAAAGCGAGAATTATTTAATTCAATAGCTTGATTTGAATTACCCCCTATGGCGTAACTCAAATTGATAAATCCTAATTTACTTGTAAAAGCATACCCAAGACCCAAAGCGTACAATTGTGAAGTTACCTTATTGTAATTAATATAACCTAAATCGGTTATTGAATAAAGGTAGGAACTATTGTTGGTTGAGTATCTATATTCTAAGTTTAATGTACTATAGGATGATGCAAATACACTTTCCTCATCAAACCCTCTGATACTATTTGAACCTCCAATTCTGAATAGTTCATTGTTATAAAGATTTTTAGAATTAATTAAACTGCTTTGGTTTTGTATAAAAATATAATTTTTTTGGTTTAAGCTCCATAAGAAGTTACTTTTTAAATGAATCTTAATTTGATTGTCTTTTGTGATGCCATTTCTTCTACCAGCAAGTCCTTCTATTATGAATTTGAATTTTGATTTGAAAATATTATGGTTAAGTGGTATGCTGTAATTATAATTTAGGCCCAAGAATAAATTTGAATAATCTTCAATGTTACTGTTAATGTATGACAATAAATTTAATGAGCTTTCTGACTGTAACAAGAGTCCAATAGAATTTCTATTGTCAATTTGATAAGGCAGTGCAAATTTAAATAAGGTATTGACAAAGGAAGAATCTTGTTTATATATATTTAGAGCTAGATATGGAGATAATTTTGAGTTGAACGCAAAGGGTAGTGAAATGTCTAGATTAAATACTTGTCTATTATTACCATTATTCTTCCAGATTAGATTTAAGTTTTCACCCGAATTGAAAAGATTGTTTAATGATAAGTCCAAATAACCATTAAGAGAAAGTCCTTTTCCGGTTTCATTGGAGGTGAAACCAATTAATCCGTCAAATTTGTTTGCATTTTCTTTTTTTAGATTTAAATAAACGATTGTTGAGTCTTTTGTAAAAAGCACTTCAGGAGGTTTTGTTTCAGAAACAAAAGGAATGAAATTAATTGCAGATGATGCTTTGTCAATTTTTTGTTTACTAAATACAGTGTTTTTTTCTATTCCTAATTTATGAATAAGAAAAGTTTTTGGGAAATTACTATAGCCATTTAGAATTACCTTGTCAATTTTTCTAGCGGTAGATTTTTTAATGAATAGGTGTGATTCAATTAATGTGTCATTTTTAATGGTGATATTTTTTAATGAAACTTCAGAAAATGATTTACCTTCTTTTTCGAGTGAATTGGTAATTTGATGTAAGGTGTTTGTCAGTTTTGATGGCTGTACTTCAAAATAGTTTGAGGTTGCGTTTTTTGAATTAGTGGATAGTTGATATTGATTAATTTCTTTTTTATCAAAATAGATTCTAATGTTTTGAATTTGATTTCTGAGATTAAAATAGGCTGTATAGCTACTATCGGTTTTTATCAGGCTGTCAATGCTATGATTTAAAAAGCCAGATTTTTCAATTTCACTTCTTATAGAATCTAAAGTTGTAAATATTGATTTTTCCGTAAAATGACGCTTTTGGTAATGTATATTTTGTAAAAACCATGTTGAAGTGCTGTCAATGGAAGAAATATTCAATTCTATTTTTTGACCATGACAATGATTAAAAAAGAGGATTAAAAAGAGTATATATATATATGGTGTAAATTTCTGTTTCAAATCGGTTCAAAATTAGTTTAAAACTGTTAAAAATGGACTTATTTGAAAATGTTTTTAAAATGATGATAAATTTTAGGCAACACCTGTTTGTAGAAACAGAAATTATTTATACATTTGCACACTCTTAAAAAAGAGGTTTATTTTTAATAAGTAAAATAACAATTAATTTATATGCCAACTATACAGCAATTAGTACGCAAGGGAAGAACCCAAATAACTAAGAAGAACAAATCGGCTGCATTAAATTCTTGTCCACAAAGAAGAGGCGTATGTACACGTGTTTACACTACTACACCAAAAAAACCAAATTCTGCTATGAGAAAAGTAGCTAGGGTAAGGTTGACTAATGGTAATGAGGTGAATGCATACATACCTGGTGAAGGACATAATTTACAAGAGCACTCGATAGTATTAGTTAGAGGAGGAAGAGTAAAAGATTTGCCTGGGGTAAAATATCACGTAGTTCGTGGTGCTTTAGATACTGCAGGGGTTGAAGGACGAACACAAAGACGTTCTAAATACGGAACTAAACGTCCTAAGAAATAATTTTAACGCTTTAATGTAAGAAGTAATGAGAAAAAGAAGTGCAAAGAAAAGACATTTGTTGCCAGATCCAAGATTTCAAGATCAGCTGGTAACTCGTTTTGTAAATAATTTAATGAAGGACGGTAAAAAGTCAGTAGCGTTTAAAGTTTTTTATGATGCGATGGATATCGTTGAAGAGAAAAAACAAGACGAAGAGAAAACATCTTTAGAAGTTTGGAAAGAAGCGTTATCTAACGTTATGCCGCATGTTGAAGTAAGAAGTAGAAGAGTGGGTGGTGCAACATTTCAAATACCAATGCAAATTAGACCAGATAGAAAAGTTTCTATGGCTATGAAATGGATGATTTCATATTCTAGAAAACGTAATGAAAAATCTATGGCTCAACGTTTAGCAAATGAAGTTTTAGCTGCGGCTAAAGAGGAAGGTGCGGCAGTTAAGAAAAGAACTGATGTGCATAAAATGGCGGAAGCTAATAAAGCGTTTTCACACTTTAGATTTTAAGAAATGGCAAGAGATTTAAAATATACAAGGAATATAGGTATTGCCGCTCATATTGATGCGGGGAAAACTACAACTACAGAACGTGTGTTGTTTTACACTGGTGTTTCTCACAAAATTGGTGAGGTACATGATGGTGCAGCAACAATGGACTGGATGGAGCAAGAGCAAGAAAGAGGTATTACAATTACTTCTGCTGCAACTACTTGTGAATGGGTTTTTCCACGTTTGAATGGTGAACCAACTCCTGAATCAAAAAGTTATCACTGTAACATTATTGATACTCCTGGTCACGTTGATTTTACCGTAGAGGTAAATCGTTCGTTGAGAGTACTTGATGGGTTGGTGTTTTTGTTTTCGGCAGTTGATGGTGTTGAGCCACAGTCTGAAACAAACTGGAGGTTAGCTGATAATTATAAAGTACCAAGAATTGGATTCGTTAATAAAATGGATCGTCAAGGCTCAGACTTTATGATGGTAAACAGACAGGTAAAAGAAATGTTAGGTTCTAATGCAGTTCCTATCGTTTTACCTATTGGTGAAGAAGGAGATTTTAAAGGTGTAGTTGATCTAGTTAAGAACAGAGCAATTATATGGCATGAGGAAAATATGGGTGCTACTTTTGATGTAGTTGATATTCCTGAAGATTTAAAAGAAGATGCAAGAAAACATAGAGCTTTATTGATTGAAGAAGTTGCTAGTTATGATGAGAACTTATTAGAAAAGTTCATGGAAGATGAAGATTCAATTACTGAAGATGAAGTACATGCTGCACTAAGAGCTGCGGTTATGGATATGGCAATCATACCAATGATATGTGGTTCGGCATTTAAAAATAAAGGAGTTCAATTCTTATTAGATGCAGTTTGTCGTTATTTACCTTCACCTTTAGATAAAGATGCTATTGTAGGTACTGATCCAGATACAGGTGAAAAAATTGAAAGAAAGCCAGACGTAAAAGAACCATTTGCTGCGTTAGCTTTTAAAATTGCAACGGATCCTTTTGTAGGACGTTTAGCATTTTTTAGAGCGTATTCAGGGCATTTAGATGCTGGTTCATATGTATTGAACAATCGTTCTGGTAAAAAAGAACGTATTTCTCGTATCTATCAGATGCATGCTAATAAGCAAAATGCAATTGATTATATTGAGGCTGGAGATATTGGTGCAGCTGTTGGTTTTAAAAGTATTAAAACTGGTGATACCTTATCAGATGAGAAACATCCTATTGTTTTAGAATCAATGGATTTTCCTGATCCAGTAATTGGTATCGCAGTGGAGCCTAAAACAAAAGTTGATGTTGATAAGCTTGGAGTGGCTTTAGGTAAATTAGCTGAAGAAGATCCAACATTTACAGTGAGAACAGATGAAGCTTCTGGACAAACCATTATTTCTGGTATGGGAGAACTTCACTTAGATATTATTGTTGATAGATTACGTCGTGAATTTAAAGTAGAGGTAGATCAAGGTGAGCCTCAAGTAGAGTATAAAGAAGCATTAACAAAAAGTGCAGAAACTAGAGAAGTTTATAAGAAACAATCTGGTGGACGTGGTAAGTTTGCTGACATTGTATTTGAAATGGGACCAGTTGATGAAGATTTTGTAGGTGAAGGTTTACAGTTTATTGATGTTATTAAAGGTGGACGTATTCCAAAAGAATTTATTCCTTCTGTAGAAAAAGGTTTTGCAGCAGCAATGAAGAACGGACCTTTAGCTGGTTATGAGATGGATTCAATGAAAATTACATTGAAAGATGGATCTTTTCACCCTGTGGATTCAGATGCATTATCTTTTGAATTAGCAGCAAAAATGGGTTATAAATCAGCGGCTAAGGCGGCAGGTGCGGTAATCATGGAGCCTATAATGAAAATGGAAGTGCTTACACCAGAAGAGAACATGGGTGATATTGTAGGTGACTTAAATAGAAGAAGAGGTCAGGTAGTAAGTATGTCAGATAGAGCAGGTGCAAAAGTGATTAAAGGAACAGTACCATTATCAGAAATGTTTGGTTATGTTACATCTTTAAGAACATTGTCATCAGGTAGAGCTACATCGACAATGGAGTTTTCACATTATGAAGCAACTCCATCTAATATTTCTGCTGATGTAATTAAAAAAGCACAAGGTTAATTTACTAAATAGACAAAGATGAGTCAAAAAATTAGAATAAAATTAAAATCTTACGATCATAATTTAGTAGATAAATCTGCTGAGAAAATCGTAAAAACAGTTAAGAGTACAGGTGCTGTTATTAATGGGCCAATTCCATTACCAACACACAAGAAAATATTTACAGTATTAAGATCACCACACGTAAATAAAAAATCTAGAGAGCAATTTCAATTAAGTTCTTATAAAAGATTATTAGATATTTACAGTTCATCATCAAAAACAATTGATGCTTTAATGAAGCTAGAATTGCCAAGTGGTGTTGAAGTAGAGATCAAAGTATAATTATTAAGGGATGCAATTTATTTGTATCTCAACATGTCCTAAGCGGTTGACGAGGGAAAAACGGAAAAAAATACATTCAGGGTTGAATTATTTTTGACCCTATTTTTTTGGAAAAAAAGTAAGTAAATAATAATTAATTAATAAATAAGTAAAATGTCTGGGTTAATAGGAAGAAAAATTGGAATGACCAGTATTTTTGATGACAACGGGAAAAATATTCCTTGTACGGTTATCGAAGCAGGTCCGTGTGTAGTTACCCAAGTCAGAACCAAAGAAGTTGACGGCTATGAAGCCTTACAACTAGGTTTCGATGACAAAGCAGAAAAGCAGACAACTAAAGCGTTAAAAGGACACTTTAAGAAAGCTGGAACAACTGCCAAAAGTCGCGTTGCTGAATTTCAAGGTTTTGATGAGGAGTACAAATTAGGTGATTCAATCACTGTAGAACACTTTAAAGAAGGTGAATTTGTTGATGTTGCTGGTACCTCTAAAGGTAAAGGCTTTCAAGGGGTTGTAAAACGTCACGGTTTTGGTGGTGTTGGTCAAGCAACTCACGGTCAACATAACCGTCTTAGAGCTCCTGGTTCTATAGGTGCAGCATCTTATCCTGCAAGAGTATTTAAGGGTATGAGAATGGCCGGTAGAATGGGTGGTGATAAAGTGAAAGTTCAAAATTTAAGAGTTTTAAAAGTAATAGCTGAAAAGAATCTTATCGTAGTTAAAGGAGCTATTCCTGGTCATAAAAACGCTTACATAACTATTCAGAAATAATGAAAGTAGAAGTTATAGATATCAACGGGAAAAAAACTGGAAGAAAAGTTGAGCTTTCAGATGCGATTTTTGCAATAGAACCAAATAAGCATGCTGTTTATTTAGATGTTAAGCAATTTTTAGCAAATCAAAGACAAGGTACTCACAAAGCGAAAGAAAGAGCTGAGATAAAAGGTAGTACTAGAAAGATAAAGAAACAAAAAGGTACAGGTACAGCACGTGCAGGTTCTATTAAATCTCCAGTTTTTAGAGGTGGTGGTAGAATTTTTGGCCCTAGACCTAGAAGTTATAGTTTTAAATTGAATAAAGGTTTAAAACGATTAGCTAGACAATCAGCACTATCAATCAAAGCAAAAGACAACAATATTGTTGTTGTAGAGAACTTTGAATTTGATGCTCCAAAAACAAAAAACTTTACAAATGTTTTAAATGCTTTAGAGCTAAATAACAAAAAAACGTTGTTTGTGTTGGATGCTTCAAATAAAAATGTATATTTGTCCTCTCGCAATTTAAAAGGCACTAGCGTTGTAAACGCTTCATCATTAAGCACTTACGGAATGCTTAACGCAAATAAAATTGTTCTTACGGAAGGAAGTATAGGAGAAATTGAATCAAATCTTAGCAAGTAATAGCATGAGCATTTTAATAAAACCAATTATTACGGAAAAAGCAAACGAACTGAGTGAATTGCATAATAGATTCACGTTTGAGGTTGATAAGCGTGCAAATAAGATAGAGATAAAGAATGCTGTTGAGAGCACTTATGGTGTTTCAGTTAGTAAAGTTAGAACTTTGAATTACCCGGTAAAACGTAATACAAAATTTACCAAAAAAGGGGTTGTTACAGGTAAAATAGGAGCTTATAAAAAAGCTATTATTGAATTAGCTGACGGAGATAGCATAGATTTTTATAGCAATATTTAAGACGAAAAAAGATGTCATTAAGAAAATTAAAACCAGTAACTCCAGGTCAACGTCATAAAGTATTAAATACTTTTGAAACGTTAACTACTGACAAGCCTGAAAAGAGTTTGTTAGCACCGAAAAAAAGATCTGGTGGTAGAAATAGTGGAGGAAAGATGACCATGCGATATTTGGGTGGTGGTCATAAAAAAAGATACCGTATTATCGATTTTAAAAGAGAGAAAGACGGTATACCAGCTACAGTAAAGTCTATAGAGTATGATCCTAATCGTACTGCTTATATCGCTTTATTAAATTATGCTGATGGTGAAAAAAGATATGTAATTGCTCAAGCTGGTTTACAGGTTGGACAAACAGTATTATCTGGAGAGAAAGCAACGCCAGAGGTAGGTAATGCTAAAATCTTAAAAGATTTACCATTAGGTACAATAATTTCTTGTATTGAATTACATCCTGGTCAAGGAGCAGTTATTGCTCGTAGTGCAGGTTCTTTTGCTCAGTTAATTGCAAGAGAAGGGAAATATGGAACAATCAAAATGCCTTCTAGTGAAGTAAGATTAATTTTACTTACATGTAAAGCAACTATAGGTGTTGTATCTAATTCAGATCATCAATTGGAAGTATCTGGTAAAGCAGGTAGATCTAGATGGCAAGGTAGAAGACCAAGAACTAGACCAGTAGTTATGAATCCAGTAGATCATCCAATGGGTGGTGGTGAAGGTAAATCTTCAGGTGGACATCCAAGATCTAGAAACGGTATTCCTGCAAAAGGATTTAAAACACGTTCTAAGACGAAAGCGAGTAATAAGTATATCGTAGAACGTAGAAAAAAATAAGAGAAAGATATGGCACGTTCATTAAAAAAAGGACCTTACGTTTTCCATAAATTGGAAAAGAAAGTACAAACTAATATAGATTCTGGAAAAAAATCTGTAATCAAAACATGGTCAAGAGCCTCAATGATTACACCTGACTTTGTTGGACAAACAATTGGAGTTCACAATGGTCGTCAATTTGTTCCAGTATATATTACTGAAAACATGGTAGGTCATAAATTAGGAGAATTTTCACCAACTCGTTCGTTTAGAGGACATGGTGGTACGAAAAATAAAGGTAAAAGATAAGCAATGGGAGTTCGAAAAAAATTAAGAGCACAGCAGCTTAAAGAAGATCGCAAAACTAAATTTTTTGCAAAGTTAAATGGTTGTCCAACTTCGCCAAGAAAAATGCGATTGGTTGCTGATCAGATTAGAGGTGTTGAAGTAGAAAAGGCATTAGCTCTTTTGAAATTCAGTCCAAAGGCAGCTTCACGTGATTTAGAGAAGTTGACTTTGTCTGCAATAGCAAACTGGCAAGCAAAAAATGAAGATGCAAATATCGAGGATGCTGGATTATTTGTAAAAGAAATTTATGTTGATAGTGCAGCAATGTTAAAGAGATTAAGACCGGCTCCACAAGGGCGTGCACATAGAATAAGAAAACGTTCTAATCATGTTACTATGATATTAGGAGAAAAAAATAATACAAGCAATTCGTAAATAGTATGGGACAAAAAACTAATCCAATAGGAAATCGTTTAGGAATTATCAGAGGATGGGAATCTAACTGGTATGGTGGAAATGACTACGGCGATAAGCTTGCAGAAGATTATAAAATTAGAGAGTACGTACACACTAGATTGGCTAAAGCAAGTGTTGCTAGAGTTATTATAGAACGTACACTTAAATTGATAACGATAACAATTACTACGGCTCGTCCTGGAATTATTATTGGAAAAGGTGGTCAAGAAGTTGATAAGTTGAAAGAAGAACTTAAAAAGATTACTGGTAAAGAAGTACAGATAAATATTTTTGAAATTAAACGTCCTGAATTAGATGCTTTTTTAGTAGCAACTAGTATTGCACGTCAAATTGAAAATAGAATATCTTATAGAAGAGCAATTAAAATGGCTATTGCTGCAACAATTAGAATGAATGCTGAAGGTATTAAGGTACAAATTTCAGGTCGTTTAAATGGAGCAGAAATGGCACGTTCAGAATCTTATAAAGAAGGAAGAATACCTCTTTCTACATTTAGAGCTGATATTGATTATGCTTTAGTAGAATCTCATACTACTTATGGAAGAATAGGTGTTAAAGTATGGATTATGAAAGGTGAAGTGTATGGCAAAAGAGAATTGTCTCCATTAGTTGGCTTGTCTAAGAAACAAGGTAAAGGTGGTCACAAAGGTGGAGGAAGAAAGCCTCAAAGAAGAAAATAATTTTTTAAAGTTTTAAGAAATGTTACAACCAAAAAGAACGAAATATCGTAAAGTACAGAAGGCTAAAGGGAACATGAAAGGGAATGCCCAAAGAGGTCATAGACTTTCAAACGGTATGTTCGGTATAAAATCTTTAGATCAAGACCTACTTACATCACGTCAGATTGAGGCAGCTCGTATTGCAGCAACGCGTTATATGAAAAGACAAGGAAGTATTTGGATTAAAATATTTCCAGACAAACCTATTACGAAAAAGCCTTTAGAGGTACGTATGGGTAAAGGTAAAGGTGCTCCAGAATATTTTGTAGCTGTGGTAAAACCAGGTAGAATTTTATTCGAAATAGGAGGTGTATCAATCGAAGTTGCTAAAGAAGCACTGAGATTAGCAGCACAGAAACTACCTGTAAGAACAAAATTTATTATCGCAAGAGATTACGAGGAAAACGAGGCCTAAAAGCATAAGAGATGAAACAATCAGAAATTAAAGAATTAGCTGTAGCAGATATACAGGAAAAATTGGCAGGAGTAAAAAAGAACTATTCAGATCTTAAAATGGCACACGCTATCACTCCACTTGAGAATCCAATTCAACTGAAAGATTTAAGAAAGACAGTTGCAAGATTAGCCACAGAATTAACTAAAAGAGAAGTACAGTAATTGTATTCGTATTTACAAGATGGAAAAAAGAAATCTTAGAAAAGAAAGAATAGGAGTTGTTTCAAGTAACAAAATGGAGAAATCTATTGTTGTTAATGAAGTATCAAAAGCAAAGCATCCTATGTACGGAAAGTTCGTTATTAAGACGAAGAAATATGTTGCACATGACGAAAAAAACGACTGCAATGAAGGGGATACTGTAAAGATCATGGAAACAAGACCTTTAAGTAAAACCAAACGTTGGAGATTAGTAGAAATCTTAGAAAGAGCTAAATAATTATGTTACAACAAGAATCAAGATTAAAAGTAGCTGACAATACCGGTGCAAAAGAAGTGTTGGTAATAAGAGTTTTAGGCGGAACAAAAAGGCGTTACGCTTCTGTTGGCGATAAAATTGTAGTGTCGGTAAAACATGCTACACCTAACGGCACAGTTAAGAAAGGACAAGTTTCTAGAGCAGTTGTGGTACGAACAAAAAAAGAAGTACGTCGTAAAGATGGTTCTTATATAAGATTTGATGATAATGCATGTGTATTGTTAACACCAACTGAAGAGATGAGAGGTACTCGTGTTTTTGGACCAGTGGCTAGAGAACTTCGTGAAAAACAATTCATGAAAATTGTATCACTAGCACCTGAAGTGCTTTAAAATTATAGATGATGATAAAGATCAAACTAAAAACAGGCGATACTGTTAGAGTAACAACAGGAGAAGATAAAGGTAAAGAAGGAAAGATTGTTAAAATTCTTAAAGATAAGAACAAAGCAGTTGTAGAGGGTGTTAATATGGTATCTAAACATACGAAACCAAGTGCTCAAAATCCTCAAGGTGGAATTTCAAAATTTGAAGCTCCTATCCAAATATCTAACATTATGTTAGTAGAAAATGGCAATACCACTAGAGTGGGATATAAAATTGAGGGCGACAAAAAAGTAAGATTCTCTAAAAAATCAAAAGAAATTATTTAGTTATGGCATACGTACCTAGACTTAAAGAAGAATATAATAGCAGAATTAAAGCTGCTTTAACCGAAGAGTTCGGCTATAAAAATATTATGCAAGTTCCTAAATTACAAAAAATTGTAATTAGCAAAGGTGTAGGTGCTGCAGTAGCTGATAAAAAGTTAATTGATTATGCTCTTGACGAAGTGACCAAAATATCTGGTCAAAAAGCAATAGCAACTATGTCTAAGAAAGATGTTGCATCGTTCAAATTACGTAAAGGAATGCCAATTGGTGTTAAAGTTACGTTACGTGGACAAAAGATGTACGAATTTTTAGATAGATTAGTAACAGCATCATTACCACGTGTAAGAGATTTTAGAGGTATAAAATCTACGGGTTTTGACGGAAGAGGTAATTACAATTTAGGAATTATTGAACAAATTATTTTTCCTGAGATTGATATTGATAAGGTGAATAAAATTAGTGGTATGGATATTACTTTTGTAACTTCTGCCGATACTGATAAAGAAGCAAAATCATTGTTAAACGAATTAGGTTTACCATTTAAAAAAAATTAAGACATGGCTAAAGAATCAATGAAAGCCCGTGAGGTAAAAAGAAGAAAAACAGTAGCTAAATATGCTGAGAGACGTAAAGCTTTAAAAGAAGCTGGCGATTTCGAAGGATTACAAAAGTTACCTAAAAACGCTTCTCCTGTTCGATTACACAATCGTTGTAAATTAACAGGAAGACCTAAAGGGTATATGAGAACCTTCGGAATTTCTCGTGTAACATTTCGTGAAATGGCTAACCAAGGTTTAATACCTGGTGTTAGAAAAGCGAGTTGGTAAAATTATAAATTGGTTTCAGGTTTAACCTAAATGTTAAAAACCAAAACCGTAATTAAATATATATGTATACAGATCCTATTGCAGATTATTTAACAAGAATTAGAAATGCAGCGAATGCAGGACTAAGAGTTGTTGAAATACCAGCTTCTAACTTAAAGAAAGAAATGACTAAGATTTTATTTGATCAAGGTTATATCTTAAGTTATAAGTTTGAAGAAAATAAAGTTCAAGATTCTATTAAGATTGCTTTGAAATATGATAGTGTTTCAAAACAGCCTGTAATTAAGAAAATTGAAAGAATTAGTAAACCAGGTTTACGTAAATATGTAAATACTTCTGATTTACCAAGAGTTTTAAATGGTCTTGGTATTGCGATAGTGTCAACCTCTAAAGGTGTGATGACTAACAAACAGGCCAAATTGGAAAATGTTGGTGGAGAAGTTTTATGTTACGTTTACTAATAAAGAATAAGAGATGTCAAGAATAGGAAATAATCCAGTGGCGATTCCAGAAGGAGTTACTATAGATGTTAAAGATAATGTAGTTACCGTTAAAGGGAAATTAGGCGAATTAACGCAAGAATATTCTAATGTAACTATTAAAGTTGAAGACGGAAATATTTTAGTAACACGTCCTTCAGATAGTAAAGAAGATAAGGCAAAGCATGGTTTATACCGAGCTCTTATGTTTAATATGATTGAAGGAGTTTCTAAAGGTTGGTCAAAGGAGTTAGAATTAGTTGGTGTTGGTTATAGAGCTAGTCATCAAGGACAAAGGTTAGATTTAGCTTTAGGGTTTTCGCATAATATTGTTTTAGATTTGGCTCCAGAAGTTAAAGTGGAAACCGTATCAGAAAAAGGTAAAAATCCAATTGTAAAATTAAGTTCTTTTGACAAGCAATTAGTAGGACAGGTAGCAGCTAAGATTCGTTCTTATCGTAAACCAGAGCCTTACAAAGGAAAAGGAATTAAATTTGTAGGAGAAGAATTAAGAAGAAAAGCAGGTAAATCTGCATAATAAATAGATATTATGGCATTATCAAAGCTTCAGAGAAGACAAAGAATTAAGCAAAGAATTAGAAAAATTGTTTCAGGTACAAATGAAAAGCCAAGGCTTTCAGTATTTAGAAGTAATAAAGAAATTGATGCTCAATTAATAGATGATATTACTGGTAACACATTGGTTGCAGTATCATCAAGAGATAAAGGAATTGCTGCCAAAGGCACAAAAATTGAAGTAGCTGCTGCAGTAGGTAAAGCATTGGCTGAAAAAGCGACAAAATCTGGAATAGAAGGTGTTGCTTTTGATAGAAATGGTTATTTATACCACGGTAGAGTAAAGGCTCTTGCGGATGGAGCAAGAGAAGCAGGATTAAAATTTTAATTAAGATTTATGTATCAAAAATACGGAAACGTTGAACACGTAAAACCAAGTGGATTAGATTTAAAAGATCATTTGGTTGGAGTACAAAGGGTTACTAAAGTAACAAAAGGTGGTAGAACATTTGGTTTTTCAGCAATTGTTGTTGTTGGTAATGAAAATGGTGTTGTAGGTCATGGTCTTGGAAAATCTAAGGATGTTGCCTCTGCTATTGCAAAAGCTATTGAAGACGCTAAAAAAAATTTAATAAGAATACCAATCATAAAACATACAATACCTCACGAACAAAAAGGTAAGTATGCTGGTGCAAAAGTATTTTTAAAACCTGCTACTCATGGTACTGGTGTAATTGCTGGTGGTGCTGTACGTATGGTATTAGAATCTGTTGGTGTACATGATGTATTATCAAAATCACAAGGTTCTTCAAATCCTCATAACGTGGTAAAAGCAACTTTTGATGCTTTATTGCAAATGCGTGATGCAAATACTATTGCTAAAGAAAGAGGAATTTCTTTAAACAAAGTTTTTAACGGATAAAACTAAGAGGAGATGAAAAAAATTAAAGTAAAACAAGTACGTAGTCAAATCAGACGTCCTCAAGATCAAAAAAGAACTTTAGAGTCATTGGGTTTACGTAAATTGAATCAGGTTGTTGAGCATGATGCTTCACCAACTATTCTAGGTATGGTAAATAAAGTTAAACACTTAGTTTCTGTAGAGGAAGTTAAATAAGATAACGATATGGAATTAAACAACTTAAGACCTGCCAAAGGTGCAGTTAAAAGTAAAGCGAAAAGAATAGGTAGAGGTCAAGGATCTGGAAAAGGTGGTACAGCTACAAGAGGTCATAACGGTGCTAAGTCTCGTTCTGGTTATTCTAAGAAAATAGGATTTGAAGGTGGTCAAATGCCAATTCAACGTCGTTTACCTAAATTTGGGTTTACTAACATTAACCGAAAAGAATACGCGGCTATAAATTTAGATACCTTACAAACTATGGTAGATAATGGTAGCATTAAAGATACAGTTACTTTTGAAATTCTAGTTAATAATGGAGTTGTTGGTAAAAATGACTTGGTTAAAATTTTAGGTAGAGGAGAATTAAAAGCGAAATTAGATATTACTGTACATAAATTTACTGCAACAGCAAAAGAAGCTATTGAAAAGGTAGGTGGAAAAGCAGTAACATTATAAGAAATAAATGAAAAAATTTATAAGTACCATACAAGATATTTGGAAAATTGAAGAGTTAAGAAATAAGATTATCTTAACGCTTGGATTAATGGTTGTTTATCGTTTAGCTGCTCAAGTAACATTGCCAGGTATTGATGGAACTCAATTAACAAATCTTGCTAATAAGACTAGTGATAATAATTTATTAGGATTGTTAAATGCCTTTACTGGTGGAGCATTTGCTCAAGCTTCAGTAATGGCATTAGGTATTATGCCTTATATTTCTGCATCTATTGTGGTACAGTTGATGGGTATAGCAGTACCTTATTTACAAAAATTACAGAAGGAAGGTGAAAGTGGTCGTAAAAAAATCAATCAAATAACACGTTGGTTAACCATTGGTATTTTACTATTACAAGCTCCTGCTTATATTGCAAGTTTACCAAGTTTAGGTATTCCTGAAACAGCATTTTTATTAGGTAGAGGGCCGTTATTCTGGTTTTCATCTATTCTTTTACTAACTACGGGTACTGTGTTTGCAATGTGGTTGGGTGAAAGAATTACTGATAAAGGTATTGGTAATGGTATTTCATTATTAATTATGATTGGTATTATCGCACGATTACCATCAACATTTATGCAAGAATTTACTTCTAGGGTTACACAATCTAATGGAGGTTTATTAATGGTTTTAATTGAAGTAATACTTTGGTTGGTAGCTATTTTAGCATGTGTTTTCTTAGTCACCGCGGTTCGAAGGATAGCTGTTCAGTATGCTAGGCGTACAGTTGCAGGTAATGTTGAAGATGCTGCTGGTGCAAGACAATACATTCCATTGAAATTAAATTCATCTGGTGTTATGCCGATAATATTTGCTCAAGCTTTAATGTTTGTGCCTCAGTTATTATCAAGTGCAGAAAATAATACCTTGAAGTCTATGGGTATTGCTTTTCAAGATATGTTTGGTTTTTGGTATAATGTAGTGTTTGCGATCTTAATTATAATTTTCAGTTATTTTTATACAGCAATTACAATTCCTACCAACAAAATGGCAGATGATTTGAAAAGGAGTGGAGGCTTTTTACCAGGAATAAGACCAGGTAAAGAAACGGCTGACTATTTAGATACTATTTTATCAAGAATAACATTTCCAGGTTCAATATTTTTAGCTCTGTTGGCTATACTACCAGCTTTTATTGTAAAAGCAGGGGTGCAACCGGGTTGGGCAATTTTTTATGGTGGTACATCATTATTAATTATGGTGGGTGTTGCTATAGATACAATACAACAAATAAATTCACATTTATTAAATCGTCACTATGATGGTTTAATGAAAACAGGAACTAATAGAAAATCAGTAGTATAATATGGCAAAACAACAAGCAATAGAGCAAGACGGAACAATAATTGAAGCATTGTCAAATGCAATGTTTCGCGTTGAGCTAGAAAATGGTCATATTGTAACCGCACACATTTCAGGTAAAATGCGTATGCACTACATTAAATTACTACCTGGAGATAAAGTAAAATTAGAAATGAGTCCTTATGATTTAACTAAGGCTCGAATAACTTACAGATACTAAAAATATAACGATGAAGGTAAGAGCATCAGTAAAAAAGAGAAGTGCCGACTGCAAAATAGTTCGCAGAAAAGGTAGATTATATGTAATCAATAAAAAGAATCCTAGATTTAAACAAAGACAAGGATAATTATGGCAAGAATAGCGGGTATAGATATACCAAAAAACAAAAGAGGAGTTATTTCATTAACTTACATCTACGGTGTTGGCAGAAATAGAGCAAAAGAAGTTTTAGCCAATGCGAAGGTAGATGAAAACACGAAAGTTCAAGATTGGACTGATGATGAAATCAGTAGAATTAGAGAACAAGTTGGTACTTACACTATAGAAGGTGAATTACGTTCTGAAACTCAAATGAACATTAAGCGTTTAATGGATATTGGATGTTATAGAGGTATTCGTCATAGATCAGGTTTACCATTAAGAGGTCAAAGAACTAAGAATAATTCTAGAACTAGAAAAGGTAAAAGAAAAACTGTTGCTAACAAAAAGAAAGCAACTAAATAATTTATAAGGGTTTGTGCTAGTAGTTATCTTTTTAACTTACTTTGTACAATCTACTAATGACTATTAATTATGGCAAAAACAAGTTCAAAAGCGAGTTCAAAAAAACGTAAAGTTATCGTTGATGCTATTGGTGAGGCTCACATTCAAGCTACATTCAATAATATCATAATTTCTTTAACGAATAAAAAAGGAGATGTTATTTCTTGGTCTTCTGCAGGTAAGCAAGGGTTTAGAGGTTCTAAAAAGAACACACCTTATGCTGCTCAAACTGCAGCTGAAGATTGTGCTAAAGTTGCACATGAAGCAGGATTGAGAAAAGTGAAAGTATATGTAAAAGGTCCAGGTAATGGTAGAGAATCTGCTATTAGAACCATACATAATGCTGGTATTGAAGTAACTGAAATAATTGATGTTACTCCATTACCTCACAACGGATGTCGTCCTCCTAAAAGACGTAGAGTATAAGTTGAATTAATTTCAACTGCTCAAGTAAAAAATACTGAATATAATTTAGTAACTGTTAATATAAATTTTAATCAATTAGAAGGAAATATAGATTATCGAAGGATAAGCCTTAATTCATAATCCCTTTTATAAAACAAAAAGAAATGGCAAGATATACAGGACCCAAAACTAAAATAGCTCGTAAATTTGGCGAGGCAATCTTCGGAGATGATAAATCATTCGAAAAAAGAAATTATCCTCCAGGACAACACGGAAACAACCGTCGTCGTGGTAAAAAATCTGAGTACGCTGTCCAGTTAATGGAAAAGCAGAAAGCAAAATACACTTACGGAATTTTAGAACGTCAGTTTAGAAATTTATTCGAAAAAGCATCTAGAAGTAGAGGTATTACGGGTGAGATTTTAATTCAATTATGTGAATCTCGTTTAGATAACGTTGTTTTCAGAATGGGTATTTCTCCTTCTCGTAGTGGAGCTCGTCAATTAGTTTCTCACAGACATATAACTGTTAATGGTGAATTAGTTAATATTCCTTCTTATTCTTTAAAAGCAGGTGATGTTATCGGAGTTAGAGAAAAATCTAAATCTTTAGTGGCTATTGAAAATTCATTAGCTAATAATAGTGCAGTATTTGAGTGGTTAAACTGGAATAGTGATACAATGCAAGGTACTTTTGTAACTGTACCAGAAAGAATTCAAATTCCAGAAAATATTAATGAACAATTTATTGTAGAATTATACTCTAAATAATTAAAGATAGTATTTGAACTTATGGCAATATTAAATTTTCAAAAACCCGATAAAGTAATAATGATCGAATCTACTGATTTTGAAGGTAGATTTGAATTCAGACCTTTAGAACCAGGTTATGGTTTAACAGTTGGTAATGCACTACGTAGAGTTTTATTATCTTCATTAGAAGGATACGCAATTACATCTTTAAGAATTGAAGGTGTTGAGCATGAATTTTCTACAGTAAAAGGTGTTGTAGAAGATGTTACTGAAATGATTTTGAACTTAAAACAAGTACGTTTTAAGCAACAAATTGAAGAAACTGAAAACGAAACAGTAACGGTAACTGTAACTGGTAAAGATCAGTTAACTGCTGGTGATTTTCAAAACTTTATTTCAGGTTTTCAAGTATTGAATCCTGATTTAGTTATTTGTAAAATGGAAAAATCAGTTAAACTTGATTTAGAATTTACAATAGAAAAAGGTAGAGGATTTGTTTTATCTGAAGAGAATAAAAAAGCAAACGCTGCTTTAGGTACTATATTTACTGATGCAATTTTTACACCAATTAAAAATGTAAAATATGCAGTAGAGAACTTTCGTGTTGAGCAAAAGACAGATTATGAAAAATTAATCTTTGATATTGTTACTGACGGTTCTATAAACCCTAAAGATGCATTAACTGAAGCTGCAAAAATATTGATTCACCACTTTATGTTATTCTCTGATGAGCGTATTACATTGGAGGCTGATGAAATTGCACAAACTGAAACTTATGATGAAGAATCACTTCACATGAGACAGTTGTTAAAAACTAGGTTGATTGATATGGATCTTTCAGTAAGAGCATTAAATTGTTTAAAAGCTGCTGAAGTTGATACTTTAGGTGATTTAGTATCATTCAATAAAAACGACTTAATGAAGTTTAGAAACTTTGGTAAAAAATCATTAACTGAATTAGATGAGTTAGTGAATGTCAAAGGGTTAACTTTTGGAATGGATTTAAGTAAATATAAGTTAGATAAAGAATAAGGATAGTAAGAGATGAGACACGGAAAGAAATTTAATCATTTAAGTAGAAAAACTGCTCATAGAAAAGCCATGTTAGCTAATATGGCATGTTCATTAATAGAGCATAAACGTATAAATACAACTGTTGCTAAAGCGAAAGCGGTAAGACAATTTGTTGAACCTTTAATCACAAAATCAAAATCTGATACTACTCACAATAGAAGAATAGTTTTTGCTTATTTGAGACAAAAAGAGGCAGTAACTGAATTGTTTAGAGAAGTTGCTACTAAAGTAGCAGACAGACCAGGAGGTTATGTTAGAATTATCAAATTGGGTAACCGATTAGGTGATAATGCTGATATGGCTATGGTAGAATTGGTAGATTACAATACTACTTACAATCCTAATAGCAATAAGAAGAAAAATACTAGAAGAAGTAGAAGAGGTGGTAGCAAAGCTACTACAGCTGTACCTCCGGTTCCAGTTGCTGATAAAAAAGCTTCTAATTCAGAAGAGGAAGAATAGAATGTTAATAAACATTAAATATAAAAAGGATAAGCTAATTTAGTTTATCCTTTTTTTTATATTATTTTTGTAAAAATCATATACGCTAAATGAAGTATCAAACTAGAAAAAAGGCAATCGTTTTATTAGCTGATGGAACTATTTTTGAAGGAAAATCAATAGGCATAGAAGGTTCATCAACAGGAGAAATTTGTTTTAATACGGGAATGACCGGTTATCAAGAAATTTTTACAGATCCATCATATTTTGGTCAATTAATGGTTGCAACCAATGCACATATTGGAAACTATGGTGTTAAGGAAGCTGAAGTAGAATCAGATGGAATAAAAATTTCTGGATTAATTTGTAGAAACTTTAGTTTTGATTATTCACGCCCTGATGCTGATGGCTCTTTAAAAGATTGGTTTGAAAAACACAATTTGATTGCAATTTCTGATGTGGATACGAGAGCTCTAGTAACTTATATTAGAGAAAATGGAGCGATGAATGCCATTATTTCAACGGAGGTTGATGATATTGAAAAATTAAAAAAACAATTGGCAGAAGTACCTAATATGGATGGTTTAGAATTGGCATCTCAAGTGTCAACAGAAAAACCCTATTATGTTGGTGATGAGAATGCAAAATATAAAATTTCAGCATTAGACATTGGTATAAAAAAGAATATTCTTAGAAATTTAGCCAAAAGAGATGCGTATATAAAAGTTTTCCCTTATAACTCAACCTTTGAGGAAATGAGTAGCTTTAATCCAGACGGATACTTTTTGTCTAACGGTCCTGGAGATCCAGAACCATTAGTAGAAGCTCAGAAAGTGGCTAAAGAAATTATTGAGAAGAATTTACCATTATTTGGAATATGCCTAGGGCATCAGGTAATCGCTTTGGCAAATGGAATTAGCACTTATAAAATGCACCACGGTCATAGAGGAATTAATCATCCTGTAAAAAATCTAATTTCTGGTAAAGGTGAAATAACATCTCAGAATCACGGATTTGCAATTAACAAAGAAGAAACTGAAAAGAATGAAAATGTAGAAATAACACACATGCATTTAAATGATCATACCGTAGCAGGTATTCGTATTAAAAATAAAAAGTGTTTTTCTGTACAATACCATCCAGAGGCTAGTCCGGGACCAAATGACTCGGTATATCTTTTTGATCAGTTCTTTGAAATGATTGAGAGTAATTAGTACAATTTTGTAAATGTAAAAGGAATTTACAGCAAGCTGAATTGACCTTATTTTTATCGAAAACGTTGTCGTATATAAGCTTTATTTTTAAGGTAAAAACGGCAGTAATTGCGTAAATTTACATGAACAATTTAAGAGAGTTTAAAACATTAAATAATAACAAAAAATAGTAAAGTCATGAGCATTATAATTAACATTCACGCACGTCAAATTTTTGATTCAAGAGGTAATCCAACTGTAGAAGTTGATGTAATTACAGATAGTGGTATATTAGGTAGAGCTGCAGTACCATCTGGAGCATCAACGGGAGAGCATGAAGCTGTTGAATTACGCGATGGTGGTAAAGCTTATATGGGTAAAGGTGTTTTAAAAGCCGTTGCTAATGTTAATGATATAATTGCTGAAGAATTAATTGGAACTTCTGTTTTTGAACAAGCGTTGATTGACAAATTAATGATTGAGTTAGATGGTACACCAAATAAATCTAAGTTAGGAGCAAACGCTATTTTAGGTGTTTCTTTAGCTGTTGCTAAAGCTGCTGCTAATGAATTAGGTATGCCTCTTTATCGTTATGTAGGTGGTGTTTCTGCAAAAACGTTACCAGTACCAATGATGAATATCATCAACGGTGGTTCGCATTCAGATGCTCCTATTGCTTTTCAAGAGTTTATGATTATGCCAGTAAAGGCCAAAAACTTTACGCATGCTTTGCAAATGGGAACAGAGATTTTCCATAACTTAAAGAAAGTATTACACGATAGAGGTTTAAGTACAGCTGTGGGTGATGAAGGTGGTTTTGCACCAAACTTAGCTGGAGGTACAGAAGATGCTTTAGATACTATTGCAAAAGCTGTTTCTAATGCAGGTTACAAATTAGGTGATGAAATTATGATTGCTTTAGATTGTGCATCTGCAGAATTTTTTGTTGATGGTAAATACGATTACACAAAATTTGAAGGTGATAAAGGTGTAATAAGAACTTCTAAAGAACAAGCTGAATATTTAGCTGAATTGGCTGCCAAATATCCAATTATCTCTATTGAAGATGGAATGGATGAAAATGATTGGGATGGAACTAAATATCTTACTGAATTAATTGGAGATAAAGTACAATTAGTTGGTGATGATTTATTTGTTACAAATGTAGAGCGTTTAGCAAAAGGTATTGAGAACGGCATTGCGAATTCAATTTTAATTAAAGTAAATCAAATTGGTTCACTTACAGAAACTATTGCTGCTGTAAATATGGCAAAAGATGCTGGATATACAACTGTAATGAGTCACAGATCAGGTGAAACAGAAGATAATACTATTGCTGATTTAGCGGTAGCGTTAAATTGTGGTCAAATTAAAACGGGTTCTGCTTCTCGTTCAGATCGTATGGCTAAGTACAATCAATTATTGCGTATTGAGGAAGAATTAGGAGATGTAGCTTATTATCCTCAAGAAAAAGCATTTAAGGTTAAATAATTTTAATTATAAGTGAATATAAAAAGCGATTATCTTAGATAATCGCTTTTTTTTATGCGGAATATTAAATTCAATTTTTTTCTTAAAATTATTATAGTAATTTTTGTAAATTAGCGTTATACTATATTTAATAAAATTTAAGCAAAATACATGTCAGAAAAAGCAACTTTAGCAATAAATGGAAAGTCGTATGAATTTCCGGTCGTAAAAGGTACTGAAGATGAATTAGGAATTGATATAAGCTCGCTAAGAACTAGTACAGACGGAGTTATAACGTTAGATCCAGGGTTTAAAAACACGGGGTCGTGTGAGAGTGCTATTACATTTTTAGATGGTGAAAAAGGAATTTTACATTATAGAGGTTATGGTATTGAAGAACTTGCCGAAAAAGCAGACTTTTTAGAAGTTGTTTATTTACTAATATTTGGAGAATTACCAACGGAAAGTGAGTTGGAAAAATTTCATTACGATATTCAACATCAATCTATAGTAGATGAAGATGTTAAGAAAATCTTAGATGCTTTTCCAAAATCGGCACACCCAATGGGCGTTTTATGTTCATTAACAAGTGCATTAACAGCTTTTAATCCAACGTCAGTAGATGTTCGGTCTGAAGAAGCGATGTACAAATCGATAGTTAAGATTTTAGGTAAGTTTCCGGTATTGGTGGCTTGGACCATGCGTAAAAAAATGGGGTTACCTCTAAATTATGGTAGCACATCGTTAGGGTATGTAGAGAATGTCTTACAGATGATGTTTAGACAACCTAATGAAGAGTATACTTTAAATCCTATTGTAGTAGAAGCCTTAGATAAGCTGTTAATTTTACATGCAGACCATGAGCAAAATTGTTCAACGAGTACTGTGCGTATTGCAGGTTCATCTCATGCTGGTTTATTCGTGTCATTGGCATCAGGTATTTCAGCTCTTTGGGGGCCATTACATGGTGGTGCAAACCAAGCTGTAATAGAAATGTTAGAAGCTATAAAAGCGGATGGTGGTGATACTAAAAAATTCATGGCCAAAGCTAAAGATAAAAATGATCCATTTAGATTAATGGGCTTCGGTCATCGTGTATATAAAAACTTTGATCCTAGAGCTAAAATAATTAAGAAAGCTGCTGATGAAGTTTTAGCAGATTTAGGTATTGAAGATCCAATTTTAGAAATCGCTAAAGGCTTAGAAAAAGAAGCGTTGGAAGATCCTTATTTCGTAGAAAGAAAACTATATCCAAATGTTGATTTCTATTCAGGTATCATTTATAGAGCGTTAGGTATTCCAACAGAAATGTTTACCGTAATGTTTGCTTTAGGTCGTTTACCAGGATGGATTGCTCAATGGAGAGAAATGCGTTTAAACAAAGAACCTATTGGTAGACCACGTCAAATATATATTGGTAAAACCTTAAGACCTTTTATACCAGTAGAAAAAAGATAATTATCAATTTTAAAATATCTATAATGTCATTTTTTCCATATTTTTGGGGAAAATGACATTTTTTATATGCTTAAACTAAATATACAAAACGAAACTTCAAGACTACGAGCGGTAGTCTTAGGTATTGCCAACAGTAATGGTCCAGCACCTTCTGTTGAAGAAGCGTATGACCCTAAGTCTATTGAGCATATTTTGGCAGGTACCTATCCGAAACAAGAAGATATGATACTTGAAATGGAAGCCTTAGATGCGGTTTTTAAAAAATACGACGTTCATGTTTTTAGACCAAAATCAATAGAAAATTACAATCAGATTTTTGCTAGAGATATTGCCTTTGTTATTGAAGATAAATTTATAAAATCGAATATACTGCCAGACCGAGATCGAGAAATTGAAGCTATAGATTATGTTATAGCTCAAATAGATCCTAAAAATGTAATTAAACTACCAGAAAAGGTACATGTAGAGGGCGGTGATGTAATGCCATGGAATGAGTATATTTTTGTAGGTGTTTATACGGGCGATGATTACCCTGATTTAATTACCGCACGTACTAATAGTTATGCTGTTGAAGCTTTACAAGAATTGTTTCCTAACAAAAAGGTAAAATCATTTGAGCTACGTAAATCTAATACAGACGCTAAAGATAATGCCTTGCATTTAGATTGTTGTTTTCAACCTATTGGTAAAGACAAAGCGATACTTCATAAAAATGGATTCTTAATTGAAGAAGAGTACAATTGGTTGGTGAATTATTTTGGAGTTGAGAATACCTATGAAATTTCAAAAGAGGAAATGTACAACATGAATAGTAATATATTTTCTATTTCTGAAAAAGTGGTCGTTTCTGAACGAAATTTTACACGCTTAAATACATGGTTACGTCAACACGATTTTACGGTTGAAGAAGTGCCGTATGCCGAAATTGCCAAACAAGAAGGGTTGTTACGTTGTTCTACAATGCCATTGATACGCGACTAAAATATAAATAGTTCTTTTTAATCTTCTGCTTTTCTTAGAGAAACTAAAATACCTATCAGCAAGGACAAGCCTATAAAGGTTAACGAAACCCATTCTGGAAATTTAAAGTGATGTGCTAAAATTAATTTTACACCAACAAAGGTTAAAATAGCAACCAAACTGTATTTAAGATATTCAAACTTATTAAGCATATTTGAAAGAAAGAAATACATAGACCGTAGCCCCAAAATAGCAAAGATATTAGAGCTAAATACCAAAAACGGGTCTGAAGTAATGGCTAAGATAGCAGGCACAGAATCTAGTGCGAATAGAATATCTGTAAATTCAATTACAACCAACGTTATAAATAGTGGAGTAGCCGCTTTTATATGCTTTAACTGCATAAAAAACTTTTGTCCATCCATTTGAGTAGTAATGGGCATTACTTTTCTTAAATTTCTATAGACAAAAGACCTTTTAGGGTTAAAGGTTTCTTCTTTTTGTGTTAGCATTTTAAAGGCCGTAAATAATAAAAAGGCTCCAAAAACATACGTAGTAAAACTGAATTTATTAATGAGTACTACACCAAAGAAAATCATCAAAGCCCTAAAGACGATGGCACCCAAAATACCCCAAAACAATACGCGATGCTGATATTTTAAAGGAATATTAAAAGAACTGAAAATAACGGCAATCACAAAAATATTATCGATGCTCAATGATAGTTCAATCAAATAACCTGTAATATATTTGATAGTGGCATTATTAGCCGTAAGCTGATCTGGATTGGCAATGGTACCCGAACCATACAACCAGTAAATAACACCCGAAAAAAGAAAGGAAAGCGTCACCCAAACGGCTGTCCATGCAGAAGCTTCTTTAATACTAATAACATGTGGGTTTTTATTAAAAACACCTAAATCTAATGCTAGAAAAATTAAAATTCCTAAAATAAATAAGCCCCAAACAATCATATAAAGTAATGTGTTAATTGGCTGTAAAAGTATATCATTTACAGATTCAAAATTAACGGGAAAAGAAATTATTTTGTTTCATTTTAAACAAATTTGAAAGGATGTATTTGAATAAAAAATGAAAGCTATTCTATTAATATAATTGTTATTTTATGTTGAAAAGGTATAGGGAAAGATTGTGTAATTGTTTATAGTAACCTTTATTTTTCTAGTTCTTAACATACATTCAGTAAGTTAAACCGTTTTATTTAGTACTTCTATTAAATCTTCTTGTGTTGAAAAAGGAATAAGTTTGTCGAAGCTTTTCATTTCAAAAATGTCATTTCTAATATTTAAACCACTACTTTTTATTAGCTCCTTTGTTGCTAGTCCACTTAAATATACTTTAGAGTCTTCAGTTGCATTTGCCATAATACATAGATTTGTGTGTGCAACGCTTATTTTTGGAAAATTATTTGTATTAAAAGTAATTAGATGTACTTTAAAATCTTCAATAGAATAAGGTTTCCTTTTATAGCTTTTATCCATTCTTTTATCCCAATCAAATGAAGTTTTAAATAGAATATTTTCCAATGCGAACTCGGACATTATATTACTTCTTAACTTGTTGTAATACATTTGTCCTTCCATTCGATCTCTTAATTGCCCCATATCTTTTAAATTTAAATGATTTAGAGCACACTCTTGTATTTTTACATTAATATATATTGGGACTTTAACAGTTTTAAAGTGTGATATTTGCTTTATGAATTCTATTGCCATTAGAGCGTTTTTAAATAATTCGACATGTTGCTTTTTGATTTTATAAATTAGGTTCCATTTAATTTTTGATATTTGTTTAACTTTTCAGAATTAAATTATGTATTATATTTTTACATTCATTAATTCCGTTAAAGTTACTGAAAAAGGCTCACCGGAAGCTGAACGAATATTTTTTCCCTCAACTATCTTTTTATATTCATCCAATTCTTTAAAGTTCCATTTAAGATTTTTGAAGACTCTTAAGTCATCACTATCTTGCTCAAATTCATAAACTAAATAATGATCCTTTTTAGCATCTGGATGGTCTAATTCTTGTAAGTATTCTTTCGAATACACCCGGATGCCCTCTTTTAGTTTATACAAAATAGAAGCTTGTGCTTTGCCATTTTCTCTTAATAATAAAAATTTGGCATTGACAACTTTAGGTGAAAACAGAAGGGTCCCTTTTTCATCATTCATTCTAAAGTTATATTTAGAATTATTATGGTACCATTTTAGGCGTTTGTTATTTTTAGAAAATCCAACTAGTACATAGATTTCATCTGGAATTAGTTTTTCTCCATCAATATACTCAGGAATAGGTTCTTTTATAACATTTGGAGTATCATACTTATGGATATTATATGATTTTGAAGCTATATTTTCTCTTTGTGAAGCTCTGTTTAGTAAATGACTAATTATTCTATCAATAAACTTACTTAATTCTTTAGAACCATTATTTACAGCAGTTGGTCTTAATGCAAATGCACCTAATCCTGGTATTATTTCATGGAAACCATGGTTAATATTTGGTTCATTATTTCCAGGATATAAAATGTATGCTCCACCTGTTCTTCTGATGGCGTCTTTATAAGCATGCATTTTAAATAAATCAACACTTTTATAATCTCCTTTCCTTTCAGATTCCTCCTCCTCGTTTCTAGATTCTGTAAATTTACCTGAATAGTCTACCTTATATTTTGCATCAAAATGTACATGTACAATTAATTCTTGTGCTTCGGCAGTTTCTTCTTTAATTTCAGCAGGCCAGAAAGATAAAGTGTAATCTGGATACATGTTTTTTGTATAACTTCCTTGTTCCTTAGATGAATACTTTTTGTTTCCTTTAAAAGTTTGATTATACGAAAACTTAATATTTAATTTTCTGTTTTCAAATTCACTTACTCCACTTAAGGCAGTGTGAGTACCAGATTTTATAATAAAATTAAGTCCGTTTTTACTTTTTTCAATTAAACTTTTATAAGGCTGTCCATCATGTTCAATGTTATTAAGTTTAAACTTTGTTTTAAATAAATCGTACAACATAAAGAACAACCAATATTCATATAATTTAGAAATATCTCTCTTACCAGCATGATAAACATCGTCGCCTCCAGTCCAAGTCAATTTAGCTGCTAAATCAAATTTCAACCAAGACTTTAACAATTCTCTGTAGCCACTTTTTCTTTGAAGTACGGGACTATTAAAATTTAAACTTGTAGGTCTAGAAATTTGATTAAAAAAAGAGCTATTAATAAGTTGTTCCAATTTGTTTGATAGGTGTTTTGCTTCTTTAGAGGCTCTTGTTCCTTTTTCAAATTTATTTAAACAGTTTTCACTGAAATACAGATAAGTATGTAGAACATGTTTTATAAATCTATTTTCTGTATTATCTATAATTTCAACTTTCTTATTACTGATAATATGTGATGAAATATTTTTAAGGGGATTATTGTATAATGGATGCGAAATAGGAACAGGTATTCTATTACCTCTATGAACTAATTGTTTAATACTATTTCGGGTAAACTTTTTGACATTACAAACATCAGATAATTCTTTATTGATTGCCCAATTTGTTTTTGGTGTACTAATTATTTTTTGAATGGCTTCTTCAAACTCTAGACTTCCTATAATAGAGTTAATAAAACTAAATTGTTGATATAAACTTTCACTTTCTTTATTAAAATCTGTTTCGAAATGTTGTTGAATTGGAGAGTTGATTTGTAATAGTAATTCGGTACATTTTTCTGTTATGTTTTCCAACATAAATCTATAATTCTCTCGGTAGCTTTTATCTAAATTGTCGGAATTAAATTTAGTTGCCAAAACCTCTAAATAGACATGTTCTCTATCTAGAGTTTTTTGATTATGTGTTAGATTTAGTTTTAATGTTCCAACAAAAAAACTAGGATTAATTCTTCCAGTATGTTTTTCTCTATGGGATTGTTTAATAACATTGTTGTAATCACAACTTAGCCGGTATCCTACTTTGTTGAAAGCATACTCATAACTTTGACTTTCTAAAATTTGAAAAGGTATCTCGCCAAAAGCATCAGCTTCTATTTCATCTATTTTAAATATTCGGCTATAACCTTCAGGAAAAATTTTTAATTCTAAATTTTTAGAAATATGATATAAAGGTATGGATATGTGGTTTACTTCTGCCATTTATATTAAGCTTCTGCATAACTAGCAAATCCATTTTCTACAGCGTTTTTATACATACGCATTATCTTCTCAAAAGATAATTTATACTTAATGTTCACATCTTTCTCAAAGTCTATTTTGTCAAAATTATTAAAGTAATTATCTTCAAAATCATCATCTACGTTTTTTAAACAATATTCAGCTAAAGGTTTTAATGTTCGACTCAATTTAGTTCTAGAACCATGAAGTTTAGGCAACAATTTTTGCATAATTGCAACATCAATCTTGTCGTCTTCACTGTTTAAGCCAAATTCTTCAAGCTTGAAAATTAGTTTAGAGATCTCAAAAGCAGTTCTGTAACCAAATTCAGCTCCAGATTTTTGGAGTTCTTTAAAAAACTTATAAACTTCATGTTGTTGCTTTTCAGTTAATTCATAGTTTTCTTTTTTAGTAGCAATATCTACAAAATTAGAACCCATAGAACTACCTAAGCCTTTCAATGAGTCTAAGTCGACATCATTAGGCTCTTTTAAGAAACTTAATATATCTTTATTTTTTACTCTAAACTCAATGGTGTTTGCTCTATCCAGCACTTTAGGGCTAAACATATAGGTTGTCTCATCAATGTTTACAGTTCCAACTATAAATACGTTGGGTGGTAATTTTAATCTTTTAGGGATGTTTTTAATTTCATTTTCAATTTTATGTAATGGAATATCATTTTTAGATTCCATTGTACTTAAAAAATCTGCAAAATAACGTTCAACATGACTTAAGTTCATTTCGTCAAGTATTAAAAAGTAAGGCCTTGATTCATCATTTTCAGCTCTCATCAATAAATCTAGAGCATCATTATCAGGCTTTACATATTCATTATCTTTTAATGCATTAGGGTAGCCTAAAAGAGGTTCTCTGTTCGTCCAATCTGCTCCAACAGGTACTAATGCATATTGTTTTTCACTTTCACAAATCCATTTGGCAAAAGCTTCTGCTATTTTGGTTTTTCCAGAACCTGACAAACCACTTAATAATACAAATGGTTTGGTAGCTAATGATGCAATGTATCTTGAGATCAGTTGTGGTGGGTAGTTTAAGCCAGAAATTTCACAGGCTTTTTTGAAATTTTCAGATTTAAAAATTTGGGGAGCTAATTGTTGGTTTAATAAACTATTATTTGATTTAATTTCATTGCTTAATTCATATAAAAATCTGAGATAATTATTTTTACCTAGCACTGCCATTGGAGCTCCTTTGCTAGTTGCTTGACTGTAATTTATCCATTCTGAATTATCAGAATACAATATTAAGGATTCGATTTTTGATATAGATTGAGCTAGATTTTCCATATCTATCATAAACAATTGATTATTGAAATATGCTTTGTTCCAAAAATCTAATACTAATTCTGTAACTAAACCATCATAAGATTTTTTATAATTATCTTCTTTATTAATCCAATCAATAAATTTATTTTTTATATCTATTAATGGTTTTCTTTTAATAGGTTCAACTGATTTTTTAGGAAGTTTTTCAATTAAATCATTGGTAGTTTTTTTATTCGAAAATTTTGATTGAAAATTTTTGTAGGCGATTTCGTAAAGTTTGTTTTTACTGTTTAATTCATTCAACTCTTCAACCTCTGACGGTAATAGGTTATTTAAGTTTAAATAATCAATTAAACTTAAACCAATGGAGTACTCGAGTTCATATAGGCCTGCCTGATTTGGAATTCCTTTGGTTGTTCCACCTAAATTATTAATAAATTGAGGAAAATAGTATAAATCACTTTTAGAAATGGATGATTTTAAACCGATAATGTTAATGTTTACTTCTTTTTGATCCTTATTTATGTTTTTAATGAAACCTATGGCGTGAATGCCATTTTTATAATTATCGTATTTAGTTATGATATTTTGTTTTAAATATTTTTTTTTATTTGAAGAATCTCCACCAATTTGAATTATTATAATATCTCCATTTTTTGCTAAATGAAGATTGTTAGGTATGTTATATAACGTATGTTGCTCTAAAACACCTTTAGACAATTTTTTCAATAAATGGTAGAAGTTTAATTCATCAACTTCTTTTGGGCAACTTATTTTTACGTAGAAAAAATTGGTATTACTCATACATTTTGTAATTTATTAAGTTTTAACATATAATAATTGAGTGAGCTATTTATTTTCTAAAAAATCAATATAAGAATCAGTTTTCATAATGTCAATTTTAAAAATACCCTCATTGTCTTTTATTAAAATTACACTGTCTAAACCTAACTTATTCAATTTATCCATAGTTGCTAATTCTCCTTCTTTTAGTTTTAAGACATTTCTTAAAAGCCAATTAGAAAGATCTTTATTAGGATTTGTCATTAAAGCTTTAGAATTGTCTTGACAAACTTTAGCATCATAAATTTCACCTGTAGGAACTTTTAATTTGAAGGGTTCATCTCTTTCTGGAAAAAAAAACGGGAATTGTTTATGAATTTCAATTGGAATAGGAATATAAACTTCACCAATGTTTCTGTTTCTTCCTCCCGCATTCCACTGATTTAAGCCACTTTTTTCGCTAACTCTTTTATCTTTGTATTTGGTACTATAAAGGGGTAGTACCACATAATTCACACCTCTTGTAAGGCTGTCGCTAGCTAGAGGTAAAACTTTGTCTTTAAAGATATTTAATAATAGACTATATGGATCTTTAATTATACTTATTGGTAATCTAAATGCGTTATCAGGTATAATGAATTTTCTGTAAAGCGTACTTTTTGAATAATTAAAACTGTAAAAATTATTACCATCCTCAAAGGACCATCCAGCTTTTGTTTTTTTTTGATTCTGAATGTTATCTATATCAATATTATCATAATCAGTTTCAAATAAAACTAATTCATTCTTCTTTCTAGCTACAATATGATAAATTGAAGCGTTTATATTATAATTTCTTTTGGCTAAATTTATTCTTTGATTTCTATATTCAGCAAGCCGAATTGCTAATTTTTTACCCTTTAATTCTTTTAATTCACTTGAAAGAGAATTAAACTCAGCAATTTTTTCATTACTATTACTTGATGGACATGTAAAGGTCTTTAATCCAACACCAACAGATTTATAATTTGCATCGAAAGCGGTATCAGATCTAGATAAATTATCTGCATTAAAACTTTTACAAAAAATGTTTTCAGCTACTCGGTAATTTATAAGAGGAATAGAGTTGTCACTGAAAAGACCTGAAAGTTTTGAAACTGCAGAAAGTAAATTTAAGTATTCACTTTCGTTTTCCTTATCTAATTCTACAAAGGACTTCATAAAATTTCTATTATTTGATTTGCAATTCTTTCAATTAAAGTAGTAGTAACTGAATTGCCAGCTTGCATATATAATCTTCCATTTGCAAGATTGGGTAGAATATAATTCTCTGGGTAACCTTGAAAAGAAAAACATTCTCTAGGAGTTAATTTCCTAATACCATAATTATCTTTAATTAAAGGGACATTATGCCCTCCTGTGCCCATGTTTGCAGTTA
The DNA here is from genome assembly GCF_006065315.1 of Aureibaculum algae. GTDB lineage: Bacteria > Bacteroidota > Bacteroidia > Flavobacteriales > Flavobacteriaceae > Aureibaculum > Aureibaculum algae. The sequence goes on along the minus strand of NZ_CP040749.1, from coordinate 3,988,116 downwards.
ATGTTGGGCAAACATTACTTTTGTTTTCTCTTACATAAACTCTCCTCCATTGATAAACTGTATCTTTAGAAGTCATGGTTTTCTTTAATTCTGGATAATATTGATGACTTTTAGCATAATAGTATTTTTCTTCTTGTTTTCCTTTTTCTAAAATATCATGAATTGTTTTTGTGAGTTCAATTTTTTCCGGAAATTTAAATTGACTAAAGTTTCTTACTTGTTTCGGATCGAAAGCAACAATGAAAATACGCTCTCTATTTTGAGGCATATTGGCATGTGTCATAGAATTTAAGACCTTATAATAAACCTTATATTTTAATTTTTTTTCTAAAACCTCAATAATAGTTTTAAATGTTTTTCCCTTGTCGTGAGTCACTAAGTTTTTTACATTTTCAAGAAAAACAGCTTTTGGTCTGTGTTTGGAAATAATATCTTCTACATCGAAAAATAAAGTTCCTCTTGTGTCAGCAAAGCCTTTTCTATTTCCCGCAATAGAGAAAGCTTGGCAAGGGAAACCAGCACATAAAATGTCAAATTTTTCAGGAATATAATTCTTTGTACTATCTTTTGTTATATCACCGAATGGTATCTCTCCAAAATTTTCTTTGTAAGTCGTTTTAGCGGCTTTATCCCATTCACTAGTATAAACACATTTACCTCCAATGTTTTGGAGTGCTAATCTAAAACCACCAATACCTGCAAATAGGTCAATAAATTTAAAGGAGACCTTTTTAGGAGCGGGAAACGGAATTTTTTCTTGTTGAAAAATTAAAAACTGCAAAGCCTCTTCTGCCGCTAAATTTGATATTTCTTCATTTGGGTATTTATAATCAAATAAGTTTTTAACATGAGCAATTGCATCAGCTTTACAAGATTCAGCGACTCCATTTTTAGAATTGTGTAAATAATGGGAAAAAGCAGCTTCTGTGTCTTTTTTGGAATCTACAAGTCTGATTTTGAATTTTATATCTTTAAAACACTCAATTGAAATTTTTTCTTTTAAAAGCACATTTAATTATTTAATATCTGAATGCAAGTTACAAAAATAATTGTCATTCTTGAGTGTATAGAAGATGATGCGATTGGTTAAAGTTAACTGCGTAGTTGTCATAGACAAAACAAATAAAAAACCCGAAGCCACGGCTTCGGGTTTTACAGTTTAATTTAAAATGACTAGGTAAATATTATTTGAGTTCTGTCACCATCGCAAAGTTCATAAAACTGACCTATGGTAATGATATCTTCTACTTCTTCAGACATATCTTCTTTGGTTATTTTAAACATGTCAACGGCTAATTTACAAGCAAATATTCTACCACCACCAGCGGTTATCATTTCTAGAAATTCATCTACAGGTGGCATGTCTAACGCTTCCATTTGTTTTCGCATCATACCCGAAACTGCTGTTTCTACTCCTGGTAATCCGCCAAGCATAGTTGGGAAAGGAAGACCTCCTGGCATTCTCATCGAAGGGTTTCCTGTCGTTGCTGTATGCAATGTATTCATCGATTTTTTAGTGATACCATCCAATCCGAAAAAGGTGAAAAATACATTGGTTTCTATACCTTCCATAACGGCACCATTTGCCATTATTAAAGTAGCATAAACATCTTCTAAACTACCTTTTGCACAAATAAGACATACTTTTTCTAAAGGCTTCTTCTCTTTTATCTCGGTTTTATTATCTATTTTTTTTGTTTCCATTTTGTGAGTTTTTATTGAATTTATAGTGAACTATATACAACTTGTTGGTTTTGGTATTCCAGCAATTTTAGATGAAAATTTTAAAGGTCCTTTTGGAAATAATGTATACAATCCTTTAATATCTACGATGCCAGATTTACCTACTCTTCTGATAGTAAGAGCCACACCTTCTTTATTTTGATTGCGTAAATAATGTAGCACTTCAAAATGTTTATCAGTTAATTCAATACCTATTTCATCTGCAATTTCTGTTGCAATATTTTCATTCCATTGATTCATATCTTCTAGGTATCCTTCTTCGTTTACGTTTACTTGCATACCTGCTATTGTTTTTGCTTCCATAATCTTAGTTTTTTAGTTTTACTTATTTTTTTATTTCGATTTTATGTCAAATACTTTTCCTTTAAAGCTCATATTTCTTGAGACAAAAGGAATGGCAATACCTTTTAATAACATGTTCCAATAAATCCATCGAAAAGCTAATTTTCCCCAATGGTTAAATACACTTTCTTTCAATAATCGTAATGGGCCTATTTTGGCAAAAGGGAATGTACCATGTACGGGTTCTGTTTTGTAATTAAAATCAATTAGCAATGCTTTGTTATTTCCTGTTTCAATAAAACAATTGGCATGTCCATCAAATTCTTTTTTAAGTTTATAACCATCTATATAGAGAAGGATATTATCTGTCAATGTCTCTGCCTGAAAATGTGCTACAGAACCTGCCTTAGAGGCTGGAACATCAGTGGCATCTCCAATTACAAAAATATTTTCATGTGCTTTTGATTGTAAGGTGTTATGATCTGTGGGTATAAAATTCAAATCATCACCTAAACCCGACCTTTCTATAAGTTCATCACCCATATTGGTAGGTACGGTTACAAGTAAATCAAAAGGAATTTCTCTTTCTTCATAATCTACAATTGCTTTTTGGTTATTATCTACTTCCATGATAGAAAAATCAGGTTCGAGATGAATATCTTTCTCTTTTAAAAGGTACGCCAATGCGGTAGAACAAGTGGGTTTTGTAAATGCCCCTGAAAGTGGCGTTACATAGGTAATATCTACTTTGTCTCGCATACCTTTTTTACGGAAATAAGAATCAGCTAAAAAAGCAAATTCGAGTGGAGCAACGGGACATTTTATAGGCATTTCAGTAATGTGAACTACTAATTTTCCGCCTTTCCAATCTCTTAGTTTGTTTCGTAAAGCCAACGCACCTTCATAAGTGTAAAAATCAAAAATGTCTTTTTTCCATAATGGTCCTAATAGACCTTGAGTTTCTTGAGGTGCAATTTTTGAACCAGTTGCAATTATGAGTACATCATAATTTATGGTTTCATCTTCTAATTGGACTTTGTTTTCGTTGGGAATTATCTTCTCAATTTTTTTCTGGATATAATTTACTTTCTTATGAATTAATTTTTTTCCAACTTTTTTTACTTGACTTTCGGTATAGGTGTCAAAAGGAAGAAATAAAAAACCAGGTTGATAATAATGTGTTTTATATTGATCTACAATAGTAACATCCCATTCATTACTACGTAGTTTTGGCCTTAAATGATTTGCCATCATTGTTCCTGCTGTTCCTGCTCCTAATATTAATAGCTTTTTCATGAGTTATTTGTTTAAGTTACTGTTTCAAAGATAGTTAATGATAAGGTGGAAAAAGGTGATAAAAGTCATGTAATTGATGCTAAATGCTCGATTTTCAGTAACTTATGTTACATAATGAGTGATTAATGAAGGTTTTTGTTACTTTTAATTTAAAATGAAGAACCTTTCTTGTAAAAAGGGAACGACTTATAAAGACCTGAAGTTTTTTAACTTTTAGAGTTAAAATTTATTTATTTTTAACTTTTAAAATTTACAAGAACAATGTCTTCAATTCAAGAACAACTTATACAACTCCGAGAAGAATTACGTGAACATAATTATAACTATTATGTGTTGGATAATGCCACCATTTCTGATTATGATTTTGATATGAAGCTCAAGACATTGCAAGACTTGGAGGCAAAGCATCCTGAGTTTTTTGATGCCAGCTCACCTACGCAGCGTGTAGGTGGTGAGGTTACTAAGAATTTTGAAACGATTGCTCATAAGAATAGAATGTATTCTTTAAGTAATAGTTATTCTAAAGAAGACTTATTGGATTGGGAAAAACGCGTTCAAAAAATATTAGGAACTGAGGCGGTTGAATATACTTGTGAGCTTAAATATGATGGAGCATCTATAAATTTAACCTATGAGAAAGGACAATTAATAAAAGCCGTAACTAGAGGTGATGGATTTCAAGGAGATAATGTTACTGCAAACATTAAAACCATACGCTCAATTCCGTTGCAATTAAAAACTGATTTTGTAACTGATTTTGAGATTAGAGGTGAAATTATTTTACCGCTAGAGGGTTTTTCGAAAATGAATGAGGCTAGGGTAGAAGCCGGTGATGATCCTTATATGAACCCAAGAAACACGGCCAGTGGTAGTTTAAAGCTACAAGATAGTGCCGAGGTAGCTAAACGACCATTAGATTGCTTGCTATATCATGTGGTGGCTGAAAGATTACCCTTTAAAACCCATTATGAAGCCTTAGAAAATGCTAAAAAAGCGGGCTTTAAAATTCCAGATACTATAAAAGTAGCGAAGTCTATAGATGAAATATTGGACTATATAAATTTATGGGATACGCAGCGTTTTAAGTTGCCTTATGAAACCGATGGTGTGGTAATAAAAGTAAACTCGTTACATCAGCAAGATGAATTAGGGTATACGGCAAAAGCACCACGTTGGGCAATAGCCTATAAGTTTAAAGCGGAGCAAAAAAGTACCGTTTTAAATAGTATTTCTTATCAAGTTGGTAGAACTGGAGCCATAACACCGGTTGCTAATTTAGAACCGGTTGAGTTAGCAGGTACCATCGTAAAACGTGCTTCGTTGCATAATGCTGACCAAATTGAAAAACTAGATATACGTGTTAATGATACTGTGTTTGTAGAAAAAGGCGGTGAAATTATTCCTAAAGTAGTTGGGGTAGATTTAACAAAAAGACCCGCAGATTCTCAACCTACAGTTTATGCTACACATTGTCCGGAATGCAATACGGAGTTAGTAAGAACTGAAGGAGACGCCAAACACTATTGCCCTAATGAATATGGTTGTCCGACACAAATTGCAGGTAGAATTCAACATTTTATCAGTAGAAAAGCCATGGATATTGAAGGCTTGGGTGGAGAAACGGTTGCCTTATTGGCTAAGGAGAACTTAATTTCAAATTATGCAGACTTGTATGAGTTAAAAACGGAACAAATTATTCCGTTAGAAAGAATGGCTGAAAAATCTGCTGAAAACATGATTAAAGGAATTGAAAAATCAAAAGAAATTCCATTTGAACGTGTTCTATTTGCTTTAGGAATTCGATTTGTGGGTGAAACAGTTGCTAAAAAATTGGCTAAATATTTTAAGAACATTGATAGTTTACTCAACGCAAGTTTTGAAGAATTAATAGCCGTTGATGAAATAGGAGACAGAATAGCTCAAAGTATTATTGATTTTTCAAACAACCCTCTTAATATTGACTTGGTAAATAGATTAAAAAGCTATGGTGTGCAAATGGAACTATCCGCCAAGGCGTTGGAAAATCAGACAGATGAATTGCAAGGAAAGATTTTTGTAGTGTCAGGTGTTTTTACAAAAATGAGTAGAAACGAACTTAAAAAATCAATTGAAGATAATGGTGGTAAAGTATCAAGCTCCATTTCTAAAAAGACCAATTATATTATTGCAGGTGATAACATGGGGCCAAGTAAACGTACCAAAGCGGAAGATTTAGGTATTCCTATTATTTCAGAAGATGATTATATAGCGATGATATAATGACTACAACCAAAAACAATACTAAAGTTACTATTATTACAGCTCTTTTTGTAATAGTTTCACTTTGTGATATGGTAGGTGTTGTTTTCAATATAGAACTACTGCGAAGTGTTTTTAAACCCTTGTTAATGTTAACACTATTGATGCTCTATTTGGTGTCAACGAAGCAGGTTAATGGCTGGTATATCGGTGCTTTAGTGTTTTCGTTTTTTGGTGATGTATTATTGTTATTTGAAGGCGAACTCTATTTTATGTTAGGTTTAATTTCCTTTTTAATAGCACATATCATATATATTAAAATAGTATTGGGTTGGATTAATAGCTCTAATTTAAAAACTATACTCATAGCAACGGTACCCTTTTTAATAGTGTTTTTTGCACTTATCAATTTATTGAAAAATAGCTTAAATGAATTGTTCGTTCCTGTGGTGGTTTATGGTGTTACCATTTCTGTGATGGGCATTGTTTCCTTATTATTTTACTTACATAGAAAAAGTATTGCTTCGAAATATATGTTTATAGGTGCTTGTCTTTTTATTATTTCCGATTCTGTGTTGGCAATAAATAAATTTTATACTACAAATAATATATTCCCCATCATTATTATGCTCACCTATTTAACGGCTCAATATTTAATTTTAAGAGCTGTACTTACCCACGAAAAAGAATAGTAAATAGTTTATTAGTCAGATTGTTATGATTTTTAAATATAGAGGTGAGTAATTTTTTGAGAGAGCCACTAAATTTTTGGAATGTTAATCTACTGTTAAAATCAAACTTTTAATTAAACTATTTTTAAAAGTTACAGTCAAAGCAGTATAACATTAAAATAAAAAAAATGAAAAATTTAGAAACAAAAAACAAATCCCTAATAGGAAATAAGAAACCAATGCGTAGAAATTTAGTAGTTGGAGGTTTTATGGCCTTGTTAACTGTAGGTGCATTTGCTCAAAACAACAAAAGAGGCTTTAATAGATCAGATATGACACCTGATCAAATGGCAGAATTACAAACAAAAAAAATGGCATTAAATTTAGACCTTACAGATGCTCAGCAAAAAAAGGTGTATGATTTAAATAAAGAACAAGCTATTGTACGTGATGCAAAAAGAAAAGAGATGCAAGCTTTACGTGCAAAAGGAGAAAGGCCAGCAAATAGAAATTCATATGACAAGCAAAAAGTTAGATTAGAAGCTCAATTGGCTCGTCAAGAATCTATGAAAAAGATTTTAAATGAAGACCAATATGAAACTTGGAAAACAACCATGAAACGCAAAGGAGATAAAATGAAAAAACAAGGAAAGCGTAACATGAACAAACAAAACTCTAAAGGTAATAGAGGTAATAAAAGATCAAATAATAATTAATAATTTAGATTTAGTTTTGGAAAATCGTCACTGATACGAAAGTATTTGTGACGATTTTTTTGTTGTAAAAAGACACTTAACTATTGTAATTATTCAACAAAAATTTTCTGACCTACAGCCAGTTCATTATTCTTAAGACCGTTTAGCCACTTTAATTTATCAACGGTTAAGTTGTTATTTTTAGCTAAAGAATACAAGGTGTCTCCCTTAGATACAATGATGTATTTAGAAGTTACATCATCTTTTGTTTTTTTAATTACTTTACCATTGTACAGAAAGCTTTCATCAAAGTCGTCATACTTATCTAATTCATAAGTTTCTATAAGTGTAATTAACTTTGCCGGATATTTAGGGTCTGTTGCATAACCCGCTTTTCTCAAACCTTTAGACCAACCTTTATAATCTTTTTTACGAAGCTCAAACAATCCAGCATAACGTTTTCTATCAAATAAAAATAAAGAATGATCTCTAAAAGAGGTTAATGGATGTTCGTATTTTCTAAAACATTCTTGACGAGCGTCATCATCATGATACATGCGTTTACCATCCCAAGTATGACACTTTATACCAAAATGATTGTTACCTTTTACTGAAAGTCTACTCTTACCGCTGTTAGATTCTAATATACCTTGTGCCAATGTAATACTAGCAGGTATTTTATACGCTATCATTTCTAAGATGGCAATATCATTATATTCATCAATATACGCCAATGTGTTTTCATTCAAATTAGGCTTACGTCTCATTAGATCAGCATGAATTACATCAGCTTCATCTATTTTTTGAAGTTTTACAGGTGTTACCGTCTTTTTTACGACTTTATTTGGTTGTCGTTGATCTATTATTTTTTGTGAAGTTGTTCTTTTGTGTGAGCCACAACTGGCAAAAACACTTAAAATAATAATACTTAAAACTATATTTAGATACTTCATTTTAAATTAATTGCAAATAATTCTTTTGTTTTAATATGTTATTCATTCCTGCTATTCCTTGTAAACCGCCAGTATGAATTGCAAGTATTTTACTTCCTTTTTTAAATACTTTATTTTTAGCCATATCTACAATGCCGTAAAGCATTTTTCCAGTGTAAATAGGGTCTAAGGGAACGTCAGTTACAAGCTTAAAATTATTTATAAACGAAATAAGCTCATTATTTATTTTAGCGTAACCGCCAAAATGAAAGTCGGTATTTAATTCCCAATTGTTCTTCGTTGTCCATTTGGCAATTTCATCTTTTAAAAAGTCACCTTTAAGTGATGAAAACCCTATCACTTTCTGATGGGGTTCTGTACTATTTATAATACCAGAAATAGTGCCACCTGTTCCAACAGATGTGCAAATATAATCAAAGCTTTTGTCTTCTTTTGTTAAAATTTCTTCACATCCTTTTATGGCTAAGCTATTTGTGCCTCCTTCAGGTATTAAATAGTAGTTGCCCAATTCATCTTTTAAAGTACTTAAAAAGGTATCATTTTCCTTTTCACGATATAAACTTCTAGTGATAAACTTAAACTGCATTCCGCATTTTTGAGCAAAAGCCAAGGTTGCATTTCCTTCAATTTTATCAACTATTTCTTCACCTCTAATAATACCGATAGTCTTAAACCCGAATTTTAATCCTACAGCAGCAGTTGCTGCAATATGGTTAGAATAGGCACCACCAAAAGTGACTAAGGTGTCAAAGCCTTGCTCTCTGGCAGCAATTAAATTATACTTCAATTTTCTGTATTTATTACCTGAAATGTCAGGATGGATTTCATCTTCTCGTTTAATAACAAGTTCAATATCCTCAAGTAAAGGAAAATGCACCGATTGGTTTCTGCTGTTTACGTTAAAATCCATAACATGGCGAAATTAGTGAATTTATTTAATGATATTTATGGTAAATTTACCTGATAAATAAAATTGCATGTTTAATAATTTACCAAAATTAGAACCTGAGGATTATTATCTCACGGATAAAGGATACAAAGTGTTTACAGAGAAATACCATTTAAAACGTGGATATTGCTGTAAAAGCGGATGTAGACATTGTCCGTATGGTTATGATAAAAAAACAGATTCTTTTGATAATTAGAGAATAATAAACGGTTTATAATAAATAAATACCAATGAACGAATTTCATCAACAAATTTTAAAAGGTATTCCAAACCAACTTCCCAATCTTAAAACGTATGATTCGGAAATTAACCATGCTCCTAAACGAAAAGCCATTTTATCAGATAATGAAAAAAAGTTAGCTCTTAAAAATGCACTTCGTTATTTTGATTCTAAATTTCATGCCACATTACTACCTGAATTTAAAGAAGAATTAGAAACTTATGGTAGAATTTATATGTATCGGTTTAAGCCCGAGTATAAAATGTATGCCAGACCGATAGAAGCCTATCCTGGAAAATCATTACAAGCCAAAGCCATAATGCATATGATTCAAAATAATTTGGACAATGCCGTGGCACAACATCCACATGAATTGATCACCTATGGAGGTAATGGAGCGGTGTTTCAAAATTGGGGTCAATATTTACTTACCATGCAGTATTTGGCTGAAATGACTGATGAGCAAACCTTAACGATGTATTCAGGTCATCCGATGGGATTGTTTCCTTCGCATAAAAATGCACCAAGAGTTGTGGTTACTAACGGTATGATGATTCCTAATTATTCCAAACCAGATGATTGGGAAAAATTTAATGCCTTAGGTGTAACCCAATATGGGCAAATGACAGCAGGTAGTTTTATGTATATCGGTCCTCAAGGAATTGTACATGGTACTACGATTACGGTTTTAAATGCAGGGCGAAAAATTGCCAAACAAGGTGAAGGGTTAGCCGGAAAATTGTTTGTGACTTCTGGGCTTGGCGGTATGAGTGGTGCTCAACCCAAAGCGGGGAATATTGCAGGCTGTATTACGGTATGTGCAGAGGTTAATTTAAAGGCGGTTCAGACACGGCATTCACAAGGTTGGGTAGATGAGGTTATTGATAATTTAGATGTGTTGGTGCAGCGTGTTCGTAAAGCGAAAGCAAATAAAGAAGTCATCTCTATTGCCTATCATGGAAATGTGGTTGCCGTTTGGGAAAAGTTTGATGAACAAAATCTATATATCGATTTAGGTTCTGACCAAACCTCATTACATAATCCTTGGGCAGGAGGTTATTATCCTGTGGGATTATCATTTGAAGAGGCTGTTGAATTAATGGTGAAAGACCCCGCTACTTTTAAAGAAAAAGTACAAGAAAGTTTACGACGTCAAGCCGATGCTATAAATAAGCATACAGCAAAAGGTACTTATTTTTTCGATTATGGTAATGCATTTCTGTTAGAAGCATCACGAGCTGGAGCTGATGTAATGGCAACAAACGGAATTGATTTTAAATACAAGAGTTACGTACAAGATATTATGGGACCTATGTGTTTCGATTACGGTTTTGGTCCTTTTCGATGGGTTTGTGTATCTGGCAAGTCTGAAGATTTAGAAAAAACAGACGCTATTGCTTGTGCTGTGTTGGAAGAAATGATGCAGCATTCGCCTGCTGAAATACAACAGCAAATGGCTGATAATGTGAAATGGATAAAAGGAGCACAAGAAAATAAATTGGTGGTAGGTTCGCAAGCAAGAATCTTATATGCAGATGCTGAAGGTCGTATCAAAATAGCCAAGGCCTTTAACCATGCAATTGCTGCTGGTGAAATTGGTCCCGTTGTTTTAGGAAGAGATCATCATGATGTTTCTGGTACAGACTCTCCATTTAGAGAGACCTCAAATATATACGACGGATCAAAGTTTACTGCAGATATGGCCATACAAAATGTAATTGGAGATAGCTTTAGAGGGGCCACTTGGGTGTCTATACATAACGGTGGTGGCGTAGGATGGGGAGAGGTTGTTAATGGTGGTTTCGGCATGGTTATTGATGGTAGTAAAGAAGCTGAACAACGTTTGCAAGCCATGCTATTTTGGGATGTAAATAACGGTATTGCAAGACGAAGTTGGGCGAGAAATAAAGAAGCTATATTTGCGATAAAGCGAGCAATGGAAGTAGAACCCAATTTAAAAGTTACGCTTCCTAATATAGTGGATGATAAATTATTAGGTTAAACCGTTATTAATAAAAAATAAACTTATGAAATACGTAAAATTACTTTCAGTGGTTGTGGTACTTTTTTTAGTATCCTCTTGTGCAACAGTTAGAGTCTCTTCAGATTATGATAGAGAAGTTGATTTTAGTCAATATAAAACGTTTGCTTTTTATAAAAAAGGAATTGATAAAGTGGATATATCTGATTTAGACAAACGAAGAATATTGCGAGCGGTTGAAGCCGATTTACTAGCTAAAGGATTTACAAAATCTGAAAACCCAGACTTATTGGTAAATATTTTCACCAAGTCTAGAGAAAAAATTGATGTGTATAACAACAATTACAACGGTTGGTATCCTTGGTATTATGGTGGTTTTGGTCCTTACGGATTCGGAATGGGAGCATATAATAATGTAACCCGATCTACAGAAGGCACCTTGTTTATAGACTTAATTGATGCCAATAAAAAGGAATTGGCTTGGCAAGGAATGGGTACAGGTGCATTAGCATCTTCTAACGATATTTCTAAAAAAGAAGCACGTATAAAAGAATTTGTAACAGAAATTATGGCGAAATATCCGCCAATGGCAGAATAGCAATTTTTCTGTTTTTTTGTTGAGAAACCCGAATTGAGCTTAGCTCGGTTCGGGTTTTTCTTTTGTTTACGGTTACAAAATGTTTAACCTCATTGAGATCAAAAGAGAATGTCAATAATAACGGAGCTTGTAGTCCTATTGTGAAAATATATAATTACATTTATAGTACTAAAAAACAGCCCTGCAATTGTGGTAATACAAATGTTGTAAGTCATTACAGAAAAACTGATAAATGAAACCTAGATTAATAATATTATCCGATTTATGGGGAATTGAAAAATCAGCATGGATAAATGATTATACCGAGATTTTAGATTCTATTTTTGAAATTCAGTATTATGATTGTTGCGACTTAGGACAAGTTGATAAATTAGAATATCAAGAAAATAATTTGCACAACCAATTTATAAACGGAGGAATTGAAGTTGCCACGAAAAGACTTTTAGAATTAGAGAAAAAAAGAATTGATGTTTTGGCTTTTAGTATTGGAGGAATAATTGCTTGGAAAGCACAATTGAATGGATTAAAAATCAACACTCTTTACTCTATATCTTCAACCAGACTTAGATATGAAAAAGAAAAACCCAAATGTAATTTAAGCCTGTATTTTGGAGATAAAGACAATTATAAACCAACATCTGAATGGTTCGATAGAATAGAACTTAACCCGAAGATATTCAAGAACAAAGAACATAAATTATATACTGAAATTGGTTGTATAAGTGAAATATGTGATGATATAAAAACGCCTTACAACAATGTATGAAAATAATAAGGGTTACGAGTTAGACCCAGAGTTAGTTTATATTAACAAAGTCCTCCAGATTTTCAATTTGACGGCTAAAAGAAATATAACGATAAAATGGTAAATTTGGCTAAGTGCTAAATTGAAAGTAAGTCCATTTTAATACCTTACTTTTCTTATACTAACCGATGTAGCTTATTAGAAAAATGAATAGAGAAATTGAAACAATATTAAATGCGTTAAGTGAAACACCTAGACTATTAAAGGAATTGATTTCTGAAATTGATTCTGAACTTTATAAAGAGAAAATTATCAAAGGTAAATGGTCAATTCACGAGCATGCAACTCATATAGCAGTTGGCGATATTTATGGATTTCAAAAAAGACTCAAAGTTTTTAGACAAGAAGAAAAACCGATTTTTGAACCATTATCTGGAGATAGTTTTGATAAAGATTTTTTTTTAAAATTAGATTTGAAAAAGACTATAAATGACTTTTTCGAAATTCGACAAAGAACAATCGAATTAACGAAAGCATTTAACTCGAACGACTGGAATAAGTTAGCCATTCATCCAGAATATAAAACGTATACACCATATATAATGCTAAGACATTTGTTAATGCACGACCACAATCATCTGTATAAAATTGAAGATATGGGATTTGGAATTGGACATGTAAAATAACGAAGCTACAACATTATTAAAATCACATCTAATTCATTAACTTTGGTCTATTAGTAACGTTTTAGTCCACACAGCTTTTATACGCAACGTTAATAATATGTCTATAAGCACCCTAGTATATACTACTATGACAGCAAGTTTAACACAATTTTTAAAAGATAGATTTGCAACCTCAGAAGATGAAATTTCTGAAGTCGTTAAATATTTCAAGCATATAAAGGTAAATAAAGATGAAGTTTTGGTTGAAAGTGATAAGGTTTGCCATTATTTCTTTTTTGTGGTAAAAGGGTGTGTAAAAACTTGTTTTATCGATTCTTTAGGACATGAAACAACACGATATATAGCCTTCGAAAATGAATTTATATCAAATTTAAAAAGCTTTATTGAGCAAACTCCTTCCAGCGAATATGTCTGTGCAATTGAACCTTCTGAATTGTTGGCGATTTCATATACTGATTTTAGATATGCATTGAATAGAACTACCCTTTTTAAAGATGTATACATAAAATTGCTTGAAAAAACCTATCTCTATAACCATTGGCGTATTGAAACGTTGTTAAGATTAGATGCAAAACAGCGATATGAATATATGCTTAAAAACAATAAGCAGCATGTTCAACGCTTATCCAATAAAAATCTATCTAGTTTTCTTGGTATTACTCAAGAGAGTTTGAGTAGAGTTAAAGGGAAAAAGTGATTTTTTATCATTTGTCAATGTTTTTAAAGTTCTATTGTTTCAATTTTACTAAACTTTAAAAATAGAAACAATTATGAAAAATAAATCTAAGATTATCCTAGGCATTACATCCTTTTTTGTTGCCGTAGTACTTGTATGCGGTGTAATTTGGTTTTCTATGGCAAGCGAAGAAAGGAACATTATTTTATTTATGATGATGAAGGGTGAGCGTTATGACAACTATCAAGAGTATCAAGTGATTGATCGTAATGATGAAACCTTAGCTCCAACTTCTTTTGAACGTGTTGTAGCTGACACAATTGAAGGAAACAACAATTGTAATATTGTCGCAATCACAGAAATGGTGAAAAATGAAAATTCAAAGATGCTAAAAAAAGGTATGGTTCAATCTACGGGTTTTGATGATTATACTGGGTGGCATGTAATTGCTGATGAAGGTGCAGCAGAAGGTTCATACCCTTTTGGACCATCACCACTTAGTTATTATACAGTTGGTGTGGCATCAAATTTACACACACAAATTCTTAAAGCTGCTCAAGTAAAAGGTGTGGTATTAGAAAATGTAAAAGTAGAAGTATTAAATAAATTTCGTTGGCATGAAATGATGTCTCCTGATGGTGCTGGATTTTTAGATGAAACGAATACCAATATAATTATAGAAAGTAGTGCGTCAGAAGAAGTTATTCAAGAAATAAAAGAGATGGCCCTTAAGTCATGGACTGCAGGAGAGGCCTTGAGAAATGAAACAGAGATTGAGCCAACACTAGTTGTAAATGGTGAAAACTGGGTAAACTATAGAGCTACTCCAGGTACAACTCTTTCTGAAGAATCTTTTGTTGATAATCTAAGATTAAGTTCTATTACTAATGAACCCAAAAAACCGAGGTATTTAAAACCTGTTGTTAAAGATGAAGAGGCAGGTATTTTAGGTTTTAAAAACATGGCAAACATGGAGTTTGAAATATTTGCTATATCGGAGTCTGCAGAAAATAGTAAAAGACCTTATTTGAAAAAAATTACGGTTTCTACGCCAACACCTGAAACTTGGGAAATATACTCAGATGAATTTATGAGAGCTAATGATCATCCTCTAGCACCCACGTCTTTAGAATATTTTACAGTAGGAACAGCTCTCTGCTTAACTTCACAGACAACATTAGTTAGTGCTATGATGGATTTAGAGTTCACAGATTACCGAATTGAGAATCAGATAGATTATAGACAAGAAGCTATACATACTGCTGAAATGGTTAGTTATGCAGATACAGCTCATTCTTATATTTTAATTGAATCAGACGAGCCAAAAGAGAGATTAGAAAGCTTCTATAATAAATCTTTATCATTGTGCTTTGCAGGGGAAGGCCTAAAAAATGCCACAAATATGACTACCTACTGTTATCTAAACGGAACTTTGATTGAATAGTATTTCTGTTAGTTGTGGGGATAAAAACATCTAAACTAAACTATGAATAACTGATATATGGAAAAATCGAAAGCCATTGAATTTATTAAAAAGGGAATATAATGATCGGATACAATTAAAAAGATAAAACTAAACTTTAAAAAATTTAAAACAGAGAATATCTCAGTTACTAGCAAAAAAACTGTTGTAAAAAATCAAATAAAATTTATTCATTTTTTAACTAAAGTATTATCGCAATTCTAGTTGTAAATAAGTCTTGAATTTTTTATAGTAAATACACTATCTTTCAGTCTTTAAAACAAATGATAAGATTTGTCAATTATCAGTGTGTACTATGCTGAGGTTGTAGATTTAAATTGAAAATTTTAAATAATGATTAGATATCTTTTACTATGTGTTTTTTTCTATTCTTCTATAGTCGTTTGCCAGAATAAAAAAATATGTATCACTGTTGATGATCTCCCTACGGTAGCCTATAGTCTCAAAACGAATAAAGTTGATTTATTAATTACCAACAAGCTCGTTAATACGTTCAAAGAAAATAACATCCCTGCAATAGGTTATGTAAATGAATCTAAACTTTATAAAAAAGGAAAGTTAGATGCTAAAAAGGTTCATCTTTTAGAACTATGGCTACAAAATGGACTTGATTTAGGGAATCATACTTTTTCTCATTTAGATTATAATAAGGTTTCTGATTCGACTTTTTTTGAAGATATATTAAAAGGTCAAGAGGTAATGAAACCATTGATGCATACTTATGGAAAAACGCTACAGTATTTTCGCCATCCTTATTTGCATGCAGGTTCCGATTCTATTGTAAGTAAGAAGCTTCATACATTTTTGGTTACTAATAATTATACAGCGTCTCCTGTTACCATTGATAATGATGATTACCTCTTTGCAAAATCTTACCATAACGCTTTTGTTGACAAAGATGAAATTCTCATGAAAGAAATTGGTGAGAAGTATGTAAATTATATGGAACAAAAAGTACTCTTTTTTGAATCAAAATCTATAGAGATTTTTGATAGAGAAATTACTCAAACGTTGTTAATACATGCAAGTTTACTCAATGCAAATTACATAGGGTGTCTTATTGAAATGTTGAAAAAACACAAGTATACCTTTGTTTCACAAGAAGAAGCTCTAAAAACACCTGAGTATGCAACTAAAGTTAGTTCATTTACTAAATATGGATATTCGTGGATTTTTAGATGGGGATTAAGTATGGGGAAAAGTAAAAAAATTATGAAGGGAGATGTTCCAACACCAACTGAAATTATAAATCTTTCAAAAAAATAAATTACCTACATCACTTTATAAGGAATCAGACCCGTTCTTTGGTGTGGTTTTAAGAACGTATTTATTTGTTTATTGCTTAGTAATACTATTCTTTTTTAGCATACAAATGATAAGATAGGTTGTGTAAATAATTGTGACTAATTTATACTCAAGCTATCTTCTTGAAAATGGGATGTATATAGAATCAAATCATTCATTTAATAGCGGAAGAAAACAATGATTTTTAAGCGTAATAAAATCGATAGTTTTAAAAATATGAAACGTTCAATTTAGGTAAACAGCGTACAATTATTCGTAACTTTGTAAGCTTTAATTTAGGCAACGTCCTATTTTAATTTGGAACCAATAACAGTTTATGAAATATAAACACTTAGTAGAAGAGATAAAAGAAAATAGCCAACGTTTTGAAAATAAAAACGCCATTTATTATAAGGATAATGAGCTTGGAAAATGGAAGGGTGTTTCTTGGTTAGATTTTGAATATCGAATAGAAGAGCTTTCAAAAGCCCTTTTAAATTATGGAATATCGGTACAACAGAATATTGCTATTTTTGCCGAAAATATGCCAAATTGGATAATTGCCGATGTTGCAATTATGCGTGTTAGAGCTGTAACGATACCCATTTATGCTACAAATTCTAAAAAAGAGGTAGAATATGTTGTCAATGATGCGGAGGTGAGTCTACTTTTTGTTGGCGATCAAAATGAATATGATAAAGCTTATGAACTTCTAGAAACTTCCAAGTATTTAAAATTAATTGTAGCGTTAACAAAAACAATTAAACTTCATCAATCAAATAATTCTATTTATTTAGAAGATTTTATAGCATTTGAGCCTTCAGAACAAATTGAGACGGAACTTCAAAAAAGGTATTACGAGTGCGATTTAAAAGATTTGGCAAGTATCATTTATACTTCTGGAACAACAGGAGAGCCCAAAGGAGTAATGTTAGATTATACTAATTTTGGAGCTTCGTTATATGCACATGATTATGAATTGAACGTTTCAGAAAGAGATATCTCATTAAGTTTTCTACCCTTAAGTCATATATATGAACGCAGCTGGGTATTCTTTTGTTTACATAGAGGAATTGAAGTTTATTTTAATCAAGATCCTAAAAAAATTGTAGAGGTTTTAAAAGAAGTAGAACCAACCTTAATGTGTACAGTACCTCGAATATTTGAGAAAATATTTGCTGCAATTCAAGATAAAAGAAAAGAAGCTTCACCTACTAAAATGAAATTGGCAAGTTGGGCATTAGGTGTTGGTAATAATTATTATAACAAGCATAAACGAATTGCTAAAAAAGTACCACTACTTTTAAAGTTGAAATATAAAATAGCAAATAAATTAGTGCTAAGTAAATTGCGTGAAGTATTTGGTAGTCGTATAAGGTTTATGCCTTGTGGAGGTGCTCCTTTGGCGGCAGATATGGTTTCCTTTTTTCATTCGTTTGGTCTGAATATTAAATGTGGATACGGATTAACCGAAACCACAGCAACAGTTACGCTTTTTGGGGATACTAATTTTGAATTTAATTCTGCTGGAAAACCTATAGAAGGATCTCAAATTAAAATTGGTCATAATAATGAGGTTTTAGTAAAAGGTCCAGGAGTAATGAAAGGCTATTACAAAAAACCAGAAGCTACCGCAGAAGTTTTTGATAATGGTTGGTTTAAAACTGGTGATGCAGGTAAAATAGACGAAAAAGGTAACCTAATAATTACCGATAGAATTAAAGATTTAATGAAAACGTCTGGTGGAAAATATATTGCACCACAAAAATTAGAAACTGCTTTAATTACCGATTCGTTTATTGAGCAAATTGCAGTAATAGGAGATCAGCAAAAATATGTTACAGCACTTGCCGTTCCAAGTTTTGAGAATTTAAAGAAATACGCTTTAGAACACAAAATTACCTTTAAAGATGTTGAAGAATTAATTACGAATAATCAGATCATTGCCCTTTTTGAGAAACGATTTGAAGAGCTTCAAAAGGAATTTTCTAAATTTGAAAAAATTAAAAAATTCACCTTACTCCCTAAAAGCTTTAGTATAGAAGCAGGTGAGATTACGGCAACCTTAAAATTAAAGCGAAAAGTAATACAGAAAAAATACAAAGAACTTATTGATAAGATGTATTCCGATTAAGTAGAACAGTCTAAGGAGCGGATAAGTGCCTTTACTTTTACAGCTAAGCTATTTCTATAATTTTGTAGGTCAGTGAGTCTCTAGGTAATTTCATTATCAGACTTTAAAAACCTTATTATGGTTAATTAAAATATAGCATAAATATAGTTTTAATAGTGAATTATATTTCAGGACGAGACCATAATACGAATAGCATTTTTACAATACCCATTATTGACTTAATTTGGCAAGACAGTCTATTCAATACGTCTAAAGGGTAAAAATCCCAAACCAAGAAATTCTCGATTCGGGATTTTAACAAAAACCTTATTTCAAACTATAAACTTTCTTTTATAGCAGCTTGGGCAGATGCCAACCGTGCAATAGGCACACGGTAAGGAGAACAACTTACATAGTTCATCCTTGTTTGGTAGCAGAATTCCACAGAACTCGGTTCACCGCCATGTTCACCACAAATACCAACTTTTAAATCGGGTTTAATACTTCGCCCTCTTTCTGTACCTATTTTTACTAATTGTCCTACACCTTCTTGATCTAGCACCTCAAAAGGATCTACTTTTAAAATACCTTTTTCTAAATAAATAGGTAAAAATTTTCCAGCATCGTCACGAGAATAACCAAATGTCATTTGCGTTAAATCATTTGTTCCAAACGAAAAGAAATCGGCACGTTGAGCAATTTTATCAGCCAATAAAGCAGCACGTGGAATCTCAATCATAGTTCCCACTAAAAATTCAATGCTATCATTTCTTTCTTCAAAGATTTGTTGTGCAGTATCTCTAATAATTTTTTCTTGATTCTCAAATTCTGCCAAAGTACCAATGAGTGGCACCATAATTTCTGGCTTAGCTTCAATGCCTTTTTCTTTTAAATTTAAGGCAGCTTCAATAATCGCTCTAGCCTGCATTTCAGTAATTTCTGGATAGGTAATTCCTAAACGACATCCTCTATGCCCCAGCATTGGGTTAAATTCTTCTAGTTCAGCTACTTTACTTTTAACAGCCTCTAATGAAATGTGCATGTCATCGGCTAAGTCTTTTTGTGTTGCCAATTGGTGAGGAACAAATTCGTGTAAAGGTGGGTCAAGCAATCGAACTGTTACAGGCAAACCTTCCATTGCTTCAAAAATACCCTCAAAATCGTCCCGTTGCATAGGTAGCAAATCCTTAAGAGCTTCTTTTCTGCCCTTAACAGTATCTGACAAAATCATTTCACGCATGGCTTTAATTCGGTCAACTTCAAAGAACATATGTTCGGTTCTTGTTAAGCCTATACCTTGAGCACCAAAATTCCGGGCTATTTTTGCATCATTCGGTGAGTCAGCGTTGGTACGCACTTGCATGGTAGCATATTTATCTGTCAATTCCATAATTTTTGCAAATTCACCACTCAATTCAGGTTCAGTAGTGGCTACTTTTCCTTCAATAATATTACCCGTAGAACCGTTTAGTGAAATCCAGTCTCCATCATGGTATTCATGACCGTCTACAGTTAATGTTTTGTTTTTATAGTTAATTTTTAAGGCTCCAGCACCAGAAACACAACATTTACCCATACCACGAGCAACAACTGCCGCATGTGAAGTCATCCCGCCACGAGCGGTAAGAATTCCTTTAGCAATGTTCATACCTTCTAAATCTTCTGGTGAAGTTTCAATACGTACTAAAATGCTATTTTTATATTTGTTGGCTTCATCTGCAAAGAATACAATTTTACCTGTTGCTGCTCCAGGAGAAGCGGGTAGTCCTTGTGCAATTACATTTGCATTTTTCAATGCTTTGGGGTCAAATATAGGATGTAGTAATTCGTCTAATTTATTAGGTTCAATACGCAGTAAAGCTTCTTTTTCATTAATTAATCCTTCTTTAAGCAAGTCCATTGCAATTTTTACCATTGCAAAGCCTGTACGTTTTCCATTTCGAGTTTGAAGAATCCAAAGTTTACCATCTTGCATGGTAAACTCCATATCTTGCATATCACGATAATGTTTTTCTAGTGTTTCTTGATAACCATTTAACTCCTTATAAATAGTTGGCATTAATTCCTCTAAGGAAGGATAGTTCTCAGCTCGTTCATCTTCTTCAACTTTAGCTAATACAGCCCAGCGTTCAGAACCCAATTTTGTAATTTGCTGAGGTGTTCTCACGCCTGCAACTACATCTTCACCTTGAGCATTGATTAAATATTCTCCGTTAAATACATTCTCGCCAGTACCAGCATCACGTGTAAAGCAAACTCCAGTACCTGAGTTATTTCCCATATTACCATAGACCATGGCCTGTACATTTACAGCGGTACCCCAATCTGCAGGGTAGCCATGCATATTTCTATAATAGACAGCACGGTCTCCGTTCCAACTATTAAAAACAGCAATTATTGCACCCCAAAGTTGATCCCATGGATTGGTAGGGAAATCGTGACCGGTACGTTTTTTTACGGCTTCTTTAAAATCATACACTAAATCTTTTAAATCTTGTATCGTAAAATCAGTGTCTAATTCAATATCACGTTTATGTTTAAGAGCTTCTATTATTTCTTCAAAAGGATCAATATCTTCTTTATATTCTGGTTTCATGCCTAAAACTACACCGCCATACATTTGAATAAAACGACGGTAAGAATCCCATGCAAAACGCTCATTTTTCGTTTTATTGGCAAGTCCAATAACCACTTCATCATTCAGTCCTAGGTTTAAAACGGTATCCATCATACCTGGCATAGAAACGCGTGCTCCAGAACGAACAGAAACTAATAAAGGATTTTCTTTATCGCCAAATGTAGCACCCATACTCTTTTCGATGGTATCTATAGAAGCTTCAACTTCGTTTGTAAGTAGATTAACAACGGCTTCTTTTCCTAATAGATTATATTCTGTACACACATCTGTAGTTATGGTGAAACCAGGAGGAACAGGAATTCCTATTTTGCTCATTTCAGCTAAATTAGCACCTTTTCCGCCCAATAAGTTTTTCATTGTACTGTCTCCATCGGCAGATTTATTTCCAAATTTGTAAACTCGAGTTTTAATACTTTCTAGTGTTTCCATTATAAGAGGCTTTTAGTTACATTAAATATCCTTACGAATTTAAAAATATTGGATATTCTAATTAATGATATTTATCAATTTTAAATGTGATAAATGTTACATTAATTTGCATGATAAAAGCATAAGATTATTGAAAATGTAATTGTAGTATTGAGGATAGAAAGGATATTTTATTTAAAAAGTTAGGCTGTTTTTTACAAAGTACTCTCGAAATTTAAAGAATAATTTTAATTGTAATGGGGCTGTACAAATCTCACATATGTAAAAGAGCTATAAAAAATGGATTTAAATAATAAATTGAAA
Source organism: Aureibaculum algae (assembly GCF_006065315.1). Lineage (GTDB taxonomy): Bacteria > Bacteroidota > Bacteroidia > Flavobacteriales > Flavobacteriaceae > Aureibaculum > Aureibaculum algae. The sequence goes on along the minus strand of NZ_CP040749.1, from coordinate 3,966,133 downwards.
TTAGATTATACTTATATTTAGGCTTTAAACGCTAAATAGGGTGTGTCTGTTATCATTCTACATTTAGTTTCAATTCTTAGCCTAATTTTAGGCAGTGAGATAGCATATCTTTTTAAATAATTTTAATATTAGAATTTACGATGAATACTGAAATTGAAACCAATGAATATCAAAAAATAAGTGATGATAGAGCATATATTCTTCTTTGTTATGAAGAGATGTTATCGCGTATTAATGAGCACGAAACTATTAAACTACTTCAGTTAAATAAAACATCGCAAAATGAGACTATAGGTTATTCCGTTTCCGATGAAAAAATTGTACAAGCATTAGGTATTTATTTTCAATTAATAACTTTAGTTGAAGAAAACGCTGCCATACAATATCATAGGCAACTCGAAAATCAAAATGGTATAGCTGCAAATAGAGGGTCTTGGGGAGAGACTTTTAAGATATGGATAGAACAAGGTTTAAGTGAAGATAAGATTATTGAGTTATTGTCTTCATTAAATGTGATGCCAGTCTTAACTGCACACCCAACTGAGTCAAAGAGAATTGCAATTATTGAATTGCAAAGAGAGCTCTACTTATTATTGGTACAAAAGGAAAATTCTATTCTCTCCAAAACGGAGAATAATACGATACGTGAAAAAATTATCAATTTATTAGAGCGTTGGTGGAGAACTGGAGATACTTATCTTGAAAAGCCTGACCTCGCCTCAGAACGTGACAATATTGTGTATTACCTTAGTAAGGTGTTCCCTTTGGTATTAGAAAAGAGCGATGAAAGGCTGAAGGAATCTTGGATTGCTATGGGTTTTAACCCTGATAAATTAACGCAACCAGAACATTATCCAAATTTTAATTTTGGTAGTTGGGTTGGAGGAGACCGTGACGGTCATCCTTTTGTAACACCTAGTTTTACAAGAGATACGCTCTTGATACATCGTGAAAAGGCATTAGATATTATTCATAAACAACTGGTGAATTTAGCCACACGTTTAACGTTGTCTGGTATTAAAAACCCTGTACCCACGCCACTACTTGAAGCTGTGAGTAAGCAAGCAAAAATTTTAGGAGCGTCTGGTGAAAAAGCTTTAAAACGTAATCCACATGAACCATGGAGACAATATGTTAGTCTGTTGGTGATTAAAATGGAAAACACTATTGCTGAAAAATTTGGTGAATCTGATTCTTATTATAGGTCAAGTACTGTTTTACAGGAAGATTTAAAATTTATTAGAAATATTTTAATAGAAGGTGGAGCACAAGGAATAGCCGAAGATATATTGTTTCCTGTTGAAAGAACGGTACAATGTTTCGGGTTTCATCTTGCCAAATTAGATATTAGACAAAACAGTGGTTACCATGAAAAAGTAATTACGCAGATATTAGAAAAGTCGGGATTCGAAAAATTTGATTTTCATAATTGGGATGAAAAAACACGGGTTTCTTTTTTGACTGAAGAATTAGAAAAACACGCTCCACTAACCAATAATACAATATCATATGGTCTAGAAGCAGATAACGTACTAGATTATTTTAGGGTTTTAAGACAACATATTAGTTTATATGGTTCAGAAGGCATAGGATCTTTAATAGTAAGTATGACTAGAAGTCTTAGTGATTTATTAGTGATGTATTTATTGATGAGAGAAACACAACTATTAAACACTAATTTACGTGTGGTACCACTTTTGGAAACTATAGAAGATTTAGAAGGAGGGGATAAGATATTAGAAGATTTTTTGAATTTTTCCATCACCAAAAATCGCCTAAAATTAATGTCAAATACACAAGAAGTAATGGTTGGGTATAGTGATAGTAATAAAGATGGCGGAGTTTTGGCGAGTAAATGGCATTTGCATAAGGCAGAAGAGAGCCTTTGCAGTATTGGCGAAAAGCATGATGTAAAAATTATATTTTTCCATGGTAGAGGTGGAACGATAAGTAGAGGTGGCGGTAAATATCATCGTTTTATGGAAAGTATGCCTATAAATTCTGTTAATGGTCAAATAAAATTGACAACTCAAGGAGAATCTATTGCACAGCAATTTGGAAATCAATTAACAGCAACGTACAATTTAGAAATGTTGGCATCTGGTGTGGCTCGCCAAACGATGAAAATTTACACCTCTCAAAAAGAAGAACTTTATCCTTATGAAACCTTAGATTGGCTAACGGATAAATCGGTTGACTTTTATAAAAACATGGTTCAACATGATGATTTTATTCAGTTTTTTAGTGAAGCAACTTCAATTGATTTATTAGAGAAAAGTAAAATAGGATCAAGACCTGCAAGGAGATCTGGACAACGTACATTAAGTGATTTAAGAGCTATCCCTTGGGTGTTTAGTTGGAACTTATCACGTTTTACCTTAACAGGTTGGTTTGGTGTTGGACATGCCTTAAAAGAACTTAAAGAAAATAAAGTATCAAAATTTGATGAGCTAAAACAACATGTTGATTCATGGCCGTTTTTAAGGTACATGTTAATTCAAATAGAAACGAATTTAATCCTTGCAAATTCGGAACTGATGAAAGTGTATTCAGAACTTGTTTCTGATGAAGACATCAAATCCAATTTTTTAAATATGATTTTAACGGATTATAAAGAGGGAATTATTCACATTGAAGATTTACTAGGTGAGCCAGCTTCCGTTAGAAGAATAGGCCAAATTGAAAATTTGAAAAGGAGAGAGAAAGAATTGGAAGTATTGCACAAACTTCATATTCAATATTTAAAAGAATGGAGAAGTGTTATGGTTACCAATCCTATTAAAGGCGATCAGTTGCTTACAAAACTGTTATCCATTACAAATTCGTTATCTGGAGGGTTAAAAAATACGGGTTAACATGTGAAAAGGTATTTAAACTCAAAAAAGTAATTCTATAATTTTTGGTTTTAAATCAGAAGTAATTAGTTTATTTTTAATAAAGAGCATAGATTTTCAGTGTAAATAAATTGAAGTTTTAGTACAATATCATTGAAATAAAACATGACCAATAAATCAGATTCTGTAATACTTCTAGGAGCCACAGGTGCCGTTGGAAACCAAGTTCTTAATAACTTAATAAAACGGCCGGAGGTTTCACGAATTTCAACTTTAGGTCGTAGGTCATTGCCAGATATACCTGAAACATTAGTAGCACAACACAACGTTAATGTTTTTGATCCCAACACGTATAGAGACAAAATAACTAATCATCAAGTGGCCATTTGCACCTTTGGTGTGGGTGAACCCTCCAAGGTAAGTAAAGAGGAATTTATAAAAATAGATAAAAAGGCAGTAATTGCATTTGCTAAAGCTTGTAAAGAAGCTGGTGTTACACACTTTCAATTATTATCTTCGGTTGGCATTAATGCTAAATCGGCCTCTTTTTATTTACGGATTAAAGGAGAGCTAGTCAATGAATTAGAAGCAATGAATTTTGATAGACTTAGTATTTTTCAGCCTTCAATGATTATAACAAAAACCAATAGATATGGGCTAGCTCAAGGGATAACATTAAAGGTTTGGCCCGTACTGAGTCGCGTATTATTTGGTCCATTAAAAAAGTATAGAGGTATTAATGTTGAGCATTTAGGAAAGGCTTTTGTTACAAACATGTTCGAAAATAAAATGGGTGTAGAAATGATTACTTGGGAGAATATTAAGAGGCTTTCTAATTTATAAGGAAAACTTGAATCTTAGTGTCTATAAAATATTAATGACATAGAAATATTTAATTTTAAAAGATTTTATAATTAATTGCAGTTCATCATATAAAAATAACAATTCAAGAAATTAAGTTTTATTTTGTAGAAGGAAATATGGAATTTTGAAAAAACAAAATCAATATTACGATGGAAGAAACAATTAAGATTTTTATTTATATCCATGCTTTTTTTGGCGGACTAGGGTTAATAACAGGACTGGGAAGTATAATTGTGAAAAAGGGAAGTAAACCTCATAAAGTTATGGGGAAATTATTTTCAATCGGTATGATAACAAGTTCATTGATTATAATACCAATTTCTTGGATGCCCAATCATAAAAGCATACTTCTTTTCCTAATTGGATTATTTACCATCTATTTAGTAATTTCAGGAAATCAAATATTAACGTTTAAGTTGAAAAGTAAGAAAGCAGCAAAACCAATTGATAAAATTATATCGGGGAGCATGTTATCATTATCAATACTGATGATATTATTTGGTGCCTATGGTATGATGAAAGTAAACGACTTGAATTATTTATTATTTATTTTCTTTGGAGGTTTTGGACTTTTAGTAACCATAAAAGATTTTATTTTTTATAAAAATTTTGTAAAAGGTAAAAATGAATGGCTTAGAAATCACGTCGGAAAAATGATTGGAGCTTTTATTGCGTCGGTTACGGCATTTTTAGTCGCTGGTTTAGGTATTTGGAATATTTTTGCATGGACTTTACCTACACTTTTAGGTACTGTTTATATACTCTATTGGAAAAGAAAATTAAAACCTAAAATGGTTGTTAAACAATAGCGATTTTTTTACAAGAAACGATTGTCATAGATTTAATTCATAGAAAATGATTCATTTAATAGTAGGAAATACAGGTGCTGGGAAAACCACGTATGCCAACGAATTGAAAAAGGAAACGAAGGGTGTTATTTTCTCCATTGATAAATGGAATAATATACTTTTTCTGCCTGATAAGAAACCAACGGACGGATTGGAATGGTTTCTTGAAAGAATTGAACGTGCCGAAAAAATGATTATGGATTTAGTTGATCAGTTAGAAAACGCAAAGATAGATGCTATTCTTGATTTAGGACTTTCAAAATTTGAACACAGAGAGAAGTTTAGAGCATTTGCTAAAACGAAGGGCTATGAACTAACAATACATTTTTTAGATATTTCAAAAGAAACCCGATTGAACAGAATAACAAAACGAAATACTGAAAAAGGAATGACTTTTGAGTTTGAAGTGACTAAAGAAAACTTTGACTTTATGGAAGGTTGGTTTGAGAAACCTGACCGTAAAGAAATGCTTAATGGAATACATATAACATCCTAAATAAGCAATTAGAATTTACTCATCAAACAAACTTTTATCCAAACCAGGAACAATACGCACCGCATTTTTATAATATACTTTTTTCAATACATCATCGGGTAAATCTAAGCCGTACATTGGCCAAAAAGCATGGTATTTTTTATGGTATGGAAAGTATTCATCATTAGATTCTAACACTCTAAAATACGTTGGAAATTCCTCGGGTTTCCAGCTGTCTTTTCCAAATAGAATTCGATCCTGATATTTGATAAAAAATGCTTTTGCAAAACGTGGTTGTCTACCCAATTCAGCAATTATGGCTCCTATACCAACATTCATATTAGGCATTTCATCTAATAGCTCACCTAATTTACCCAAATCATTCGCAAACCAACCCATGTGAGCGTTTATAAAAGTCGTTTCAGGATGTTTTTTAAACATATTATGTTGTTCTGCAATAATTTGCTCCCATGGAGCAGGATCATTTGCTTCACGTTTTCTTCGCGGATGAGTTTTGAGTTCTAACCAACGCTCATTATCACCATCAAATGTATCCCAAAATGATTTAGGATCTGCAGCATGGATTAAAACAGGCACACCTAACTCGCCGCAAAGTGCCCATATTGGATCTAATCTTTTATCGTCAATAGCAATTCTATTGCCGTCAGTGTCTTTATTTCTGAGCCCTAAACTTTTATAAACCTTTAGTCCTCTAGCTCCATTTTTAACATCTTCTCTTAACTGATTTACTGCATTTTTTGCCCAGTCTTTTTTACCAACTCCATCAAAGTCTACATTGGCAAAAACAACAAAACGGTTGGGGAAATTTTTAGCAATATTGGCAACAGATTGTTGCAGGTCTTTTCCTGATCGGCCACTTAAATTGACCATGATGCCCATGTTAAGCGTGTCCATAGCGGCTACTACAGGACTCAAGTCTTGTTTAGGCATGTTGTACTGATGTCCGTGCACGTCAATAAATGGAAACTTAGCTTTTTTTATAGTCTTGCCAGGAATAACTAAGGTTGATTTGGGATTGTATTCTTCAAAAGTTAAGTCTTGTGCTATTAAAGTTGTGTGTACAAGAAAAAGAACTAGGCTTAATTTAAAAAATTTCATCATTGATGTTTTCTTTGGGTTATACTAGAGAAGTATTTAAAATGTTTTTTTAAAAGTAAATTATTCTATACGTTTTCCTTGTGTGGTAAAAGAAAGGCCTTGTTGGCTCATTGTAGAACTCATAATACCCTCGAAAAGCGGATCTGGAGATTTTTTTGGAATATTCCAGTCAAAAATAAAATTAGAACCTGTACCACCTTCAATATCGGCTTCGTCAATAATTATCTCTACAGTTTCAAGTGGAGCTAGGTAAATAGGTTGTTTAATATAAGTTCGCACTAAATGCCCTTTTGTATGGTAGTAATCAGCTTTTAGAATATAAATTGTATCATTAAAACTCGTATTTCTCAAGCTTACCATCGCCGTAAGGTTATGTGTTTTATGTTCTGTATAACTATATATTTGGGAGTATACGGAAAGATAGGTTCTGCCAAATTGTAGTGAGTCTTTTTGACTTATGTTTATGGTTCTTTTTTTCCAGTCAACAGCATCAAATTCATCTTTACCTAGATTTAAGTCACATGATGAAGCTAACACAATAATCAATAAAAGATAGGTAAGTTTTTTCATATTTTATATTAATTTAAAAATGACATTATGGTGTTGGCAAACAAAGATAGAGAAATTATTGTTTAAAGAAATTACATTTTTACCTATTCCGCTTTAAGTTATTATGTTTATTTTTTTAAACTTAACATATAGCCCATATTAATAGTAAAAAAGCCATTGGATTTAAGATTAGTTTCTGTAGCTACAGCATTGGGGAAATTAATCATATATCCTAAATCTAAATTGAACGATTTACTTACAAATGTTATTGGTAAATTAAGTTGTGTGTTTAATAGATCAAAAACATCATAATTAATGTATTCTGCTTCTTGAGTTTGGCTATTGAGTTCTTCTAAAGCCATCGTTTGTTGAGCAATTAGAAAGTTTATCCGTGGCTTGAATTTTATAGAAAATGTTTTTTTCTTTGCCAAAGTAATTTTACCATAGGTGCTAGATATTAATTGTAAGGCATTATCGGTACCGAATAAATAAGTAGCAGAAAGTGTAGAACCAATAGTTCTTTTTTTATTCTGAATACCTAAACCTAAATCAACAGCATTGGTAAAAATACCTGATCCATCACTATAGAAATATCGAGTATAGCCTGTACTGAGGTACAGTAACTTTTTTTTACCTAGGTAATGATTGTAACCTAAAGACAAACTTGTGAAATCCCAGTTAGGGTCAAATGTTTCATAATAAAGGCCTGAAATACTAAAATTAAAACCAGAAGAGTGATAGTAGGATGCTTGAGGGTAAAAATTAAATTGGTCAATACCTGAATCTCTACCAGAAAAATATGAATTGCTGTTAAATGTAATACTTGTATAAATAAAGTCATAGCGATTTAATGAAGCCAAAATATCATCGATCATTTGATCTTCGTTAAAGAAAAGTTCATCAAGTAATATATCTATTTCATCATCTTCAGGTGTTACTTGAGCATAAGAAAAAAAAGAGGTTGCCACCATAAAAAGTAGCAACCCTGTTCTTCTAAAAAGTGTTAAAATTTTATTGGCAGTATTTTTCATAACTTAAAGTTAATTGTTCCCATTACCACCACCATTACCACCGTTACCATTATTTTTATTACGCTGACCGTTGCTGTTAGAACGATTTCCAGTTCTCAATTCACCTTGCTCACCAGAATTTTTTATACGTTGCTGTACCTTTTCTTGAATCATTAGACGTTGTTCTTCGGTAAGGGTACCTTGAAATTCTTTTCGCATAGTACGTAAGCGAGTTTGTTGTTGTTCTACCAATTGTTGTTGCTCATCTGTAAAAGAAGCTCTTAACCTTTCTCTTATTTGGTCTCTTGTAAGTTCAGGATCTTTTAAAAGAGCAAGTTGTTCCTCAGTTAATGATTCTCTAAGCATTTCACGGTTTTGCTTCATAATGCGACGTTCATTTTGGAGCATTTCTTGTTGTTTTGTATTTAAGGTTTCTTTAATAACCTCATAGTTTTGATTTCTGTTTTGGTCCTGATTCTGATTTTCTTTTTGAGCATATAAGAATCCTCCAAAAATCATTACGAGTGCTAGTATTACTAATTTAATTTTATTTGTTTTCATGACTTTGATTTTAAATTTTATACTTCATTTTGTTATTGAACCGATTCTGATTAATAGACCTTTATTCTGAGTAATAGTTTGAATTATTTTTAAAGAATAATATTTTCTACAAAATTATCATCAATATAAATATCTATCAATGCGTCGCTTTCAATAATTGAGTTTAAAAAAATGTTGTCGAATTCTTTTTCCATAACCTCTACATTTTCAACGACGTTATTAACTAAGTAGGTGTCTAAAAAATTACTCATATCGTCGTCACTGACAAAAAGAGAATTTATTAATATGTCTTCATCATTTGCATTCGCTAAATTTTCAACGTCTGCAGGATTTAAGTTGTTTTTCGTTTTTATATTGTATTTGAAAACAATACTCAGTGCAATAAGAATGATAATTGACGCGGCCATTAGATAGCCGAAACTAGGTCTTAAATAAAAAACACGTGGTTTTTCCTTTTCGGAGATGGTTACCTTTTCCATAATTTTTGATTTAGATGTTTTAAAATAATCTTTAGGAATATCCATCCCTAGATCATTTTTATGAAGTTTTGTTAACTCTTCTTTATTGATTTTATGTAAATTAAATTTTTTCATAATCGTTCTATAGACCTTTATTTTTATTAAAAGTTTGTTTGTTCTACTATTTCATCTTCTATTATTTTTACGGCACTGTAATAAGATGATTTTAACGTATTTTCATTTATTTCTAAAATGTCTGCAATTTCTCTAAAGCTTAAATCATCAAAGTATTTCATATTAAACACTATGCGTTGCTTATTCGTTAACTTGGAGTTTATAACCTCATGGAATTTCAGATTTAATTCATCGCCATTAAAATAATTGTCTTGTGTTAAATCTTTTAGGTACTGCGGCTGAATTTCGTCTAAGGAAGCTAAATGTGTTTTCTGTTGTTTTTCCAAGAGTCTAATTGCTTCATTATGTGCAATTCTAAACATCCAGGTTGTGAGCAAGCTATTACCTTTAAAAGTTTCTATCTTGTTAAAAATTCTAATGAAAGTGTTTTGGAGGGCATCATCGGCATTTTCATGAGTCACCACTATTTTTCTAATATACCAATACATTCGTTTTTGATAACGGTCTAACAATTCAAGAAAAGCCTTTTCCTTAGTTTTAGGATTTGTAAGTTGCTTTATGAAGTTGGCTTCAGTGCTCAAAACTTTTGATTTAATAGTTAAATTACAATTAAACTACTAAATAGACCTTTGTTTTTTTAAATAGTTTGGATTTGGTATTAATAAAGTTAAAAATGTTTATAAAGCCATTTCTTATTGTGGTTGTCATAAATGCCTAAAGGCATTTTAACACTATTCATTATGGTAATTTCATTATTTATTTTTTGAAATATTTGATTTTAATAGATTGCAAATATTTTTTAAAAATTAAAGCTATTTTTGTTTTTTAATATGAGGAATGAGTTTAATAATTTCGAAATAAAAGCTAATTATGGGTTTACTTAAAGAATTTAAAGAATTTGCAGTAAAGGGTAATATGATGGATATGGCCATTGGTGTTATCATTGGTGCATCATTTAATAAAGTAATAGATGTGCTGGTTAAAAAAGTATTAATGCCTCCATTGTCTTATTTAACAAATGGTATTGATTTTAAGGATAAAGTAATAATTCTTAGAGATGCAGAATTGAATAGTGCAGGAGAAATTATTCAAGAGAAAATAGCCTTAGGTTATGGAGCGTTGTTTGAGGCTTTTCTAGATTTTATAATAATTGGATTTACGGTTTTTATTGTGGTAAAGTTTATGAATAGGTTACGAAATAAAGCTCAAGATACTAAGGATGATACTGTAGTAACTCCTAAAGATATACAGTTACTGTCTGATTTAACTGATTTAATGAAAGAACAAAATGAATTATTGAGAAATAAATAAATGCTTTTGATTCTAAGAGGGAGTCAAATAATTCTTCTCGATATTTTTAAGAACAAAATATCGAGAAGAATAACTATAGACTATAGTTTAATTAAGTTTTTTTCAAGATTAATATCTTGTAACATGTCTTCAGTGAATTTATAATGACCTCTAAATGTTATTATTTTAAAGCGGTTGTCTTTCATACGAGTTAACACTTCTAAAAAACGCCATTTAGATTTCAATTGATTAGGTTCAGCTGATTTTAAACTTACTTCGAAGTAGTGTTTTCTACCTGCTTTTTCACCGACAATATCTGGTGTAACTGAAAAATCTGTTCCTTTTTGGGAGTAAGATTTTGGAGTCTCATAACCTTCAATGTCTGCCTTTATGTTTTCAAAACCTAATTTCTCAACATAAGTAATCGAATCTTGTAATAATTTTTGATTTTCTGTTTTATCTATTGCTATCATAACGAGCAAAATACAAAATTTTAACGAGAAATCCAAATTTAAAACAAGGAAATAACTCTCAAAACATTTGAAAATCAGATAATTAATAGATCGTCTTATTGGTCTTTACAATACGTTATCTTTTATTTCTTGAACTACTTCAGGGTTTAATAGCGTAGAGGTATCGCCTAAATTATTCATATCTCTACTCGCAATTTTTCTTAAAATTCTTCGCATAATTTTACCTGAGCGTGTTTTAGGCAATCCAATTGTGAATTGAATTTTATCTAATTTGGCAATTGGGCCAATATGTTCTGTTATAATCTGATTAATTTCTTTTCTCACATTATCATGAATTCTGCTTTCTCCTGTTTCCTTAAGAATAACATAACCATAAAGGGCATTACCTTTAATGTCATGAGGAAATCCGACAACAGCCGATTCAGATACAGCAGGATGCTCATTTATTGCATCTTCAATTGGAGCAGTACCTAAATTGTGACCAGAAACTATAATTACATCATCCACACGTCCGGTAATTCGATAATAGCCAACCTCGTCGCGTAATGCACCGTCACCAGTAAAATATTTATCTTTAAATGCCGTGAAATACGTTTCTTTATAACGTTGATGATTGCCCCAAATAGTTCTAGCCATTGATGGCCAAGGAAATTTTATACATAACCTACCATCGACTTGATTACCCTTTATTTCTTCTCCATTTTCATCCATTAAAGCGGGTTGAATTCCAGGGAAAGGTAAGGTAGCATAGGTCGGTTTTGTAGGGGTAACATAAGGTAATGGAGTGATCATAATACCACCCGTTTCTGTTTGCCACCACGTATCTACAATAGGGCTTTTCTTTTTACCAATAACATCATTATACCAGTGCCAAGCTTCTTCATTAATAGGCTCTCCAACTGATCCTAAAACCTTTAAAGAGGATAAGTCATGCGTTTCTGCAAAATCAATATTTTGTTTTGCCAGTGCTCTAATTGCAGTAGGAGCCGTATAAAACTGATTGATTTTATGTTTAGCAATCACTTCCCAAAAGCGTCCAAAATCAGGATAACTAGGTACGCCCTCAAACATAACGGTAGTTGCTCCATTGGCTAATGGACCATAAACGATATAACTGTGACCTGTAATCCAGCCAATATCAGCAGTACACCAATACACATCATTTTCTTTGTATTGAAAAACATTTTTAAAAGTATAAGCGGTGTATACCATATAACCCGCAGTGGTATGTACCATACCTTTTGGCATACCTGTTGAGCCTGACGTGTAAAGAATAAACAAAGGGTCTTCCGCATCCATAATTTCGGCGGCACACTCCGTTGAAGCTGCGTCTAATAGAGGTTGTAACCATTTGTCACGTCCCTCTTTCATGGTAATGTCAGAGTTAATTCTGTTAACCACTAAAACGTCTTTAATGGAAGGGCATTCATCTAAAGCTACATCTACAATACCTTTTAAATCAATTGTTTTTGCACCTCTGTACGATCCATCAGATGTAATAACCATTTTACAATCACTATCATTAATTCTCGTAGATAAAGCGTTTGAAGAGAATCCAGCAAATACAACAGAGTGTACGGCTCCAATTCTAGCACACGCCAATAAGGAAATGGCCAATTCAGGTATCATGGGTAAATAAATACAAACACGATCTCCTTTTTCAATACCATGGTCTTTAAGGACATTAGCAAGTTGGTTTACACGCTCATATAATCTTCTGTAGGTGATGTGTTGGGCAGCTTCGTCTGGACTGTTAGGCTCAAATAAGATAGCCGTTTTTTCGCCTTTTGTAGCCAAATGTCTATCAATACAATTTTCAGTAATATTGAGTTTCGCACCCTCAAACCATTTTATTTCAGGTTTAGAAAAATCCCAACTCAATACATTGTCCCACTTTTTACGCCACATAAAATGCTCTTCAGCAATTTCTGACCAGAAATTTTCTGGATCTCTGATTGACTTTCTATAAACTTGATAATATTCTTCTAAATGTTTGATACTGTAATTACTCATTTTTTATTGTTTTTATTATTGCAACATAAAAGTTATAGGTAACCAATAGCTAATCTCTTTTGGTTTTCCATTGATTTCACCTGGTTCTAAATTTGGTATTTTTGATATTAATTTAGCAGCCTCATCTTCTGCTATTTTATAGTTGGAATAGATGTCAATATTAGCAATCTCTCCTTCATTAGAAATTGTGAAAAAACAGTCAATTTTATGTCTTCCTGTTGGTAAGATAGTTAACGCTGAGGTGTTAAATTTTTTCGAAATGAATTTCTGTAATGTTTGTGTAAAGCAATCTTTTTGCTCTTCAATATCGCTTAATGATTTACATGTTTCAAATATTGGTGGTCTTGTAATGATGGGGTCATTTATACTAACATCGTTTTTTTTTGATTTAATTTCTTTAATGGTAATACCATCAGTGAGTTTACCCTTTTTAAGTACAATTAAATCCTTAGCTTTATCATTATTTTGAGCATATGATAATGCTGAAATTACAATAATACAGAAGGTTAAAATTATTTTTAATTTCATTTTTTGTTTTTAATGTGTTGCATCCCCTGCATTAGATGGTATTCTAATATTTTCAACAATTTCTTGAACTTCTGCAGGAGGTGGAGGAGTAAATTTAGAAATTATTATTGAAAAAATGAAATTTATTAGCATTGCTACCGTACCAAATCCTTCAGGTGAAATACCAAACCACCATTCCGCTTCAGTACCACCACCAAACCATTGAAATTTAAATTTAAGCATGTAAAATAACATGGATAATATACCTACAACCATTCCTGCAATTGCTCCTTCTTTATTCATGCGTTTGTCAAAAATACCGAGTATGATAGCAGGGAAAAAAGAAGCTGCTGCCAAACCGAAGGCCAAGGCGACGGTTGCAGCGACAAAATCGGGTGGGTTTATACCAAAATACCCTGCAATAACTACCGCAACAACCGCTGAAAGTCGAGCGGCTATTAGTTCACTTTTATCTGAAATATCGGGTTTCAATTGTTTTTTTATTAAATCGTGCGAAACCGAGGTTGAAATTACCAATAGCAAACCTGCTGCTGTTGATAATGCCGCTGCCAATCCACCGGCGGCCACCAAAGCAATGACCCAATTGGGTAATCTTGCAATTTCAGGATTCGCTAAAACCATTATATCGGGATCTACAGTTAATTCATTCACAGTTTCATCAGCAACATATTGAATTTTACCGTCACTATTTTTGTCATCGAATGTAATAAGCCCTGTGGTTTCCCATTTTGAAAACCAAGCAGGCATTTCTGCGTATTCTTTTTCGCTTACTGTATCAATTAAATTTGTTCTAGCAAATACTGAAATTGCCGGTGCAGTAGTATATAAAATTGCAATAAATAATAAAGCATAACCAGCAGATTTTCGAGCGTCTTTTACTTTAGGAACAGTAAAAAATCGGACAATTACATGTGGTAATCCAGCCGTACCTACCATAAGGGCTGCAGTAATAAAGAAGATATCAATTAATGATTTTGATCCGTTAGTATAAGCTGCAAAACCTAAATCTGTAGAAAGTCCGTCTAGTTTATCTAGTAAATAAACACTTTCTCCAGTAACTTTACCTCCCATTCCTAATTGTGGAATGGGATTACCCGTCATCTGAATGGAGATAAAAATGGCAGGAACCATAAATGCAAATATCAAAACACAATATTGAGCTACCTGTGTGTAAGTAATCCCTTTCATACCTCCAAGTACGGCATAAAATAATACGATGATCATACCTATAAAGACACCTGTATTAATATCGACTTCTAAAAATCTAGAAAAAACCAAACCAACACCTCGCATTTGTCCAGCAACATAAGTAAAGGAGACAATCAAAGCACATATTACAGCAACTGTTCTTGCGATATTTGAATAATAACGATCTCCAATAAAATCAGGCACTGTAAATTTTCCAAATTTTCTTAGATATGGGGCTAAAAGTAGTGCGAGTAACACATAACCGCCAGTCCATCCCATTAAATAAACAGAACCATCATAACCATTAAAAGAAATAAGGCCCGCCATACCAAGAAAAGAAGCAGCTGACATCCAATCTGCAGCTGTTGCTAATCCGTTAGCTAATGGAGAAACACCGCCACCTGCAACGTAAAATTCTTTGGTAGACCCTGCTCTTGCCCAAATAGCAATACCTATATATAATGTGAAAGTTGCAACAACGATAATGTATGTCCAAATTTGTACAGTCATGTGATTTAATTAGTTAGTAGTGGGTTTGAAATGAAGATGGGTTATTGGGTAAATTTATTTATGAATATTATTTTTAAGTGTCATATCCATATTTTTTATCTAATTTGTTCATCAAGCGTACATAGACAAAAATAAGTATGACAAAAACATAAATAGAACCTTGTTGGGCAAACCAAAATCCAAGTTTAAAGCCACCGAGTCGTATAGTATTTAATTGTTCAACGAGTATAATTCCGAAGACATAGGAGACTAAAAACCAAATAGCCAGTAGAATAGCGAGGTATTTTAAGTTTTCTCTCCAGTATTTTTTGTGTTTTTCCATAGCTATAATGAGTAAAATATGTAGCAAGATAAAAATATAATCTTTAATTTGTAGTGTTATTTAAATTTATGATAGAAATTTTAGAAGTTTTCTTACACTATTGGGAAATTATAGTACTTTTCTTTGCGGTTTCTTTACTTTACGCATCTGTCGGTTTTGGAGGTGGTTCTAGTTATTTAGCCATTTTAGCCTTAACGGGATTAAGTTTTATCCAATTTAGAGCTATTGCTTTATTATGTAACATTGTTGTTGTAAGTGGTGGTACATTTATTTTTATAAAAAACGGATATTTTGATTGGCGAAAGATTATTCCGTTAAGTATGATTAGTGTTCCTCTTGCTTTTTTAGGAGGATATATAAAAATAAGTCAGGCTTTCTTTTTTGTATTATTGGGAAGTACCCTTATCATTGCAGCAGTATTAATGTGGTTAAGTAAATATTTGGTAGACAACTCAGGTAAGATAAGGCAACAATCAGTGGTAAAGAATAGCTTTTTAGGAGGGGGGATAGGTTTTGTTTCTGGAATGGTAGGTATTGGTGGAGGTGTTTTTTTATCGCCATTGTTACACTTAACACATTGGGATACTCCTAAAAAAATAGCAGCCACATCTAGTTTTTTTATTCTGGTAAATTCTATTGCAGGGTTGTTGGGGCAATACTTTACACATCACAATAATGGGAGCTTTACATTTGATTCAAATTTAGCTATAGCACTTATGATAACTGTATTTTTTGGAGGACAAATAGGGTCGCGACTAGGAGCTAGAAAGCTGTCTCCTTTTCTAATAAAAAGAGTGACAGCGGTTTTAATTGCAATTGTAGGATTGCGAATTTTGTGGAAATATCTAATTAATTAACAGTGGTTACTCGTCTAGTTTACCCGAATGTAATGCTTTTATAATACCGTCTGCTAATCCTATTTTTGGAACATAAATATTCTTTGCTCCACTCCATTTCATAGCATTAATGTAAATTTTACTAGCAGGTATAATTACATCTGCACGGTCTGGATTTAAACCTAGTTCACTTATTAGTTGCTCATAAGTCATTTGTTTTAAGAACTTATAATGTGCTCGCATATAGATATAAGAAAGTGGTTTTCCTTCCGCTCTGGTAGACATTTTAAAAATTTTGTTGATGTTTCCTCCAGAACCGATTAATGCAATTTTTGAAAGGCCCTCACTTTTATTTTCAATCCAACTTTTAATTTTTTTGTTAATTTCTTTATGAGTTTCTTTATCAATGGTTCTCACTGTACCCATTTTAAAGGATTTCGAAGCAATAATTTTACCTTTACTAAAAAAGGTTAATTCGGTACTACCACCACCAACATCTACATATAAATATGATTTATCACCTAAAATTAACTCATTTAAATCGGTAGCTGAAATAATTGCGGCCTCCGTTTTACCGTTTATGATATCGATATTTACTCCTGATTCTTTATAAATTTTCTCAATAACCTCTTGACCATTTTTTGCTTCTCGCATTGCAGAAGTGGCACAAGCTTTATATTTTTCAACACCATGAACATCCATTAATAGCTTAAAAGCTTTCATGGTGTTAATCATTCGGGTTTGGTTGTTTTCTGAAATAACACCCGTTGTGAATGCATCTGCACCTAATCTAACTGGAACGCGAACCAAAGATGATTTTCTATATTGTGTAGGTGAATTTTCTTGAACAATAACATTGGAAACCAATAACCTGATGGCATTAGAACCAATATCGATAGCGGCGTATTTTTTTATTTCCAAACTATGCTTTATTTATAATGTTTAGGAAACTCTTGTAAAAATGTTTTCCCTTTTTTTATGTTTTTCCAATGTTTTATGTCAAACTTAATACCAATTACACCACAAGTAGGAACGTGGCTAATAGGATCACTACCAAATGTATTGACAAAAGTATTGATACCATGATCATGACTGAAAATAATGGCAGACTTGAATCCATCATCTAAGGCTTTAACTGTTTTAATGAGGTAACCATCACTAAAACTATATAATGATTTACTTATTTTTAAATTTGCCAATGGATAATTAAATGTGTAGCCAAATATCATTGCCGTGTGTAAAGCCCGTGCTGCACAACTAGACAAAAACACATTGGGTGGCTTAACTTTTTTAAGAAGTTCTTTCGAAATTAAATAAGCATCGTTTATGCCTCTTTCTTTTAAAGGTCTGTCAATATCTTCAATCGAAGAATACTCCCATGATGATTTTGCGTGTCTAACGATATATAGTGTTTTCATGTTAAGCTCCGCTGTCGCGGGAAATATTTTTTAGTTAAAAGACGGACTAAATTGTCATAAAGCTAAATTAGTATTAAAACGTAAATTACAAAAGTAAATTATGGTGCCAATCGTTCTTTTTTCCAATTAAATTCAAAATCTAATGTATACCTGATTCTATCATGCATTCTATTGGGTCTGCCTTGCCAAAATTCAATACTTATTGGTTTTATTAAAAAACCTCCCCAATTATGAGGACGTGGTATTTCTCTACCTTCAAATTCATTTTCATATTCTTTCAACCGCTCATCGAGCTCTTTTCTTGAAGTAACTACTTCACTTTGATTGGATGCCCAAGCTCCCAATTTACTTCCATCAGGACGAGATTCATAATAACCATCTGATAAATTTTCAGCCAATTTTTCAGCGACACCTTTTATGATGATTTGACGTTCTAATGCTGGCCAGAAAAAGGACAAGCAGATATTGGGATTTTTAAAAATGGCTTTTCCTTTTTCTGAATTATAATTGGTATAAAAGATAAAACCTTCCCAAGTAAATTTTTTCAGCAAAACTATTCTGTTTTTAGGGAACCCATCTAAGCCAATGGTGGAAATATTCATAGCATTGGCTTCATGAACACTTTCATCATTATCAGCAACCAAAAACCAATCTCTAAATAATTCTATAGGATTTTCTGGAGTATTTTCTTCCAGTAAATCATCCTTTTCATAGGTTTTTCTATAATTACTTAGGTCTTTTTCCATATTGTAAAGTTACTTTTTCTTTCTGATAAACCATAATCCTATTATGGTAATCAACCCATTTATTGGTAATATCTCCCAATGAAATTGGTAGAAGTTATTTTCAGCTGCATAATTTTCTGCACATTCCCAAGCAGGCTTTCCGCATGAAATAATATTTTCATAATCGAAATAATACGCATAGAGAACTGGAGAAATGCTAATTAAATAGGTCAATCCAATAGAAATAAGAGCAACAATCCACGCGTATTTATCCTTTATTTGATATTTTGTAAAAATACCGAACATAAATAATCCCAACAGTGGGCCATAGGTGAACGTAGCAAATTTGAACAAGTTTCCAACTACATTTCCATCAAGCGAATTAAAAATAATGACCACTAAGATTAATAAAAGAGATACACCAATGTGTACTTTTTTACGCAATGGTATTTGTTTCTCTTTTGGTCTTTTTTCGATACCTAAAAAATCTACAGAAATAGAGGTGGTTAATGAGGTTAATGCACTATCAGCACTTGAGTAGGCAGCTGCAATTAGGCCGATAATAAATACGACAGCTAGCGGTGTGCCTAAATCTTGATTCATGGCAATTTCAGGGAATAATAAATCGGTTCTTGTTCTACCATCGACGACAGGAATTTCAATGCCTAATTTAGCTGCATATATAAAAAGTAATGCACCTAACGATAAGAAGAAGAAGTTAACAATAACTAATAATACAGACATCGAAATCATATTTTTTTGAGCATCACCTTTGTTTTTACACGTTAGGTTTTTCTGCATCATATCTTGATCTAATCCAGTCATGGCTATAGTTATAAAAATACCTCCAATAAAGTATTTCCAAAAGTAAGTTGCACTATTTGGGTTGTCAAAAAAGAATATTTGACCTCTTTCGGCAAAGGCATCTGTTTTTAAAAACTCAATGTATGACCAATCTAGTTTTTCATTAATAAGATAAATAGCTAAACCAACAGCTGTTAGCATGGTCAATGTTTGTAACGTATCGGTCCAAACAATGGTTTTTATTCCACCTTTAAAAGTATAAAGCCAAATCAGAAGTATTGAGATAACCACTGTGAGCCAAAAGGGTACACCCATTTGTCCAAAAACAATATACTGCATGGCAAGTGCAACTAAAAATAGTCGAAATGATGCACCGGTAACTCTTGAAAGTAAAAAGAAAAAGGCTCCTGTTTTGTAACTCACTTTTCCAAAGCGTTGTTCTAAATATTGATAAATAGAAGTAACGTTTAATTTATAATAAATAGGTAATAAGATAAATGCAATTAATAGATATCCAACTAAAAATCCGAACACTCCTTGCATGTATGCAAATTGTGATCCACCAATCATTCCTGGTACAGAAATGAAAGTAACTCCAGATAATGAGGCTCCAATCATTCCAAACGCAACGATATACCAAGGTGATTTGTTGTTTGCTTTGAAAAAAGTCTCATTAGTTGCTGACTTTCCGGTAAGAAATGATATGAGTATTAACACACCAAAGTAGGCGGCTATTAAAAGGAGAATATGAATGGGTTGCATAGGTCTGTTTTAATTTTGAGGTACGAATATAAGGTTTTTTTTAGTTTAAGATTTAGGATTTTCACCTCAGAATTTCTAGTTTAATTTTTATAAATTAGCCACCATGAATTTTTCTTCAAAACTCTTAGAAAATGCGGTTAATGAGGTGTCTCAATTACCGGGAATAGGAAAGCGTACAGCCTTACGTTTGGTGTTGCATTTATTAAAGCAACCGAAAGAACGTACCACGTATTTAACCGAGGCGTTACAAAACTTAAAAGAGAAGGTTAAGTTGTGCAAAAATTGCCACAATATTTCTGATGTTGATCTGTGTGAAATTTGTGCTAATAAAAACAGAAACGATGAGCTCATTTGTGTAGTCGAAGATATTAGAGATGTAATGGCTATTGAAAGTACAGCTCAGTTTAGAGGAATGTACCATGTTTTGGGAGGTAAAATTTCTCCTATTGAAGGTATTGGTCCACAAAATTTAACCATAGATAGTTTGATTGCTAAAGTCAGGGGAGGTACTATAAAAGAAATTATTTTTGCATTGAGCCCTACCATGGAAGGTGATACTACTAATTTTTATATCTACAAGCAGTTGGAAGATATAGATATTAGTGTTTCTACAATTGCTCGCGGAATTGCTGTAGGTAATGAGTTAGAATATGCTGATGAAATTACACTAGGCAGGAGTATTTTAAATAGAATTCCTTTTGAAGGGAGTTTAAAGCAATGATCGTTTAATACTACGCAAAACTTTTAGATTCATTATTTTTTTGTAAGTTGCTGTTTTTTAGAAGAAAAGAAAGAGTCCATTTGTAATAATTTTTAAAGCAATTGAAAAAAATTATAGATATTTTAATTTCAATACTAATAATTGCATTAGCAATTCTTAGTATTATGCACATAGATTTTCTTGGAAGGAAATTTTTTGTGTATGGTGCTATTATTTATGTTTTGGCTGATATTGGTCTAAAAACGTACAGGAAGAAGAAAAAAGTGTAAACTTACTCTTTATCCCAACTTCTCTTACTCCGAATTCTCTTATATAATTTTATACCCAACATCAATAAAATGGAAACCCCAAGTATACCTAAGGTTCCAAAAATCCAACCAATAGAATTTTTTAGTACAACAAGAAAGACAATGGCAAAGAGTAATATTGTGGCCACTTCGTTCCAAATTCGTAATCCAAAAGCAGAATAGTTAAGAAAACCTTTTTCAATTTGATTGACCATGTGTTGACAAGAGAAATGGTATAGGTACAGCAATAAAACAAAGACTAATTTAATCCACATCCATTTGGTCGATAGCCATATCGGTTGTATATAAAGGAGTAAGGTGGCAAAAATAAATGTAAGTATTGCAGAAGGCCAAGTTATAATATACCAAAGCCTTTTAATCATTAATTTATATTGCTTTTGTAAGATGCCCTTTTCTAAATCCGGTTTTTTTTCTGCTTCTTTATAATAGATAAAAAGCCTAATAATATAAAAAAGTCCTGCAAACCATGTGGTTACAAAAATAATGTGTAATGATTTAAGGTAGAGGTAATTCATTTTTGGTTAAAGAATAATTTAACGATTTTTGATTTTTGAATTGTTGCTTTTTGAAGTTTTTATACTTGCGACAAAAATTTAAATTAATTGATTGTTTTCGTCCAGGGCATTGTCTAAATCCTCTTGATTCTCGAGATAAAGATTAGCTCTACTTATTATTTTTAAACAATTAAAACTTTCTCTTAATTCTTTTAAACAAACTCCCATTTTATGAACAAAGTCTTTATGAGACTCTGCACTTCTAGCTTCTCCATAATTCAATGCCGGAGAACCTGATGACCTGATTAATTGATTACCATAATAATTAGCATCGTAACTGGTCTTAAGATTATCATAAATAGCAATAACAAGAACAGAAAAATTTATTAACCTATCTTCTAGTTTATTGGTTTCCATTAATTCTTAATTCAGAAATCGTTAATTGTTACTCAAAAATCGTTACTCAAATATTAACGGGTTCACCAACCCATTCATTTACCCAATTTACCATAACATCTACCCAGTCATCATTATCATTTAGACATGGTATGTGTTTGTATTCTTGACCACCGGCACTTTTAAACTGATGTTCACCTTCCATGGCTATCTCCTCTAAGGTTTCTAAACAATCAGCTACAAAAGCAGGAGTGATTACGGCTAAATTTTTAACACCCTCTTTTCCGAATTTTTCCAATTCAAAATCGGTATAGGGTTTTAACCATGGGTCTTTTAATAATCTAGATTGAAACGAATTACTGTACGTTCCTTCTTTTAGTTGTAATGTTTTTGCAATTGCTTTTGTGGTTTCAAAACATTGATGTCTATAACATGTTCTATGAGCTTTTGAATGTGTATCGCAACATGAACCGTCAATTTTACAATGTGAATTTGTGGTATCTGATTTTAAAATATGTCGTTCTGGAATTCCGTGATATGAAAACAAAATATGATCATAATCAAATCCTGATAAGTGACGCTTTAAATTGGCACTCATTACCTTTATATAATCTGTATTGTTATAAAATACGGGCATCACATCCATCTTAATTGTTGGATATTTTTTTCTGTTAATTTCCTTAGCTTTTTCAACTACGGTTTCAAAAGAAGACATGGCGTAATGAGGATATAATGGTACAAGTAATATCTCTTCTACACCTCTTTTTACAAGTTGAGCAATACCACTTTCAATACTCATGGAACCATAACGCATTCCTAAGGCTACAGGAATATCTAATTTGTCCGCAACTTTATTAGAGAATCGTTCAGATATAACCACTAAAGGAGATCCTTCTTTCCACCATATTTTTTTATAGGCTTTGGCTGATTTTTTAGGTCGTGTGTTTAGAATAATGCCTTTTATGAGCAAATACCTTTTCCATCGAGGAATGTCGATAACACGCTCATCCATCAAAAATTCATCCAAATACTTTCTAACATCCTTTACTTTGGTGCTGTCAGGAGAGCCTAGATTGACTAATAAAATTCCTTTCTTCATTAATTACAAATTGGCTTACAAAAATACAATTATTCGTGAAGTTTTGATGAAAAAATATTGTTTACTCATTCTGGCCACTGTTTTACTCAATTTGTATTTCTCGTTGTTAAAATAATAAATATATTTACGATATCATTAGGATAAAGCCGACTTCAGTTGTTTTATTCTTGAAGCAATACTATTGCTACCACTTTATATTAAATCACTTTTACTTTTATACACATGAAGAAATATATTCCTGTAATTTTATTATTTGTATGCTCAATGCTGTCTGCACAACAAAAATATCAGAGTTTACTTTGGAAAATATCAGGGAATAATCTAGAAAAAGATTCTTATCTATATGGTACAATGCATGTCAGTAGTAAAGTAGCTTTTCGGTTAGACGACGTGTTCTATAAGTCTTTAGAGAAAAGTGAAGTTGTTGCCTTAGAGTCAGACCCAACAGAATGGCTTGAGAATAGCTATGATATGATTAATGCTGGTATGAGTTATTATGGAGCAGGAAACTTTTACAATAAAGATTTTTATGGAGCTTTATTTGAATTGCCTTTTCCACAAAAGTTAGCCATTAGAAATGCGATACGTTTAGATAATACATTAGTGAATAGTTACCTATATAGAAAGCAATCGGGTTCTGATAATTTTGAAGAAGAAACCTATTTAGATATGTTTATTTATCAAGCTGGGAAGAAAAATCACAAACCTGTTGTTGGACTTGAAGATTTTAATGAGTCTAGGTATTTAGTTACCAAGGCAAGTTATAATTCTATGAAAAAGCAGCAAGATACTTGGTTGAAAAAGTTGTACAAAGAAAAACCGATGTATATGTTAACTGAGGATGCTTACAGAGATAGAAATTTAGATTTATTAGATTCTATTGGAGAGGCTACAAATACGGAGCATTTTAGAAAATATATGTTATACCAGCGTAATGAAAATATGGTTAATGTATTAGACTCTTTAATGCAGCATAAATCAGTTTTTTCAGGAGTTGGTGCTGCTCACTTACCTGGAGAAAATGGGGTTATCGAAATGTTGAGAAGAAGAGGTTATTCGGTAACGGCTTTAACATCTAAAAGAACGTCACTTGCCACTACAATGAAAAATAAATTGGAATCAACTATTGTTGAACCAACATTAAAGTTAGAAGCTACCCCCGACGAGTTTTTGAGTATTCAAAGTTTTGAAAAATTATTAGAGCTCAATTTTTTAAATCAAAAATATTATGTTGCTACAGATATGGCAAATGGAGGTTATTTGGCAATAACGAGAATGAATACATTTGATTATTTAAATACTAATGGAAGTACAAAAATTAGCTTAGACGATATTGATCATTTACTATATGAAGATATTCCTGGGAAAATAATTAAAAAAGAAATACTAACGACACCTTATCCTGGTATTAGTATTTTAAACAAAACAAAGAAAGAAGACTATCAAAAATATCATATTTATAAAACACCGTTAGAAATCGTAATTATTAAATTAGGAGGTAAAGGTGACTATGCACTAAAACATGCAGATAAAATTTTCAACTCTATTTCCTTTAGACCTTTAGCTAGTAAGTGGTCGGAGTTTTCACCTAGTTTTGGTAAATACGCTATTCAAATGCCACAAAATTACAATTCAGAAAGTTTTAATGTTGCGGGTAAAAATTTGATTCAATCCTATGACGATTCTGGATATTATTTTTTGCAAGAAGTACCAGTACACGATGTAAACTATATTGAAGAAGATAAGTTTGAAGCAGCATACATCCACAATGCTTTTTATAAAAATTTAAAATTGACTAAGCAATTTGGAAAAGAGGTTTCAGGTAATTATGCAGCTTATCAGTCTAATGCTATTTTAGATTCTGCCACGCATCAACAAATCGCATTAAAAAGTATTGTAAAAGATGAGTCTTACTATTTATTAGGTTATGTTGGTAAAGATTCTCTTGTGGCAAATACGTATTTCAATTCGTTTAAATTGAAAGATATTATTTATAAAGATGACTTTAAACAAGTACAAGATACCGCATTATATTTTACGGTAAAAACAAATACTAAACCGCCATTTCCAATGAATCTCTATGGTGGAGGTGTAAAGCAAAAGCCTTATGCTGCACATATTAATACCACACAATACAGTTCTAAGACCAATGAAAATATTGTAGTTACCAGAACTAAATATCACGATTTGCAGATGTTTGAAAACATAGATAGTCTTTGGAGTCAAGCAGAGATGGCGTATTCATATAAATTTAAATTAATAAATAAAAAGAAGCAAAAAGAAAATGGTCTTTATACCTATACTTTTTTAGCAAAAGATAGTTTAAGTGCGAAACGAATACGGGTCAAAAAAATTCTAAAATTAGGAGTGCTGTATGAGTTAAAAACAATGGAAGATAGTTTAAGTACTTCTTCCAAATTTGTTGATACTTTTTATAAAACATTTACGCCATTAGATACGCTCTTAGGGAGAGATGTGTTTGAAGATAAGGTAGTTGATTATTTTACGGCCTTAAAAAGTAATGACAGCCTCGCAGATAATGCTCATTATCTGCTCAATTTTAGAGAAAAGGATGTTGATGCAATGATTTCTATTTTAAATACACATGAGTTTTCTAAAGATAAAAAATATGCTAAAGGGCATATTATTAGGGAATTGTCAAAGTTAAAGAGCAATAAAACAGCACCTTTTTTAAATCAATTATATATAAAGTCCTATAGTGAGCCCGAAACCCAAATTGATATTATAAAAGCATTAGTTGCTAAAAAGAATAGTGAATCTTATAAAACAATATTAAATTTATTAGAGATTGATTTTCCTGTGGAAAATTATTCTATGAATACAATTTTTGATAACCCAATGCGTAATGATTCTTTGAAATTAAAGAAGAAGTTGTTTCCTGAATTATTAAAATACTCTTCTATTCAAGAGTATAAAAAACCCATTTACAGTTTATTGTCAAGGTTAAAAGATAGTAGTTTTATTAAGCCAAAAGTTTATAAGAAATATAAAGAACAGTTGCTAAATGATGCTAAAATTGAGTTAAAGCGAAGTCTTACAGATGTGCAATCTTATGGTAATTCTTCTTCAGTGGAATCGTTGTTGGGGTATTATGTTAATTTATTAGATCCTTTTAGAGAGGAAAAGAATGTAGCACAGTTTTATACGAAACTTTTAGAAAGTAGTGATATTGATGCTTTGTGTAATTATTATGTGTTATTAAAATCAAAAGGGTTAATAATACCTCAAAAATTGAAAGATAAGACCATTGAAAAAACGGAAAATGTATATACTTTAATTGATAAATTAGAGAAACATAAGTTGCTTCCGGATGTATTAAAAACAGATAAATTTCAACAAAAATATGCTCAATCTAGGTTGTTCGCTAATGCTTATTACGATAAGGAAAAAGATGAAATATCATTCTTTAAAAAAGAAAAATTAACAGTAGGGAAAAAAAATTTAGAGGTCTATTTCTTTAAAATGAAAAATGTAAATGATTATGGAAATGTAGATTGGTTGCATTACATTGCTTTTGAAAAGAATGGAAATCAAATAAATATTAAACCTTATTATTTAACTGCAAATAGAGGATTAATGTTAAACGATACAAAAACTGATAATGAATTAGTTGACGAAGCCTTAAATTTAATGAAGTATAAAAATAGAAAACGTTTAAATTCAAATCAAAATACTAATGGTTCACTTGGTGGGCATTATTAATTCATAGTCGATTGGAATGCGAAATAATTCAGAATAAAACCAACTGTTGAACTCCCTTCACTATCTCAAAAAAGAGAAGCTATAATGGTATGTTGATTGTATTTATGAAGCCACATTAATGAATTGAATACAGTGTTGATTGTTAACTCAATTGATTTGTAATTTCATACAAAGCAATAGCTAAGCTGTGAATTACATTCATTGATGAGTTTTTTCCAAACATGGGTATTGCAATACTCTTATCGAGTAAGTCAATATTGGTTATACCATTTCGCTCACTTCCAACAACCAAAGCAATTTTTGGATACGCTTTAAAGTCAAAATCTTGAATTTTAGTGCTATTATCTGTAATTTCTAAGCCAACTACCAGTAAACCGTCGTTTTTAAGGTTCAGTATCAAGTCGTTAAAATCTGAATATCTAGCATGTTCTATTTGATCTATTGTGTTTCTCGATGTTTTTTGAATTTTTCTATTTTGTAAATTGGCAGAGTTTTCATGAAGGTATATCTTCTCAATGCCAAAAGATTCTGCAATTCTAAAACACATACCAATATTTTCAGGAGTTCGTATAGCATCACAAACTATTGTTATTGGAAATTTTTGTTGGTTGTTTATGGTCTCGTTATGTGTAAGCTGCTTCATCTAACTTTGTAATGCTAAAACATATTTTTTAGGTGTAGTTCCATATTTCTTTTTAAATGCTGCAATAAAATGGCTAGAAGTGCTGTAACCAACTTTTAATCCGACTTCATTTACATTGAATTTATTGGTCTCTAAAAGTTTACGTGCTACTTCCATTTTGTAATCAAATAAAAAACTATATACAGTATCACCATAAATTTGTTTGAATCCTGTTTTTAATTTTTTTAAATTTAAGTCCACATCATTGGCTAAATCTTGTAAGCTTGGTGGCTCTGTCATATTTGCAATAATAATGTCTTTTGCTTTTCTAATTTTAAGCACATTTTGCTCATCAACTAAGAATGGGCATTGCTCAATGTCTGCTTCACCACCGTGATTAAAATACAAACTTAATAATTCATAAATTTTTCCTTTTAAATAAAGTTTTTCCAATGAGCTATTGATGTTGAAATTAATCATTTGATTTAGTACAACTGATAATGCAGGGGAAGTTACCTTGGTGTCATAATATTTTTTATCTCTATTGTCATTCGTTAAAAAGTGAATAAAATCTGCCTCTTGCGAAAATAGCGAATGGAATTTTTTAATAGATATAAAGAGTGAAATTACCCATGACTTAGAGGGTAAGTCTAAATTTAAAGGTAAATCTGTTTGAGGATTGTATAATAACAATGAATTGTCATCAGCGATATCAAAACTGTAATTTCCATTGTTAAATAAGAACTTTGAAGATCCTTTTAAACAGAAATGGAATTGGATGTAGCTACTATCAATATCATGTGTAATTGTTTGAATATCATTACTTTCATTCAATGATTTAAGCAGGTGAATTCCATCTTCAACTTCATTTTTTATAATGGGACTTTCTGCGTTATTTTTTAAATCAATTTTAGGCATTTATCAAAATTTTATTATTTAGAATAGTTCTAAATTGGATGCGTTAAAATAGCACTAGTAGTAGCAAATATAGGGTTTTTAATCAATTTTAAGCTTTTAGTAGTCTAAAAAACGTGAAGCGATATAAATAATCCTTTGAGCGTTGTTTTTATTCGTATACTAATTATATTTTTGCTCCGATTGAAAAAATATGCAACGTTATAACATTTCCAAACATCATACTTTTTACTGTATTGGCTTAAGCTATGAAAAGGCAAATGCTGAAGTTCGTGGTCGTTTTAGCTTAACGGAATCTGCTAGAGTAGATTTGTTAAACGAAGCGGCAGCTGATGGTATAGAAGAATTAATGGTAATTTCAACATGTAACAGAACTGAAATATATGGTTTTGCGGCACACCCTTTTCAGCTTATTAAGTTACTATGCAAACACTCTAATGGAACCATTGAAGAGTTTGAAAAAGTAGCCTCTATTTATAAGAATAATGATGCAATTGATCATATTTTCCGAGTGGGAACTGGATTAGATAGCCAGATATTAGGTGATTTTGAAATTATTGGACAATTAAAGAAAAGTGCATCACAATCTAAAAAATTAAATTTATTAAAGACTTTTTTAGATCGTTTAATAAATAATGTAATCACGGCAAGCAAACGTGTAAAAACCGAAACAGAAATTTGTTCTGGTGCCACATCGGTTTCATTTGCATCGGTTCAATATATACTTAATAATGTTCAGCAAATTTCAGATAAAAATATTCTGTTGTTTGGAACAGGTAAAATAGGTAGAAATACTTGTGATAATTTAGTAAAGCATACACATAACAAACACATAACTTTGGTTAATAGAACCAAAGATAAAGCATTGGAGGTAGCAGGAAAATTTGATGTTACAGTTGCTGATTTCACCAATTTGGAGTCAGAAATTAAAAAAGCCGATGTTTTAATTGTAGCTACTGGTGCTCCAATACCTACGGTGACAAAAGCGATATTATCTAATGATAAACCATTATTGGTGCTAGATTTATCCATACCCAAAAATGTATCAAATGATATAGAAGACCTAGAGAATGTAAGTTTAGTACATTTAGATGATCTCTCTAAAATCACCGATGATACACTTAAAAATAGAACTGCACAAATTCCACTTGCAGAAGGAATTATAGATGAAATTAAAAAAGAGTTTAAAGCTTGGTTAGAAACACGTAAATTTGCTCCAACTATTAAAGCTTTAAAATTGCGATTGGAAGAAATCAAATTGGAAGAAATTGATTTTCAAAGAAAAAAAATCACTGATTTTAATGAGCAACAAGCTCAACTATTATCAGATAGGATTGTTCAGAAAATTACAAAACAATTTGCAAATCATTTAAAAGATAATGATTCTAATTCCGATGAAAGTATCGCATTAATTTCAAAGGTTTTTCAGCTGAAAAATTAACAATGGACAAAATAATTAGAATAGGCACTCGTGATAGTGAATTAGCGATGTGGCAAGCAAAAACCGTACAACATCAATTAGAATATTTAGGTTATAAGACCAAATTGATTTCTATAAAAGCTACGGGTGATTTAGTTTTAAATAAACCCATTTACGAAATGGGGATTACAGGCGTATTTACGCGAAATCTAGATATTGCAATGCTCAATGATGAAATTGATATTGCAGTACATTCGCTCAAAGATGTTCCTACCATTCTACCAGAAGGTATTGTACAAGCTGCTGTTTTAAAAAGAGGGCCATCTGAAGATGTGTTGATTTTTAAAGATAATGAGGAGTTTATGGCTCAAAAAGATGCCATTATTGCAACCGGTAGTTTACGACGTAAAGCTCAATGGTTACAGCGGTATCCTTCTCATAAGGTCGTTGGCTTAAGAGGTAATGTAAACACACGGTTACAGAAAATAAAAGATAATGAAGATTGGAACGGTGGTATTTTTGCTGCTGCGGGTTTACAACGAATAGGTATTAAACCTGAAAATTTAGTAACACTGAGTTGGATGATTCCTGCCCCGGCACAAGGAGCAATTATGATTTCTGCACTTGAAAAAGATGAGTTTGTTAGAGAGGCTTGTGGTAAGTTAAATCATGAAGAAACTGAAATATGTACCAATGTAGAACGTAAGTTTTTAAACCTGTTAGAAGGTGGGTGTTCAGCACCAATAGGAGCTTTATGTTACATAAACGATGAGGAAATTACCCTAAAAGGGATTATTCTAAGTGAAGATGGTACGAGTAAGAAAGAAATAAATAAAACCGTAAAACTTAGAAAGCATATCTATTTGGCTCAAGATGCTGCAGAGTTTATTATAGATAGAGGAGGTAAAAAGTTGATGTCCAATTTTGATAAATTCGAAAAGAAATTTACGGTATGCTCAACCAAAAAGTTAACGGTTAGTCAATCAAAATTGGTACATGAAGATATTAAGGTAGACGATAGCGATTTTATAAAAATTAGATTTAGTAGAATACCACAACCAGTATTGAAAAAAGAATTGGAAAATGTGATAATTACCAGTAAAAACACAGTGGAGTCACTTGAAACTAATTTTTCTTTACCTGAATTACAGTTTAAAAACATTTATTGCGTAGGTCGTAGAACCAAAGCGTTGGTTGAGAAAAAAATTGGTCCAGTTAAATTAACGGCTAAAAATGCAAAGAAATTAGCTCCACTTGTTTTAAAAGATATAAAAAATAAAGAAGTAACTTATTTTACTAGCAGCTTACGTTTAGACGAGTTACCAAGCTTTTTGGAAGAAAATGATGTTGTTGTAAATGAAGTTGAAGCTTATAAAACCATGTTGAGCCCTCTAAAAGTAGAGGAGAATACTGATGGGATTTTATTTTATAGCCCGTCAACAGTGCAAAGTTATATGAAAGGAAATAAACCGATTGGTATTGCTTTTTGTATAGGAGAAACCACAGCCTTAGAAGCGAAAAAATATTTTGACGAAGTAAAAGTAGCTTCTGTACCCACTGTTGAAAGTGTTATAGAGCTCGCGAATTTACACTTCGCAAAAAACTAGCATACACTATAAGGTTGTCACTTGATTACCAAAGTATTTAGTGTTTGTAAGCCTTGTTTAATGTTAATACATAAGTAATGTTTAGAACCCGAAGACTTAGAAAATCAGAAAATATTCGCAGATTAGTTAGAGAAACAAAATTGTCTATTGATGATTTAATTTATCCACTTTTTATTGAAGAAGGTGAGAATATTGAAAAAGAAATTGTTTCAATGCCTGGCATAAAACGGTTTTCACTCGATAGAATCTCAATAGAATTAGACGAGGTTGTTTCTTTAAATATTCCAGCAGTTTTGTTATTTGGAATTCCCTCAGAAAAAGATGATGAAGGTACTGAAACTTGGAGTGATCAAGGTATTATTCAAAAAGCGGTACGTTTTATAAAAAAGAATTATCCAAAATTATATGTAATTACAGATGTTTGTTTTTGTGAATATACTTCGCACGGACATTGTGGTATTTTACATGATAATGATGTTGATAATGATGCTACTTTGGTCAATATAGCCAAGCAGTCTATTTCTCATGCTAAGGCTGGGGCTGATATGATTGCACCATCTGGAATGATGGATGGAACAATTGCAATGGTACGAGAAGCACTCGATAATTCAGGGTTTTCAAATTTACCCATTATGGCTTATTCAGTAAAATATGCTTCGGCTTTTTATGGTCCTTTTAGAGATGCCGCAGATTCTGCACCAAGTTTTGGAGATCGTAAAACCTATCAAATGGATGCCGCCAATAGAGATGAAGCCATTCGAAAAGCTACTTTTGATGATGAAGAAGGTGCTGATATCTTAATGGTTAAACCTGCATTGTCTTATTTAGATATTATTCGTGATTTAAAAAATAACTTTGACAGACCTATAGCATGCTACAACGTGAGTGGTGAATATGCAATGATAAAAGCGGCGGGAGAAAAAGGTTGGATTGATGAAGAACGCGTAATGATGGAAAGCTTACTGTCTATGAAAAGAGCGGGAGCAGACATAATTATTACCTATTTTGCTAAAGAAGTGGCCAAAATTTTAATAAGAAAGTAATGAGGATTAGAATTTCTATCGTATTGTTTTTAGTTTTGGGGTCATTATATGCTCAAAAAACAGAAAAAAAAGAAGTTTTACACCCAACATATGGAAAGGCAACTGAAGAAAAAATTTACAGCGATGATGGAAAACTTTTTAATAATCTAATTTATACAAACGATTCAACTTATACTCAAGGCAATTTCGAAAAGGGTGAATGGAAAAATTATTATAAAAATGGAAAAATTAAAGCTAAGGGAACGTATGTAAAACCAATGAAACGTGACTTTTTTGGAAGACGTTTCGTGAATAAAACAGGAGAATGGTTGTTTTATACAGAGGATGGAAAATTAGCTGAATTATTAAATTTCAAGGACAATAAAGAAAATGGTGAGTATATAACTTACCATACCAAAGGTACAATATCAGGCAAAGGTCATTACAACAATGGGAAGTTAAATGGCTTAGCAAAGAAGTTTTTTGAAAATGAACAACTACATAGAGCTATAGAGTATAAAGATGGAATGGTTTTTAATGTAAAGGAGTTTTATGATGTTAATGGAAAAGAAATAGATTGTGGTTCTTTAAAAGATGGTAATGGTACTTTAAAAGTGTATGATTTGGCATCTGGATCATTTCTGGAAACGATTACAATTAAGGAAGGGGCTGTTGTAAAAGAGTAACTGTATTATAATCTCAAAAGCAATGAACAAGGTAAAATCCTTTAATTTATAGAGATATAAGAAAATAAATTATTCAATTTAAATTGAATAGAATATAAAAACAAATGGACTTTAAAAATTCAGAAAAACTATATAAAAAGGGACAAAAACATTTAGTTGGTGCCGTAAATTCACCCGTTCGAGCTTTTGCTTCTGTGGGTGGTAATCCTTTATTTATTAAAAAAGCAAAAGGCACAAAAATTACAGATGTTGATGGAAATGACTATATCGATTTAGTTTTGTCCTACGGACCAATGATTTTAGGTCATAGACATAAAAAAGTAGAAAAGGCAATTAAAAAAGCTTTGAAAAACGGCTATACTTTTGGAGCCTCTACAAAAAATGAAATTAAGCTTGCTAAAATCGTTTGTGATGCTTTTCCAGGTATGGATAAAGTCCGATTTGTAAATTCAGGTACCGAAGCTGTACTAAGTGCATTGCGTTTGGCAAGAGCTTACACAGGTAATGATAAAATTATTAAATTTTCGGGTTGCTATCATGGGCATTCAGACGCTTTATTGGTTGCCGCAGGCTCTGGTTTGGCAACATTGAGTTTGCCGGGGAGTAAAGGAGTCCCTGAAGGAGCCGTTAAGAATACACTAATTGCAAATTATAATGATTTAGAAAGTGTAAAAGCACATTTTGAAAAACATGATGATATTGCTGGTGTCATAATAGAACCTATTGCTGGTAATATGGGAGTGGTACTTCCTCAAGGTAATTTCTTAAAGGATTTAAAAACATATTTAGAAACCAAAAATGCCTTATTAATTGTAGATGAGGTAATGACTGGTTTTCGTTCGAAATTTGGTGGAGCACAAGAGTTGTTAGGTGTGGAAGCGGATATTACTTGCTTAGGTAAGGTTATTGGTGGTGGTTTTCCTGTAGGTGCTTATGGAGCAAGAAATGAAATTATGGAAATGGTTTCGCCATTAGGAGCGATGTATCAGGCAGGAACGTTAAGTGGAAATCCTATTGCTATGGCCGCGGGTATTGCTACACTTACAGAGTTGAAAAAACAAAATCCATATCAAAAATTCGATGAAGTTGCTGCTAGATTAGAACAGGTGTTAAAAGAAAAAGCAAATAAGCATGGTGTTGACATTGTCGTAAATCGTTTTGGTTCGATGATTAATCCATTTTTTACGAAAGGCGTTGTTACAAACTTTGAGGAAGCACAACAGTCGGATACTAAAAAGTTTGCTACATTTTTCTGGGCATTGGTTAAAAATGGTATATTTTTACCTCCCTCACAATTTGAAGCGTGGTTTTTATCATCCGCGTTAAGTGAAAAAGACCTTCAAAAAACAGAAAAAGCAATTGATTTAGCCATGGAAGCAGTGGTAAATAAAAGTAATTAGACCTAATAGACAATATTTAAAATAATGATAAAAAACGACTTGTTTTTAAGAGCCTTAAAAGGAGAAACTGTTGACCGTCCACCGGTTTGGATGATGCGTCAGGCAGGGAGATATTTACCAGAATTTATTGCCATTCGTGAAAAATACGACTTCTTTACAAGATGTCGTACACCTGAATTAGCAAGTGAAATTACAGTGCAGCCTATTAGGCGTTATGGAATGGATGCTGCTATCCTGTTTTCAGATATTTTAGTAATTCCACAGGCCATGAATATTGAAGTGGAAATGAGACCGAATTTTGGACCTTATTTACCAAACCCAGTAAGAGATCAAAAAGGCGTAGACGAGGTCATTGTACCTGATGTAAATGTAGAGTTAGATTATGTTATGCAAGCCATCATAGCAACAAAAGAGTTGTTAAACAATGATATTCCATTAATTGGTTTTGCAGGGTCTCCATGGACAATTTTGTGTTATGTAGTGCAAGGTCAAGGAAGCAAAAACTTTGATAAAGCCAAAGCTTTTTGTTTTACACAACCGTTGGCTGCACATCAGTTATTGCAAAAAATTACTGATACTACTATTGCCTATTTAAAGGCAAAAGTAAAAGCAGGGGTTGATGTAGTTCAGATTTTTGATTCATGGGGAGGAATGTTATCTCCTGTAGATTATCAAGAATTTTCTTGGCAATATATCAATCAAATTATTGAGGCTTTAAAAGATGATGCTCCGGTTATTGCATTTGGTAAAGGCTGTTGGTTTGCTTTAGGTGAAATGGCAAAATCAAATGTAAGTGCATTAGGTGTGGATTGGACAATTACACCTCAGAATGCCCGTTACTTATCTGGAGGAAAAATTACACTTCAAGGTAATTTTGATCCGTCAAGATTATTATCACCGCCTGCAACCATAAAAAAAATGGTACATCAAATGATAAATGATTTTGGTAAAGATAAATATATTGTTAATTTAGGGCATGGAATTTTACCCAATATTCCGTTAGATAATGCGAAAGCATTTATTGATGCGGTAAAAGAATATCAATTTAATGGATAAGTTAGAGTTTATCAAATTAGTAAATAAAGGAAATGCATGGTCATTTATTCTTTTATTTATTAGGCATCCATTAAGTTTTGGCCCCGCATTATTAGCAACGTATCAAACTGTAAAAGTTTCTGATGAATTGTATGGTAAATTACATCATAAAAATAATGTGACCAATGCTTTTAGACATGCCCTTTGGAATATTTTAATTGCAAAAAAATGCTCTAGATGGAGAGGTAATACAAGAAGAGCTATTCGTTTTGCTCAACAGGTAACTGATTGGCACGAAGAGTTTTCACCCAATGAGCCTTTAGAAAAAGAAATGGATTCTCATAACAATCATGTAGGTAGAAAAATATTTATTCAGAATGATGAAAGAGATACACAGCAATTTATTGATGTTTTACTTGAAAAAGTGGCTGAAGCAAAAATGATTTATTCTGTAGAAGATATTAAAAAATATAGTAATGATTTGGTGTATATAGAAAAGTTAGAGGATTGATTTTGACAAGTAATAATGCTGTAAATGATAAAGAATATTTTTAAAAGCATTCAGGCGTATACCCAATCTTTCGGTTTAATTTCTAAATTAAAACTTTGGAAATATTTCTTCATCCCTATAGTAATAAGCATTTTTACAGCCTTGATTATTGGGTTCTTAGCCTATACTTTATCAGATAACATCGGTTACTATATTGCCAAAATATGGAGATGGGAGTGGGGCAAGCAAACTTTTATGACAATAAGTAGTTTTATAGGAGGGTTATCAATTGCCGTACTTGGATTGATTTTGTATAAACACATTATCATGGCATTATCTGCACCTTTTATGAGTCCCGTTTCAGAGAAGATTGAAGCCCATCTTTCCGGAGTGCCATTATCACAAATTCATCACCATAGAGATACAACTTTTAGTAACCAGTTATGGAGGGGTATTAGAATAAATGTTAGAAATCTAGGTAAAGAATTGCTATTTACTATTCCTATTTTACTATTGAGTTTTATTCCTGTAATTAACATTTTCACTACTGTATTGCTCTTCTTAATTCAGGCTTATTATGCGGGTTTTGGAAATATGGATTATACATTAGAGCGTCATTTTAAATATAATGAAAGTCTTATTTTTGTAAAGCAAAACAAAGGTTTGGCTCTAGGCAATGGTATCGTATTTATGTTATTTTTGATGATACCCGTTATAGGAGTTATTTTAGTATTACCTTTTTCGGTTACGGCAGCTTCAATAGGAACAGTAGCCCGAATAAATGAAAATAGTCAAATTTCAAATAATAAAACTAAGCTTTAATGATTGCACAATTTGATGGTTTTGAAGTTAGCAAAATACATAGCGGAGATGCGTGGAAGATTTGCGACTTAGTAGTGTCTAATTCAGAACGTTTAAAACGATACTTTCCAAATACACTAGCCCAAAACCTGAACCCTACATTGTCTCAATTGTATGTAGAAAAAAAAGTGCAGGAATTTGAGCAAAAACAAGAATTTATTTTTACTCTAAAGAATTCGGAAAATCGTGAACTTGTTGGTATAATAGCGATTAAGGAATTAGATTGGGAGAAGAAACAAGGAGAGTTTGCGTATTGTATTGGTTATGCTAATGAAGGTCAGGGATTAACATCAAAAGCGGTTAAAGCATTATTAAATTATGCATTTACAACCCTAGGGTTAGAAACCATGCAGATTATTTCACATAAAGACAATTTAGCTAGTGTTAAAGTGGCTGAAAAATGTAAATTTAATTGGATTAGAACACTTGAAAATGAATTTACTCCTGTTGGTGAACAACCAATTGATATGGAATTATATGAAGCCTATATTAGGCATTTTAAAAAATAAACAAATACTATCAATTAATATAAATAGTAAGAAGTTGTTATAAGTTTGTTTAGAATAAAGAATATGAAAGATAAGTTTTACAATTACATACAGAAGTTGCAAGATACCATAACTTCTAAGCTTGAAGAAGTAGATGGTAATGCTACATTCAAAGAAGACCTGTGGAATAGACCAGAAGGTGGTGGTGGTAGAACAAGAGTCATAGAAAGTGGTAACGTTTTTGAAAAGGGAGGGGTTAATATTTCAGCCGTCCATGGTGAATTACCCAAAACAATGCAACAGCATTTTGGTGTAGAAGAAGCTAATTTTTTCGCCTGTGGATTAAGTCTAGTGTTGCATCCTAAAAATCCTTTTGTACCAACGGTTCATGCTAATTGGCGGTATTTTGAAATGTATAACAAAGAAGGTGAAATTGTCGATTCTTGGTTTGGTGGTGGGCAAGATTTGACCCCGTACTATTTATTTGAAGAAGATGCTACACATTTTCATCAAGTATGTAAAACAGCATGTGATACCCATAATGCTGATTTCTATCCAAAATATAAAAAACGTTGTGATGAGTATTTTTACAATACACATCGTAATGAGGCTAGGGGTATTGGAGGTTTATTTTTCGATTATTGTAAACAAACAGAAGAAATGTCCATGCAAAATTGGTATAATTTTGTAACGGAGGTTGGAGATAGTTTTTTAGAAGCTTATGTACCTATAGTAGAAAAACGAAAAGAATTACTGTATACAGAAGCACAACGTAAATGGCAAGAAATTCGACGTGGGCGTTATGTAGAGTTTAATTTAGTGCATGATAAAGGAACCCTTTTCGGATTAAAAACGAATGGACGTATAGAGAGTATTTTGATGAGTTTGCCACCTCATGTGCAATGGGTGTATAATCATATTCCTGAAAAAGATAGTGATGAAGCTAAAGTGCTCAGCGTATTGCAAAATCCTAAAGAGTGGATTTAATTACTTCCATATTACTGATTTTTTAGTCACCTCTTTTATTGCACCACTGATATGAAATAATCTTGCTTTAACAAGCATTTTTCGACCTTCTAAATGTCTTGTGTAAAAGACGTTAGAATTACCCATTTGATCACTCCAATGTTTTAAGAAAATTTCACAACGTTCCTTTTTATCGCCAAATAGTTGTGGTACTGGAAAGTAATTTTGAATGTCCAATTTCTTACGATACCATACATCTTTTACAATTACATAACGTGGGTTTTCAATAGGTTGTAACATTTCATTCAAGGCATTGATAAATAAAGTACTTTCTATCTGGTTTGCACCTTGTATTGAGCAAGTAACATCTCCTTGTTGTAATAAATCTGTAATTATTTTAATATGTGATTTCTCTGTGGTAAAATGTTGTAATTCATATAAGGTGTCAATAATGGCATTAATAATTCAACCCAATCATTTGTAAGGGGAGGAATTTCAACATCTGCTTCTTTTTCAAAACCTAATATTTGAATTTTTTCGAAGGGGATAATTTCTCTAGTAGATTTTAGGAAAATAATAATTTCTGAAAAGAATTCGGGGTTGCCATACAATTCATCAATAGAGGTAGATGGATCTTTATAAAAACGATGGTTTTGTAAAAACAATTTAAAGATTTCGTCTTTCTTCAATTCATCGATAAATACAGCAATTTCCTTTCGGAAATTAACAATGTAATTAATCTCTATATCACTAGGCTTAGAAAGATAGACATAGTCTTGATGGGGGCATAAATTTTGCTCTTTCACCAAATCAGGAGTTGCAATTTCGTCATCTATGTCACCGCACAGTTGGAAGTATTTTGTAATTTCAGATCGATCACTATCGTAAGGTGGAGTTGCTGTAAGTGCCACAATGGTGTATAATGAGCTCTGTTTTAAATCATAAAGGCATTTCCACCATGCGTTTTTTAAATGATGAGCCTCGTCTAATACAATAGTTTCAATACCATTGGTTTTAAAATAGGTAAAATAGTCTTCTTTATTTTCAAAGGTTTTATAGAAACTATGTAATGATTGATAGGTGGAGAATGTAATTTCAGAGAGTGATTTAATATCGAATGAGACCGTTCTGAA
The DNA here is from genome assembly GCF_006065315.1 of Aureibaculum algae. Lineage (GTDB taxonomy): Bacteria > Bacteroidota > Bacteroidia > Flavobacteriales > Flavobacteriaceae > Aureibaculum > Aureibaculum algae. Next base: position 3,927,025 of record NZ_CP040749.1, on the reverse strand, counting down.
TTTTTTTCTTTTGTAAAAAAGTGTTGTAATCTATCTTCCCATTGATTTCTTATTGTTAATGTAGGTGCCAGTACTAAGGTTTTTTTGCCAATTCTTTTTACAATTTCTAATCCTAATACTGTTTTACCAGATCCGGGTGGAGCAATAACATGAAAATGGTCATCGGAAATATGAGTAGAAAAATTAATTAAAAAATTTTCTTGATAATTCCTCCATGGATATATGAAACGTAAATCTTTAAAAAGATTGGTTTGCAATGGGTTAGTTTTAAAAGTTTTCAAATCTATCACAATAATTGAAAAGCGAATGCGTTTTATTGACTTAATTTGGCAGTAATAAAGCAATTTTAATACTATTAATCTTGAAAAAAGTAAATACCCCTTTATTCAGGTGTTTCTAAAATTAGAATTGTATTTAGATTTGTCTCAACTAATAAACAAAAACCATTTAATTATGAAAAGAGTATTTTTAAGCTTAACAATGATTGCAGCATTAGTATTAACATCTTGTAAAGAGACACCAAAACCTGATGCTACAGAAGAAACTAAAACAGAAGAAACTGCAACAACTGATGAAAAAGTAGAAGAAACTGCTACTGCTGAATCAACTGATGGAGCACCTAGTTTTAGCGATTCAGATGTACAAGCTTATGTTGACAGTTATGAGTCTTATATAGCCGACTATAAAAAAGCTGTAGAGAGTAAAGATATGACTGCTTTTGCTGACTTAGGTAAAAAAGGTCAAGATTTAGCTACGAAAGCTCAAGAGGTATCTGGTAAAATTACTGGTGCTGATGCTGAAAAGCTTACAACTTACATGACTGCTAAAGCAGAAGAGTTACAAGAACTTACAAAAAAGATGATGCAATAATTAGCATTTAAACATATTTATGGACCGTCTTGGCAATTGCTAAGACGGTCTTTTTTTTACGTGATGATTTAGTATTAAATCCCGAATTAGTAACTTTGCCTCTTATTTTTTATACCTTTGCAGGACTCTAAAATTTGTTTACTAGATGGCTAAATTTGAACTTAAATTGCCTAAAATGGGCGAAAGTGTTGCGGAAGCAACAATTACATCATGGTTAAAGGAAGTAGGTGATACTATTGAGCTAGATGAAGCGATTGTTGAGATTGCTACAGATAAAGTAGATTCTGAAGTGCCGAGTGAAGTTGAAGGTGTTTTAATTGAAAGGTTATATGATGTTGATGCTGTTGTAAAAGTAGGAGAAACACTTGCAATTATTGAAATTTCAGGAGATGGAGCAACAGAAGATGTTGCTGTAACAACAATCAAATCTGAAGTAAAAACTGAAGAGCCTCAGGAAGTTAAAGCTATTGAAAATACTATTGCCGAAGTAACAGCAGTAAAAGAAGCTGTTGCTGTGATTGGAGATTCGCCAAGCGGTAAATTCTATTCACCTTTAGTGAAAACGATAGCTAAAAAAGAAAATATTTCAATGACGGAATTAGAATCCATTGTTGGAACCGGTAAGGATAATCGAGTTACTAAAGATGATATTCTTGCCTATATAGAAAATAGAGGAAATACACCTTTAAATGGTGGTGATACAAAACCGGTTGCAATCGCAACACCAGTTCACTCTCAGAAACCGGCAACACCTGCCGCTCCAGTTTCTGTTAATGGTCAAGATGAAATTATAGAAATGTCCAGAATGGGTAAGTTGGTTGCTCAGCACATGGTAAACTCTGTGCAGACTTCAGCTCATGTACAGTCATTTATTGAAGTTGATGTTACTAAAATTGTAAACTGGCGTAACAAGGTAAAAGATAGTTTTCAAAAAAGAGAAGGAGAAAAAATAACCTTTACACCTATTTTTATGGAAGCTATTGCTAAAACCATTAAGGATTTTCCAATGATTAATATTTCGGTTGATGGTGATCGCGTAATTAAGAAGAAAAATATTAATTTAGGGATGGCTGCTGCCTTGGCAGATGGAAACTTGATTGTCCCTGTAATTAAAAATGCCGACCAGTTGAATTTAATGGGTATGACCAAAGCGGTAAATGATTTAGCTTTACGTGCTAGAACAGGTAAGTTAAAGCCAGACGATACGCAAGGAGGTACCTATACGGTTACTAACGTAGGTAGTTTTGGTAGTGTTATGGGTACGCCTATTATCAATCAGCCGCAAGTGGCAATATTAGCATTAGGTGCTATTCGTAAGGTACCCGCTGTTATTGAAACTTCAGAAGGTGATTTTATAGGTATCCGCCATAAAATGTTCCTTTCACATTCCTATGACCACAGGGTTGTCAATGGTGCTCTTGGAGGAATGTTTATACAACGAGTTGCCGAGTATTTAGAAGGGTTTGATACGAATAGGGAGTTCTAAAAATGGGTATATAAAATATAAAAATGCTGAGTTTATGCTTAGCATTTTTTTTGGTTAAATACTATTTTTATTTAATTAAATTGAGTAGCTGATACCATTGAATTTGTCTTTTTTGATTCTAGTATTGAGGATAAACTAAATAAAATTCAGTTTGTTGGTGTTTTAGGCCGAGTGCCACACTTTTTTCTTGTGAAACATCAGGTATGAGTTGAGCTTAGCAAGAAACAAATATCGATACAAATATTAATGATTGCGTAGTCTCTGGTAAAGATACTCGAATTGAAAAATTTTATAAAATTATTCCTCAAATCAAAATGTTAAATAATATGATTTCTTGTTACAAATTGTATCTTTGGTAATTCATAAAATTTACAAACCCAACACGAAAATATTTCTAATAAGAATTATGGAATTAAAACTTAAAAAACCTATTGTATTTTTTGATCTTGAAACAACAGGTATTAATATAGCTAAAGACCGTATTGTTGAGATTTCAATATTAAAAGTGTATCCAAATGGTAATAAAGAAAGTAAAACCTGGTTGGTAAACCCTGAAATGGAAATTCCTGCTGAGGTGGTTGCTATTCATGGTATTACCAATGAAAAAGTAGTGACAGAGCCTACTTTTGCAGAATTGTCTAAAGAAATTAATCAATTAATTGACGGTTGTGATTTGGCTGGTTTTAACTCAAACAGATTTGATATTCCGTTATTAGCTGAAGAATTTTTGCGTGTCGGTATAGATTTTGATATGAATAATAGAGTAGGGGTTGATGTACAAGTTATTTATCATAAAAAAGAACAACGTACTTTAAGTGCTGCTTATAACTATTATTGTGATAAAGACTTGGAAAATGCTCATTCGGCAGAGGCAGATACTAATGCAACCTATGAAATTTTAAAGGCACAATTAGACATGTATGACGATTTAGAAAATGATGTAAAATTTTTACATGAATTTTCTACACATAATAAAAGAGCTGACTTCGCAGGTTTTATTATGTTTAATGATAAAGACGAAGAAATTTTCACCTTTGGTAAATATAAAGGTAAAAAAGTAGCAGAGGTATTAGCAAAAGACAAGGGGTATTATTCTTGGATACAAAATGCTGATTTTCCGCTTTACACAAAAAAAGTATTGACTGGTATTAAATTACGTAGTTTGAATAATAAATTATAATAAAAAAAACCATGTTTATAGAATTTGATATGTTGGCAGATTCCTCCAGAGTGTGGGTTTATCAAGCAGACAGAACACTAAATCAATCTGAAGTTGATCAAATTTCAGAGTATTTGAGAAATTTTGTCAATAATTGGAAACGCCATGGTGATGATTTATCAGCCGCTTTTAAAATTGAATACAATCAATTTATCATTTTGGCTGTCGATGAAAACGTAAATGAAGTTTCAGGCTGTTCAATAGACAGTTCAGTACATATAATTAAAGAAATTGAAAAGGCTTTCGATGTTGATTTGTTAAATAAAATGAAAGTTTCTTTTAAAGATGGCACTAATATTAATACTGTTGACTTAAATGATTTTAAGAAATACGTTGCAGCAAATAAAATAAATGCCAATACTATTGTTTTTAATAATATGATTAATTCTAAAGCAGATTTGGCGTCTGCTTGGGAAGTTGAAGCAAACAAAAGTTGGCACGCCAAATTTTTAGTCTCTTAAATAATTTGAATATAAAATATATTACGCTTTTATGAATACCAGAATTCTCCCTTTAATTTTTGTTTTTTTTATTACTTTTATGAATGCTCAAGAAGAAAGTCCTTTAGATAAAAAGGATACCTATGGGCAAAATATATGGGTAGATAGTATTATGAAATCAATGACCATTGACGAAAAGATTGGTCAACTTTTTATGATACCAGCATATTCTAACCGAGATGCTCAACATGAAGCTGATGTTACTGAATTGATAAATAAATACCATATTGGTGGATTGGTGTTTTTTCAGGGTACTCCTGAAAAAGAGGCGAAAATGACCAATAATTTTCAGAAAATCTCAAAAATTCCTTTAATGCTAGGTTTTGATGGAGAATGGGGATTAGATATGCGGCTAGATAATACCTATCGTTTCCCTTGGAATATGACTTTAGGAGCTATTCAAGATGAAAGTTTAATAGAAGAATTTGGTGAAATGTTAGGTAAACATCATAGCCGATTGGGGATTCATGTTAATTTTGCACCAGTAGTTGATGTTAATATAAACCCTGCAAATCCGATAATCGGGAACCGTTCTTTTGGTGAAGATCCTAGAAATGTAGCTTCAAAAGCTGTTGCCTTTACGAAAGGTATGCAGAGCCAAAATGTATTGGCTAATGCAAAGCATTTTCCTGGTCATGGAGATACAGATGCAGATTCTCATTTGACATTACCTACAATACCATTTTCAAGACAAAGATTAGATTCTGTAGAATTATATCCTTACAGAGAATTGTTTAAAAACGGTTTGGCCAGTATTATGGTTGCACATTTAAGTGTACCAGAATATGAACCAAATACGGCATTACCTTCCTCTTTATCCAAAAATATTGTAACTGATTTGTTGAAAGAAAAAATGGGATTTAAAGGCTTAATTTTTACGGATGCCTTAAATATGAAAGGTGCTGCAAATTTCTCTAGTCCGGCTGAAATTAACCTAGAGGTTATAAAAGCAGGTAACGATATTTTATTGATGCCTTTAGATATACCTGAATCAATTGCAAAATTAAAAAAAGCGGTCACAGATAGTGTGATAACCACCAAACGTTTGGACGAATCTGTTAAAAAGATTTTGAAAGCTAAATATTGGGCAGGTTTAAATAATTACAAACCCATTGAGTTGAAAAATTTAAATGAGGATTTAAATGGACAAGATGCTGAAGTTTTACATTATAAATTGGTAGAAAATGCAACTACGTTATTAAAGAATGAATTGGACTTGTTTCCTGTAAAAGATTTGGCGGAAGCCAAAATAGCTTATGTTAAGTTAGGCGATGCTGATAATACTACTTTTATTAACAGATTAAATGATTATACACAAGTAGATGTGGTTTCTGGTAAAAATCTAAATGATGTTATCAAAAAATTAAAAGACTATAACTTGGTAATTATAGGTTATCATAAGTCTAACGAAAGTCCTTGGAAAGGTTTTAAATTCAGTAATAAAGAATTGGTTTGGTTACAAGAAATTGCAAGAAATAACCGTGTTATTTTAGATGTTTTTGCAAGTGCATATAGTTTACTAGATATAAAGACGTTTACCAATATTGAGAGTGTTTTTGTTTCTTATCAAAATAGTATTATTTCTCAAGATATATCTGCACAGCAAATTTTTGGTGCGTTAAGTGCAAAAGGTCGCTTGCCGGTTTCTATTCATAATGATTTTAAAGTGGGGTCTGGTATAAATTCTAGTAATTTATACAGATTGTCATATGGTGTACCTGAAAGTGTAGGTATGGATACTAAAAAATTAGAACGTATAGATTCTTTAGCTCAAGAAGTTGTTAAGGACAAGATGGCTCCGGGTATGCAGGTGTTGGTTGCAAGAAAAGGGAAGGTAGTTTATAGAAAAAGTTTTGGGTACCATACCGATAAGCAAGAAACCAGAGTTCAGAATACGCATTTATATGATTTAGCATCAATTACTAAAATTTTAGGAGGTTTGCCACTAATTATGAAAGCGGAAGAGGAGGGTAGGTTTAATTTAGAAACACCACTTGCTAAATTATTTCCAATTTTAAATAATACCGATAAAAAGGATATTAGTATAAAGGAAGCCTTGTCGCATTATGGTCGTTTACGATCGTGGATACCTTATTATCTAAAAACGATGGATAGTGCTACTAAAAAACCGTCTGATAAGTTTTATAGACATTCACGATCAAATGATTTTTCTATTAAAGTAGCTAATAAACTTTATCTAAGGTCAGATTATAAAGATAGTATGTATCAGGCAATTGCAGATGCTCCTTTATTGACAAGAAAACGATATAAATATAGTGGGCTCGTTTTTTATCTATTTAATGATTATTTTACAAAAGAATACAAACAAACGATGGATGTATTGGATGACACCTTTTTTTATAAACCTTTAGGTGCGACTACATTAACGTATAATCCGTTAAAGAAATTTTCTGAAAAAATTATAGTCCCTACTGAACGTGATTTGTATTTTAGAAATCAATTATTACGTGGTTATGTGCATGATCAAGGTGCAGCAATGTTTGGTGGTGTTAATGGTAATGCAGGTTTATTTTCTAACTCTAATGATGTTGCCAAAATGATGCAAATGTATATGCAAGAAGGCTACTATGGCGGTAAGCGATATTTTAAGGCAGAAACACTAAGAATGTTTAACAAAAGATATTATTCAAAGAACAATGTTCGCAGAGGTTTAGGTTTTGATAAACCTCAAATAAATCCAAAAGAGAAAGCTTCATGTGGTTGTGTTTCTCCCAAAAGTTTTGGACATAGTGGGTATACAGGTACCTATACTTGGGCAGATCCAGAAAGTGAGCTTGTATATGTGTTTTTATCAAATAGAGTGTATCCAAGTGCAGGTAATTCAGGCTTGGTAAAGCATAATATTAGAACGATAGCTCAACAAATTATTCAAGATGCTATAGTGGATGGGGATTAGTTTTACACGAATTGAAAAGTAACTTTTTTAAGGCTGTCTCTATTTTGTTTTGGCCAATAGTAAAACTAATAAAATACTTATCCCTAGATATAGTACAGCAACTTGGTTACCAAAAAAATGATGAACCAATAACGTTTGTAAACTATAAAAAATAGGGAAAGCTGTGATGCCTAATGCGAATTTTGTACTACTTACAAATTCAGGTTCTTGTATTTTAGGTTCGATGGCTTTGTAAATTAACATTGGTATAAAACTATTTAAAGTAACAATACCTTTTAATACTTTCCATAAAATAGATGGATGCTTATCATCTAAATTTTCTTTAGTACTTTGTTTTTTAAAATCGGAATGTAATATTTGATTATTAATTAGTTCAGGTTGTAAAAAATTGACGTCACCTAATTTTTTTAATGTTTCATCATAATTTTCAATTTCAATGTGTGTTGTCAATTCTTTCATTTTTTCACTGACAACATCTTTTAATTTCTGGGCAGAACTGTTAAAATCACTTTTGTCATAAAAATCATTGGCTAGCACGGGTTTTCCATAATATATAGAAACGCTTTCTCCGAATTTGTCAGCTTTGGTATAATTAAGTCCTACAGGAATAATAAATAATTGAACGTCAGGGTGCTTTTCAAAAACGCCAAAGGCAATTCTTGTAAATCCTTTACTTAATGGTCTAACCCACCGTCTAATGTCATGTGTACCTTCTGGAAATATTAATAATGATCTTCGTTTATTAAAAAGATCAAAGCAATAGTTAAAAATAGCTTCGTTTTTGGCTAATGCTTGTTTGCCATCTCTTAATCGATAGATTGGAAGCATATTTACTGTTGATAATATCCACTTAACAAGACCTATTTTAAATGCACTGGCTCTAGTTAAAAAATGAATATCTCTCGGTGAGGTTGTCGCTATGAGTAGAGGGTCTATCAATGCATTTTTGTGATTGGATACCATTAGGACGGCTCCTTTTCTAGGAATATTACTTTTGCCTTTTACTACTATTTTTTTGTAGTAAAAGAAAAGCCCTGTACTTATAGAAACCTTAACTAATTGGTACCAAATTCGTTTCAAAATCACGTGGTTATTTTACTTGTTTTTATAGACCAATAATAGGCAAGTCCCAATCCAGAAGCTATATCCCAAATACCCCAAAAGGCAATGCAAAGAGCCATTCCGCCTAAGCCAAGATCGTTAAAGAAATTAAAATATAACAATAAACCTAGACCTGAATTTTGAATACCAGTTTCTATGGCCAATGTTTTTTGATCATAATAATTAAGACGCATTGCTTTAGCGAAATAGAATCCTCCAAGATACCCCATGATATTATGGAAAATAACAATAAAAAACACGTAATGGATGTATTCAGAAAAGACATCAAGATTTTGTGAGAATGCAATTATTATAAAGATTAAAAATATAACAATAGAAACTGGTCTTAATATTTTTGCCAGTTTAAAAGCTAAGCTTTTGTAGTATTTTCGAGTTAACATTCCTAAAATTAAGGGGACTCCTAAAATTAAGGTAACCAATTTTGCAAGCGTAAACGGATCTAATTGAACCGTTCTTAATATTTGAGAAGTAGGTTCGTACAGGTTGCCCCAAAAGGATAAATTAATAGGCGTCATCAATACGGCAACTAAAGTAGCAAAGGCTGTTAAGCTCACAGATAATGCTGCATTACCACCTGCTAATTGTGTCATAAAGTTAGAGATATTACCACCAGGACAGGCGGCAACCATAATCATTCCTAATGCAATACTCGGTGTAGGATTTATAAAGTAAACTAAAACAAATGTAATTAAAGGGAATAACACAAATTGACTAAAAATACCAACTAATACAATTTTCGGATTTTTAAATAAACGTTTAAAATCATCAATTGTAATACCTAACGCAACACCATACATAATGATGGCTAAGGTAATATTCAGTACCCATAGTCCACCACTATCAAAGTTTATTTGAACTTTGTCAACATGTTCATTAATGTTAATGTTTAAAAACATATTCAATAATATTTGCACCCATTTGTAGAGCTTTTTCTCGCACAGGTGCTGGGTTGTTGTGTACGGCTTCATCTTCCCAGCCATCACTTAAATCACTTTCGTAATCGTAAAAAAGAACTAACCTTCCTTCTATAAATAAACCAAAACCTTGTGCAGGTTTACCGTCATGTTCATGTATTTTAGGTAAACTTTTAAACTTATATGTTTGATTATAAATGGGGTGGGTATATGGGATTTCTTGTAATTTAGATTCGGGAAATAATTTTTCTAGTTCGGTCCTGATGTATTTATCCAATCCATAATTATCAGAAATGTGTAAAAAGCCGCCAGAAGTCAAGTATTTTCTTAAATTTTCAATATCACTATCGTCAAAAAAGACATTGCCATGCCCCGTCATAAATAGAATGGGGTAGTTAAAAATATCAATACTATTGGTTTCTACCGATTCAGGCTTTTCAGTAATAATTGTTTTTATATTTTCGTTGCTAAACTTTATTAAATTAGGCACCGCCGTAGGGTTTGCATACCAGTCTCCCCCTCCTTTATATTTTAGAATTCCAACTTCTTGTGCATAGACAGAAGCATTTAAAAATAGGAGTATAAATAAAAATCTAAGCATAAATTACGAAACGTGTAGTTACAAATCTATTAATTTTTTACTTAACTCAGTGTTAATAAGGGAATATTGTTTATTGTGGTAACTTTTGTATTTTTGCACTTCAAAATTTTTAAACTAAAATAAAATGAACTTTTCAAAGAAAAATCACGATTTCCACAAAAGAAATAGAAAATTTATGAGTAAAAATCAAATTTTTAAAGTTGCTACAGTTCTATTTATAGGATTGTCAATTGTAGGATGTAAAGATGCAAAAAATAAAACTGAAGCTTCAGAAGCTGAGGAGGTTACAAAAACAACAGGCGAAGTGGTAGTATATAAAGCTGATACTGATGGTTCAACTTTAGCATGGAAAGGAGCTAAATTAACAGGTACACATAATGGTACTATTAAAATGTCTGAAGGTAGTTTTTCAGTGCAAGATGGTAAACTTGTAGGAGGTAATTTTATAGTTGATATGAATTCTATAACTGTCTTAGATATAGAGGATGCCGAAAAAAATGGGAATCTAACTGGACATTTAAAAAGTGAAGACTTTTTTGATGTAGAAAATCATGGCAATAGTGCTTTTGCTATAACAGGAGTTGAAGAAAAAGATGGTAAAACATTTGTAAAAGGTAACTTAACAATAAAAAACATAAAGAAAAATATTGAGTTTCCAGCAGTAATTACTGTAAGTGATACTGACGTTTCTTTAAAAAGCGAGCCTTTTACAATTGATAGAACAGAATGGGATATCAAATACAAATCTGGAAAATTTGCTGATTTAGCAAAAGACAAATTAATTGAAGATAATATTGAACTTCAAGTTGAGGTAAAAGCAACAAAATAATTTAATTAGTTCTTAACTAATTTTCAAGTTAAAACTATAGAGTATTAATAAAGCATCACAAACCTGTGATGCTTTTTTTTTTTTTTGTAAAAATGAAAAGTTCTACATTTAATTACAGATTAAATAAGGAAACGGTCTGAGTAGCTACAATCCCAGCAGTTTCTGTACGAAGTCTACTTTCGCCTAATGAAATGGGTTGGTAATTATTATGTAAAGTAAGCTCAATTTCTGAAATAGAAAAATCACCTTCTGGTCCAATTAAAATTGTTGTATTGTGCTGTGGTCTTAGCACATCTTTTAGATGCTTTTTATCAGTCTCTTCACAATGAGCTATAAATAAATCGTCACTATTATTCTCTTCAATAAATTTAGAAAAAGGAGTGAGTTGATTTAATTTAGGTAACTGATACTTAAGAGATTGTTTCATTGCGGATTCTAAAATACGATTCAATCTGTCCATTTTAATAATTTTTCTCTCAGAATGGTCGCAAAGTATAGGGGTAATTTGGTCAATTCCTATTTCTGTAGCTTTTTCTAAAAACCATTCAAATCGATCAATATTTTTTGTAGGAGCCATGGCTACATGTAGATTGTAATTCCATGGTTTCTGTTTGGTTTCAAAATTTAGTATTTTAACCGTACAACTTTTGTCACTACTTATAATAATTTCTGAGGTAATCAGTTCTCCTGTACCATTTGTAATAAAAAGTTGATCACCGGTATTTTTACGCAAGACTTTTACAATATGTCTACTCTCTGTTTTGTCAAAAGTAAATGTCTCTGAGTCATTAGTTATGTTAGAGGTGTAAAAAAGCTGCATGTTGATTATTCAAAGTTTTAGTTTCAAAGTTTATACTTCTAATTGCTAATATCTTTTCTATATGTTCGTCTTCTTTTATTAATGGTGGGGTCAAAATTTTTCCATAATTGATGAATAGCTTGATTCTCTTCTAATTCTGATGATCTAATACAATCTTCGATACCTTTTTCTTTAAAAGTTCTATAATATTCATCAAAAATAATTGCAGTTACCCCTTTATTTTGGTAATCTGGTCTTATTCCTATTAAATAAAATAAAACTTCTTTACTGTTTTTTCTAGCATTTAGAAGATGGAATAATCCAAAGGGGAAAAGTTTACCATTTGCTTTTTGCAAAGCTTTAGCAAAACTTGGCATAACAATTGAAAAAGCGATAATTTTATCATCTTTATCACTTACAAATTTTATGTATTCGGGGTTAATAAAACTAATATACTTTTTCTTGAAATAGGCTTTTTGCTTTTCAGAAATAGGTACAAAAGTAGATAGCTTAGCGTATGTGTCATTAAATAAATCAAACATCTCATCTCCATAAGGCATTATTTCTTTTGTCTTGGTAAACGTAATTGATTTTAGACCATACCTTCTTTTGATTAACGCTTGAGCTTTCTGAAAAACTTCAGGATTTTTCACATTATTAAATGAAAAGATACTTTCTATAAATTCCTTTTCTTTTACATACCCTAATTGCTCAAAGTGTAATTTATAATAGGGATGACTGTACCAAGTAATCATGTTACCTATTTGGTCAAAACCTTCACTTAACACGCCAACTTTATCGAGGTTTGAGAACCCTAATGGCCCTTCAATATATTCTAAGTTATTCTGTTTTCCAATTTCGTTAACTTTATCTAATAAAGCTTTTGTAACTTCTAAGTCATCGATAACATCAAACCAACCGAACCTCATTTTTTTTAATCCTTGTTGTTTAATTTCAACGAAATTTAGAACAGCAGCAACTCTACCAACGATTTTATTATTTTTATATGCTAAAAGGAAATGAACTTTGGCATTGTCTAACGCCGGATTTTTAGTTTTATCAAAGCCTTCTAATTCATCCTTAATAATAGGAGGAATCCAATAGGGATTGTTTTTGAAAATTGAAAAAGGGAACTTGACGAATTTTTTTAAATCACTTTTTGAAGTGATTTCTTTAATTGTAATCATCTATAAATAATTAAGGGCTTTTTAATTATTTCAAATCTACAAAAAAGAAATAGATAATTAATTTATTTATAATAGCGAATACAAACAGTGAATTAAATTTTTAGAAAGGCAAATTACTATATCAATTAGCAATAACAGTTAATTAATTACTGTTAGGGTCATAATTTTTATCGTAATTTTTAGTGTCTTTTTTCTTTTGTTTCTGATCCGCTTTTTGTTGTTTTTTGTCATCCTTCGCTTTTTTCTTAGCTTCTTTCTCTAATCGTTTTTGAGCTTTGGTTTGCTTAGGTTTTAAGGTTTTAATTTTTTTCTTACCCGCTTTTACACTTTTAACTTTTCTTTGTTTTTTGTCTTTTTTAGAAAAAATTCTGGAAAAGAAGCCACCTCCATTAGTGTCTTTTGTGGCTTTACCTTCAGAATTCAAGGTGCTATAACCATCAATATGTCGGTCTAACCTCCAAGCAATACCAGCTCCCAAAAAGAAACTGTCATCTCCGCGTTCATCCTTTATATATCGAAAAGCAGCGTCAACTTGCATGTTCTTATTTAACAAATAAGCACTACCTACTCCGTATTGAAAATCATTGGGTACATTTTTTCTTAAAAAACCTTGATTCTCAGCAAATACAGAAACTTTTGGTGTTAAAGAATAGGTTGCAGTGATAATGTATGAATTTTCAGAATCATCCGTAAAGGTCTTATCCATTATAAAATTTGTAATTAAAACAAATTTATTGGTAAGATCGTTTTGTGTAAAAAGGGCGAACCTCGGACTTAAACCTCCCGGGTTTTTATGTAATTTACTAAGTAAGTTGGTGTTAAGTCCAGCATAAACACCTACTGCGGGAATAAGTCTTTTCCAATCGTAACTGTTTCGTTTTTTCCAACTTCGTATTTCCTTTGATTTGTCTGTGTATGTTGGTGAGTAGACAAGATACTTCGCTCCAACAGTAAATTTACTTAATCCTAATGCGGATTCACTATAAATAGTAGGTCGCGTATAGTTTCTGTCTTCTTGACCAAATGATAAGTCTAAGTTTAATTCTAATTTTTCAAAAAATTGACTCGTTCTAAAAGTAAGGTCTGTACCGTATGACTTACTATTGTAGTTAATTGTTTCTGCTGTAGCTTGGTCATAGTATAAGTAATTACCTATATTTTTATAGAATAACCCTGCCTCCACCTGGTAAACACCTTTACCAACACTATAAGGGCTGTCTGAGAAGCCTGGTCGTTTAGAATTTATGACTTCTGTATACTGTGCAGCACTTATTAGATAGCAAAAACTAAAAATAAAAACCAAGACGAATTTTCTCATGCGGGAGTGTTAAGACTAAAAATTATCAATTTATGTATTACTTAACGTATTTGTTGCTTTCAAATTGTTATTTTTGGGAACTAATTTAAAAAATCTTTTATTTAGGTTTTATTTTATGCAAGAAGCTGGTATTATGAATTTTATAAGAACAATACTCATTATTTTAGCTATTTATTATGCTCTTAAAATTATAGGAAGATATGTATTTCCTATTTTTATGAAGAAAATGATGCAAAATGTTGAGAAAAAATTTAATGAACAACAAGGAAGAACAACGACTCAAAAGCAACATGTAAAAGAGGGGGAAACAATCATCGATAAAGCCCCTAATACAAATGCGAAAAGTAATAATGATGTTGGTGAGTATGTTGATTATGAGGATGTTGAATGATTTTTGTTTAGTGGTTAACAAAAATAATTATACAAGAATTATAAAAATAGATAATGAATAATAAATACCTCCGTTTTTTAATTGCCATTTTAGTATTTGTTATTGTTTCAGTGGCTTATTTTTCACCAATTTTAGAAGGTAAAAAGATATTTCAAAGTGACATCGCTCAGTTTAAGGGTATGTCTAAAGAAATAGTAGAGTATCGAAAAGAATATGATGCGGAACCTTATTGGACAAACAAGGCCTTTGGTGGTATGCCAGCATATAATGTTAGTGCATATTATCCAAATAATTATATAAAAAAAGCAGATTTATTACTACGCTTTTTACCGAGACCAGCAGACTATTTATTTTTGTACTTTTTAGGTTTTTTTGTTTTACTGTATGTGCTTAAGGTCGAGTGGAAGTTAGCCATAATAGGAGCCTTGGCTTTTGGTTTTTCAACTTATTTTATAAGTCTTTTCGGAGCTGGACATAATGCGAAATCTCATGCCATTGCGTATATGCCTATGGTTTTAGCGGGAATATTGTTAGTTTTTCAACGAAAGTATTTATCCGGTTTTATTCTAACAGCTATAGCTTTAGCTTTTGAAGTAAATGCAAGTCATCCGCAAATGACCTATTATCTACTCTTTATGATATTGATTTTAGGTATTATGTATTTAGTAGATGCCATTAAGCAAAAAACAATTCCAAATTTTATCAAGAGTACTCTTATTTTAGCAGGAGCGGCAGTTTTAGCAATTGGAGTTAATTCAACCAGTTTATTAGCGACCAAAGAATATGCTTCACATAGTACGCGAAGTAAAAGCGAATTAACCATTACACCAGAAGGTAACCCTAAAGAACATATATCTTCAGGATTAGATAGAGAGTATATTACAGAGTATAGCTATGGAATAGCAGAGAGTTTTAGTCTTTTAATACCAAGGTTTTATGGAGGCGGAAATAGAGAAAATTTAGGGAAAGATTCGGAGACTTATGCTTTCTTAAAGAATAAGTTTGGTAGGGCTGAAGCTAAGAATTTTTCGGAAAATTTTCCTGGTTATTGGGGAGAACAAACAATAATTGAAGCTCCATTTTATATCGGAGCTGTGTTGATATTTCTTTTTGTGTTAGGGTTGTTTCTAGTAAAAGGAAAGTTGAAAAAATGGTTGCTAGCGGCTACTATTTTTTCTCTTTTATTAAGTTGGGGGAAACACTTTCCTTCATTAACCAATTTTTTTATTGATTATGTACCAATGTATAATAAGTTTAGAGCGGTATCTTCTATTCAAGTTATAGCAGAGTTGGCAGTACCTTTATTAGCAATAATTACATTGAATCAGTTTTTAAAAGATGAAAATAATAAAACTAACAAATTAAAGTATCTAAAGTATGCACTTTATGGAGTAGGAGGGTTGACATTATTTTTTACGCTATTTGGTACCAGTCTTTTTAATTTTGAGAGTTTTAGAGATCCTGGTATGGCGGGAATTGAGAAGCAATTTCCTGGCTTTATGGATACGATTATTTCTGAAAGAAAATCACTTTTCTTTAATGACAGTTTACGTTCTTTAATTTTAATATTAATATCTGGAGGACTATTATGGGCATTTTTAAAAGAGAAAATTAATAAGAATGCAGTAATTATTTCCTTTGCAGTTTTAATTTTATTTGATTTGGTTGGGGTAGATAGACGCTATGTAAATGATGAAGATTTTGTTTCAAAAAAACAAGAAGAGATTCCATTTGCTGCGAGTCAATTTGACAAAGAAATACTTAAAGATAAATCATATTACAGAGTAGCCAATTTTGCGGTTAACCCAATAAATGATGGTAGTACATCATATTTTCATAATTCAATTGGAGGGTATCATGCTGCAAAACCAAGAAGATATCAAGAATTATTTGAATATCAAATTGCGAAAATTAATATGCAGGTATTAAATATGTTAAATACCAAATATATTATTTTTCAAGACAAAGATCGGGTAACAAGACTGCAAAAGAATGACGATGCAAATGGTAATGCTTGGTTTGTAAATTCCGTGGAGGTTGTTAATTCTGCCAATGAAGAAATTATGGCTTTAGATAGCCTGAATACAAAACAAAAAGCAGTTGTTAATTCTGAATTTAAGAACATGTTAAGTCAAACTTCTTTTACAAAAGATAGCTTGGCATCAATAACATTAACTTCTTACCAACCTAATGAATTAAAATACGATTCAAATAGCAGTAACGAGCAATTGGCCATTTTTTCAGACATGTATTATAAAGATGGCTGGAATGCATATATTGATGGTAAATTAGCACCTTACTTTAGGGCAAATTATGTGCTAAGAGCGATGGTAATACCATCAGGAAAACATGAAATTGTTTTTAAATTTGAACCAACCGTAATCAAAACAGGAAATACCATTACAATGATTTCTTATGCTCTGTTATTATTGATTCCTATTGGATGGTTTTTTATTGATAAAAAGAAAAATGTACAATCAACTACCGAGTAAAAGATACGATCATACTATTAAATTTTTACGGAAAGTATTGCCTAGTCCTGCTACAATTTTAGATCTAGGTATTAGAAATCCGTTTAGTGAAATAATGGAAGAACACGGCTATACAGTCATTAATACTAATGGTGAAGATTTAGACTTGCTGCCCGAAATTGTAAAAGAACACAAAGTAGATGCAGTAACAGCGTTTGAAATATTTGAACATCTCTTAGCTCCTTTTAATGTGTTAAGTGCCATTGAATCTACAAAATTAATTGCTACAATACCGCTTAATCTATGGTTTGCAAAGGCTTATCAGTCTAAAACAGATAAATGGGATAGGCATTATCATGAATTTGAAGATTGGCAATTTGATTGGTTGTTGGAAAAATCAAATTGGACTATAAAAGAAACAGAAAAATGGACGAGTCCAATTAATCAAATAGGATTTAGACCTATTTTAAGAAAGTATACACCTCGCTATTATGCCGTTTATGCCGAAAAAAATGTCAGATAATAAATTTATTTGCATGATTGTTGACGGTTCTTATCCTCAAGATATTAGGGTAAGAAAAGAGGCAGAAGCATTGACTGACTTTGGAAAAAAAATAATTGTAGTTTGTCCAAGAAAAAAGAACCAAGCGAAACAGGAAATTGTTAATGGTGTACAGGTTTATAGGATAGGTTCTAACTATACTACTGTTAAAAAAGGAATTAATGATATTGTTGAAAGTGTATTTAATATCAATCCATTTTTCTATTTTAATTTAAAGAAAATTTTCAGAAAGTATTCCATTGAATTTTTACATGTGCATGATTTACCTTTGGCGGGTACCGCATATGCGTTTAGGAAAAAAGTTGAAAAAGGTTTGGTTTTAGATTTACATGAAAATTATCCAGAAGCGTTAAAAACTTGGTTTTCATGGAAAAAAAGCAGACTCATTAGAATAAAGAATATGGTATTTTTTAATCCTAAGCATTGGTCTAAAAAAGAAGAGAAATACTGTAGAAAGTTTGATAAAATTGTTTGTGTAGTTGATGAAATGAAAGAGAAATTGATAAATAATTTTCATATTGAAGAAGAAAAATTTACAGTGATATCTAATTATGAAAAGAAAAATTTCGCAGAAAATTTCAATACAGAAGTTGCGCAAAATATAATAGATAAAGATTTCTTTTCTATAACATATGTTGGCGGATTTGGCCCGCATCGTGGTTTAGATACTGCGATTAGAGGAATGCAAAAGGTGCTTCATCAAGTTCCAACGGCAAAACTGTATTTAATAGGTAAAGGGAGTGCAGATGTTGAAAATAAATTAAAAGACATCGTTAAGCAACTGAAATTAGAAAATATTGTTGAGTTTGTAGGATATAGGCCTTTTGATGAAGTAGCGACTATAATGAAAAAGTCCAACTTAAACATAATACCACATAAGGCCAACGACCATACAGATAATACGATACCACATAAGCTATTTCAAATTATGATGAGTAAAAGCTTATTATTGGTTAGTTCATGTAAACCATTAAAACGAATCGTTCAGAAATATGATGCAGGCTTGGTTTTTGAAGCCGGAAATGCGGAAGATTTTGCATTAAAAGTTAATAATGCCTTTACGAATTATGATGCATTAAAATATAAAACTGAAAATGCGTATACTGCAGTTATGGAAAAGGGTGAAAATTGGGATGAGGAAAGTTTGAAGTTGCTCAAATTGTATGATAAATTAGAAAATTGAAAGTTCTTATAATAACATATTATTGGCCTCCTTCAGGTGGTTCTGGCGTACAACGTTGGTTAAAATTTGTAAAATATTTAACGCAGTTTGGTATCGAACCTGTGGTTTATACTGTTGATGAGCCTAACTATGCCATAGAGGATATAACATTAGAAAATGAGGTGCCAAAGTCTGTAAAAGTTCTTAAGCAACCCATAAAAGAACCAAATGATATTTTAAAACTTTTTGGTAATAAGAATAAAAAAACAAGTGCAGGTTTTTTAAGTGAAAACCCCTCGTTTTTTGGTAAAATAATGCAATATGTAAGAGCTAATTATTTTATACCAGATGCTAGAAAATTTTGGGTTAAACCATCTGTTACATATTTAACTGAGTATTTAAAAAATAATCCAGTTGATGTTATTATTACTACAGGTCCACCGCATAGTTTACATTTAATTGGTTTACAATTAAAAAATAAATTAGGTGTAAAATGGATTGCTGATTTTAGAGATCCGTGGACGGATATTGATTACTTTCAAAAATTGCCATTAACAAAAAAAAGTGAAAAAAAGCATCATCAATTAGAAAATGAAGTGGTGAGCAAAGCAGATTGTGTGTTGGTGGTTGGTAATACTATGAAGGAGAATTTTCTTAAATTTAATAAGAATGTTCAAGTTATAACGAATGGCTACGATGGTGATAGGAATTCATCTAAAAATGAATTGGATAAAAAGTTCACCTTAGTTCATGTCGGTTTAGTAAATGCAGATAGAAATCCGAAAGTGTTATTTAGGGTTTTGTCAGAATTGATAACTGAAAATACAAGCTTCGCGAAAGATTTTAAGTTGGTTTTTGTGGGAAAATTGGCAAATGAAGTTATAGAAAATTTATACCAAAACAATTTAAAATCACATACAGAGATTATTGATTATTTACCGCATAAAGAGGTGATTGGATTTCAAAGAAAAGCTCAAATTTTATTATTATTGGTAAACGATGTGCCTAGTTCAAAAGGAATAATTACAGGTAAAATATTTGAATATTTACAATCAGAACGCCCAATTTTGGCAATTGGACCTGAAGATGGTGATTTATCAGATATATTAAGTGAAACAAGTTCTGGTGAGGTAATTGACTTTAATGATGCATACAAAATGAAAAGGTCTATTGAGAAATTGTATTTAGACTACCAGCAAAATGAATTAATATCAGAAACTAAAAATATTGATAAGTACCATCGTAAAGCATTGACAGAAGAACTATCAATTATTATAAAGCAATTGGCATCATGAAAAAAATTGTAACTATTTTAGGAGCAAGGCCACAATTTGTAAAGGCAGCGGTGTTAAGCAGAATAATTGGTGAACATGGAGAGCTCGAAGAGATAATTGTGCATACGGGTCAACATTTTGATCAAAACATGAGCGATATCTTCTTTGAAGAGATGGAAATACCTAAGCCCAAATACAATTTGCATATAAATGGACTTAGTCATGCTGCTATGACTGGGCAAATGTTAATTGGTGTTGAAAAAATACTGTTAGATGAAAAGCCATTGGCTGTTGTTGTTTATGGTGATACCAATTCTACATTAGCAGGTGCATTAGCTGCTAAAAAAATGGGCATTAAAGTAATTCATATTGAAGCTGGTTTACGATCTTTTAATATGAATATGCCTGAAGAAATTAATAGAATAGCTACAGATACTATTTCTGATTTATTACTTTGTCCAACTGATGTTGGTGTACATAATTTAAAGAAAGTAGGTATACTTGGTTCTGAGAGAGTGGTGAAGTCAGGTGATATTATGAAAGATGCGGTAACGTATTATTCAAAAAAGGCTAATGAAAAATCGAGCATTTGCAATAAATTAATGCTCGAGGAGAATAACTTTGTATTAGCCACCATCCATAGACAAGATAATACAATACATGTTGAAAAGCTAAAGGCTATTTTTAGAGGTTTAGATGAAATTAATGCTCAATGTAAAGTTGTAATGCCATTGCATCCAAGGACAAAAAAAATAATTGAAGAAAATAATATTGAAACAAGAATTACTATAATAGAACCTGTTGGATATTTTGATATGCTCTCCTTATTAAAACATTGTAAAATGGTTGTTACTGATAGTGGTGGATTACAAAAAGAAGCTTACTTTAACAAAAAACATTGTATTATTGCTCGAGAAGAAACAGAATGGGTTGAGTTGGTAGAAAATGGATTTGCTAAAACAGTTGGAAGTAATCAATTAAAGATGATAGAAGCTTTTGATTATTTTACATCAAAAAAATCTGACTTTTCTAAAAATCTATATGGAAAAGATGTTGGCCTGAAAATATATAACGAAATAATGAATTTAATAAAATAAGATATGCAATTACCTAAATTTTTACTCGGAGACAATACTGATTTTCCTGATGATATTTTTATAATACATACAGATTATCCTCAATTTATTATTAATTTAGTAAATGATGAAATTGAATGGCTGGAAGATGTTACTGGAGAGAATGAAGATGAGCTCACTAATGAAATAAATGATTTGATAGAACAAGCATCCTCTTTTTATGATAGAGAGATGGAAAGGTATAAAGAATAAAAAAAAGCTCCAATTTTAATTGGAGCTTTTTTTATTTTAAAAAGGAAATTACAATCCTCCTTTCAATTCATCTTGCCACTTTGCCAATTCAGTCCATTTACCTTCCGCAGCCATTTTAGCTTGAGCTGACCATGTTTTAGGTTTATGAACTCTATAACGAGGACCTGCATTGTCTAATATCTTTTGTAATCTACTTAACTCGGATTCAGAAAGTTGTTTAAAATTCCAAATTCCATCATCGTTTAGTAAACCTTTAATTTTCGGGCCAATACCTTCCACTTTTGTTAAGTCATCTTTGACAGAATCGTCAGCTTTGGCTGGAATAACTGCTTTTGTTGGTACCACAGCGGCTGCTAAAGAAGCAGTAGTGGCAGCAGCAGTTGCAGCCAAGACTCCTTTTTCTTTACGACATGCTGCTAAATCAGCTTCTAAGCCTTTAATTTTAGAAGAATAATCAATAGTATCATTAGTACCACCAAATATTTTTGATAATAACCATCCTAAAATAATTCCTAATATAAACGCTGCTAATAACCATAAAAACCATGGCCAAAACATATCAGAACCATCGCATGCTGTTGTATTTATTTGTAATGCTAACATAATTTTATTTTTTAGTTGATTAATTAATTTCTAATTCCACTCTTCTGTTTTTCTCCATACCCTCCTCTGTGTCATTTGACGCAATTGGACTATTCTCACCTTCAGTACCCACCGAAATTCTTTCTCCCGCGATACCTAATTTGATCAATATACTTCTAATAGTTTTTGCTCTATCTAAACCTAATTTCATATTATAACCAGGGTCACCTTTATTATCTGTATGACCGGTAATGTCAATGGTTTTTTCGTTGTTTTTTAATTGCTCAACGATGTTTTTTAGGTAGTCATTAATGTTTTCGTTTTCCAATTTTTTGGTTGAGTTATATGGAAAATATATTAAGGTTTTGTTGTCAACTTCTTGAATGTTTTCATTTCTAACTTTCCACTCTAAAATTGTACCCCCAAACGATGCTGTTTTAGCGTCTTCTGAATTTAAAATTAATTTGCTGTCGATCTCCATTCTACTCATTGCTATAGAATCAGATAGCATTTGCCTGACGGCATCAGCCCTTGCTAATCCAAGATTTTCAAAAGAAGTTGTGTTGGTTTCATCCTTATAATAAGGACCAAGAATTCTTAAAATTTTACCTTCACCATCCGCAGATTGAATTTCCTTTTTTTTATTTAACCAAAGGTCATTCGTAACGGGTTTGTCTGAGTTCCAATTGTAGACGAGCGGTCCATATTTGACTGGTTTTGTCAATGGTGGTACATTTTCTTTTGTTTCAGTTTGCACGGTGTTATCGCAGCAGAGCATGGTCTTTTTATACCATTTCCAGCTAAACCATGCCAAAATAATAAACAAGAGAATTAGCACGAATGCTAAAAATTTCTTCATTTTTTGTGGTTTTAGTTAATATTTAGTTTTGTTAAAATTAAGCAAAATAAATATAACCATATAATTTTGAATAGGATAGCTTTATTTTTTGGCTGATTCAACCAGTTCTAATTGATTGATATTTATTTTTGTAGTGAACATTCCGTAATTAAGAGTGGCAATATTTTTTTCAATTTTATCTATGGTTCCAACGGATTTACCGTCTGGCAAACGTACTCTGTCATTAACCTTAAAATTATAATCAGCTTTTACTTTTTCAATTTGTTTTTTTAGCGTGTTTTTTTTCTGTCTAATTTTTTTAACCTCAACCAAGACTTCCTTTTTAACCTCTTCTAATTCCTTTTCTATCGTTTTTTTTGTTTCCGTTTCCTTCTTCTTCTGGACTTTTGTTTTTTTAATAGGTTTATGGAGTGTAACGTACTTGTTCTTCTCCATTAATATCCATTTCATAAAATCGGCTAATAATTTCTTTTTATTATTAGATTGGAAATATGTATTTGACATTTCATTTACCTTTCTACCTATAGAAAGCATTTTCTGATTATTGTCGTATAATTCCTGAAAACTCTCAAGTTTATCTTGAATTTTCGATTCCTTTTCAGAAAGATTATCAGAATGCATTTTAGCCTTATCCTGCTCCTTTTCTAAATTTTCTGAAGTTCTTTGAAGTTTGTTGCGTTCTTTTTGAAGTTTAGAAATTGTTTTATCCAATCTAATCTTACCACGTTCAACCTTCTTTTTGGCTCTATTTATTAAGCTGAAAGGAATGCCGTTTTTTTGAGCAACTTCAAATGTAAATGAACTACCGGCCTGACCTATAAAAAGTTTAAATAGAGGTTCCAATGTTCTTTCGTCAAACTGCATATTGGCGTTGGTTACATTTTCAAGTTCATTGGCTAAAACTTTTAAATTAGAATAGTGTGTAGTTATTACACCATAAGCGTTTTTGCTGTAAAATTCTTCTAAGAAAATTTCAGCCAATGCCCCTCCTAATTCAGGGTCACTACCTGTACCAAATTCATCAATTAAAAAAAGTGTGTTGTTGTCACATTTACGCAAAAAATCACGCATATTTTTTAAACGATAGCTGTAAGTACTTAATTGATTTTCTATAGATTGATTGTCGCCAATATCGGTAAGGATTGTGTCGAAAAAATAGACTTCACTGCGTTCATGTACAGGTATTAAAATAGCAGACTGAATCATAACTTGTAATAAGCCGATAGTCTTTAAAGTAATACTTTTACCACCAGCATTAGGTCCAGAAATAACAATAATTTGTTGATTCTGATTTAGTTCTAAAGTTTGCGGAATAGTACTAATATTTTTTTTAGTGTTTGCTTCTAATAATATAGGGTGATAAGCATCTCGAAATAAAACTTTCTTACTATGAGAAAATTTTGGTAATAAACCGTTGATTTTTTGAGCATATTTTGTTTTTGCTGAAACAGTATCTAAATGCGTTAGATAGCCCTGATATTGTTCTAAAAAACTTTTATAAGGCCTAATTTGATTGGTCAGCATTTTTAATATACGTACAATTTCTTGTTGCTCTTCATAGATTAAATCTTGTAGCCTTCTGCTTAATCTTAGTGTGGCCTCAGGTGCTATGTAGACAATACTTCCTGTCTTGGAATTACCTAATAAAGAGCCTTTAACTTTTTTTCTGTGCATGGCTTGCACTGCCAATACTCTTTGATTATCAATAACTGATTCTCTAATGTCATCTAAATAATCATTACTGGCATAATGATTAAGTGCTTTTGTAAAACTGTTACCAATTTCACCTCTTACACTATTTATTTCTTTGCGGATTGCTTTTAATTCGGCACTTGCGTTATCTGATACTTCACCAAAACGATTAATAATTTTATGAATGCTTTCATGAATTTCTTTGGTATAGTCAATTTTTTGAGAATTCTTAAAAAGGGAAGGGAAGTATTCTGCAAATTTTTTAAAGAAATTGAGTATTTCAATTGTTGTTTCTGATAAAGTAGCAATTTTTTGAAAAGCTTGTGCTTCTAAAAAACTATTTTCTACACCTAACAAATGGATTTCTTTTGTTATTTCATCAAATTGATGATTTGGTATTCTATTATCATTTTCAAAAGAACTTAAATATTCATTTGTTTGGTGTAATTCATCAATTAGGGTTTCTTTCTTTTGAATAGGTACAATTTCTAATACAGCTTTTTTACCTAAGTCTGTTTGACAATAATTTGCGATATGGCTTAAGACCACATCAAACTCTAAATCTTTAAGTGTTTTATTAGTAATTTTACTCTTCAAAATTGTATTTTTGGTCAAGCAAAAGTAACTAAAATAATAGTCTTTTCTATTTAAGATATTTTCTAATTGGAATGTATGGATTTGAGTATAGCAAAAAGCTGGAAACCAATTGTAGCAAAAGAATTTGAGGCTACCTATTTTCAAGATTTAGATTCTTTTGTGAAAGCGGAATACCGTCAGTTTACGTGTTACCCTAAAAGTTCAGCCATTTTTGCGGCATTTGATTATTGTTCTTTTAACGATTTAAAAGTTGTTGTAATCGGACAAGATCCATATCATGGAGTAGGGCAGGCCAACGGTTTGTGTTTTTCAGTAAATGAAAATATAGCAGTACCGCCATCATTACAAAATATATTTAAGGAAATCGAGGCAGATTTGGGTAAGACATCTCCGGAAAATGGAAATTTAGAACGTTGGGCAAGGCAAGGAGTATTATTACTAAATGCCACGTTAACGGTAAGAGCTCATGAAGCTGGATCTCATCAAAAAAAAGGATGGGAAACTTTTACTGACACGGTAATCTCGCAAATTTCTAAGAATAAAGAAAATGTAGTATTTTTATTATGGGGAGGTTTTGCTAAAAAGAAGGCGAAACTTATTGATGATAAAAAACACACTATTTTAACCAGCGGACATCCTTCACCGTTAAGTGCCAATCGGGGTTATTGGTTCGGCAATAAGCATTTTAGCAAAACGAATGACTTTTTGAAAAGTAAAAAATTACAACCTATTGATTGGTGATTTGTGAATATAAAATCAAAATTGTCATTCCTATTCAGTAGGAACATTCAATTGGTAATACTTAGATCTTGCACAAATGTAATTACTCATCGATTAACTCTTATTTAAAATAGTTCTAAATAAGTTTTGTATTTTCATTTTTCATTTTATATTTGCCACTTAAATTTATTATATAGAATAAGTCTAAATAAAAAAATGAAAAAAAACAGTTTACTTTTTAGCATACTTATTATGCTGAACTTATCAAATATACAGGCTCAGTTGGATTCTATTTCCCAACAAATTAATGGAGCTCAACGTTTAATTTCAACAAATATAAATAAGGGAGTTACTATTGGAGGTTACGGTGAAATCACTTACAACCAGCCCGAAAATAGTAATGGAGAATTAGATGTTCAACGCCTCGTTTTATTACTCGGTTATAAATTTAGCGACAAAGTTCAGTTCGTAACTGAAATAGAATTTGAACATGTTAAGGAGGTTTATATTGAACAGGCTTTCGTTAATTACAATGTAGCTGCTAATTTTAATGTTCGCGGAGGATTAATGTTGGTGCCAATGGGTATTGTTAATGAATATCATGAACCAACAACATTTAATGGTACTGAAAGGCCATCGGTAGATAATGTGATTGTCCCAACTACATGGCGAGAAATTGGAATTGGTGTGAATGGCCGATTGCCCAATATGAATTTAGGTTACCAAGCGTATATTTTTAACGGGTTTAAATCGAGTGATGTAAATGGAGAAGAGGGTGTCAATGGAATTTTAAAAGGTTCTAATGGATTGCGTAGTGGTCGTCAAAAAGGAGCACAATCAACCATGAGCAGTCCTACGTTTGCAGGAAAAATAGATTTTTATGGAATACAAGGGCTACGTTTAGGAGCATCGGGATACTTTGGTAAAACCCAAACAGATCATGAAATAGAAACTATCGATGGTTCAACTATCGGAATAACTATGTTAGGACTTGATGCTAGATATAATTATCATCGTTTTTCGGCTCGAGGTCAGTTTATTTATGCTTCTTTATCGGATACTGATGCCTATAATGTTATAACTGGAAACGACTTAGGTAGCGTTTTGCAGGGTTGGTATTTAGAAGGAGCATATAATTTATTACCACAAAAAAACAAGCAAAAATTAGTGGCTTTTACCAGATACGAAAATTATGATACCCATGCCGATGTTGCAGGAAATTTGGTAAAAAATGGTTCGTATGATAGAACTGAAATAACAGCAGGGTTAAGCTATCATATTGCACCAGGAGTAGTTGTTAAAGGTGATTATCAATTTAGAGATAATGCGTTGTCTCAAGACACGGTTAAGGACAGATTAAATTTCGGAATAGGTGTTTGGTTTTAATATGTTAATTTTGACAAGAATAAAATAGAAACTATATGATTTTTAATTTAAGGTTATTGTTTTTTTTAAGTATTCTCTCAATAAGTGCCCATGCATTTCAACTACCAAAAAATATTCAAAAAAAGGTAGAAAAAGAGGTGAAATTGGCATTCGATATTGAAAATTTTACTATGGAGTTTATTAAGGTTTCTAAGGAAATAAATGTTCAATTAGTTACAAAAATCACCAAAAATAATTTTACTAAAATTATCAAAAATGAGGCTGTCATAGGTTATCTATTTGCCGATAAAGCACCCAGTAAGACAGATCAGTTTGATTATTTAGTTCTTTTTGATAAAGATTTAAACATAATAAAATCCAAAGTGTTAATTTATAGAGAAGATTATGGTGGTGAAATTAGTAGTAAACGTTGGTTACGGCAATTTGAAGGGAAAAACAGTAAAGATCAATTAAAATATGAAGAAGATATTATTGCCATTTCTGGAGCTACTATTTCTGCAAAATCTATGACTATTGCTATTAATAATTTGCTTAAAACGGTAAATTTACTTCAAGAAAATAATTATTTTTAATGATGTTAAACGGACGCATACAATCCTTGCCCAAAGAGCTAAAATTACTAATTGGAATTTTTTTAGTTGTGCTAAGTATTGGGTTTTATACAGGTTTATTATTTGTTAATGAAACATCATCTATAAGTACAAATGGTATTGAAGAAAATTATTTAGGTAATGAGAATGATGAAGATGCGGAAGTGATGAAATTTAAAAAATCACCAAAGGAAATGCTATCTATAGTTCATAGTCATATACTATCTATGTCTTTGATATTCTTTCTGTTAGGTGTTATCTTGTCTATTACCAATTTACCGAATAAAATAAAATTATTTTTAATGATTGAACCATTTTTCTCGGTGTTATTTACTTTTGGCGGTTTATACTTCCTTTGGAAGGAAATATTGTGGATGAAATATCTGGTTATTTTTTCAGGTACATTCATGACGCTTACTTTTACAGCTTCTACATTAATAATTTTATACCAATTAATTAGAAAACAGAATTAATCCAGTTATAATTAAGTCAATCTAAATAATAATTGTAAATTCGCGTGCAATTAATTATTATTTAATTTAATTGTAAATGAATACTCAAAATCCGAAATTTGTTGGAGAAGGTTTAACCTACGACGACGTACTTTTAGTCCCTGCTTTTTCTGAAGTACTACCACGCGAAGTAAATATCCAAACAAAATTTACCAGAAATATTACTATAAATATACCTATTGTATCCGCTGCTATGGATACGGTTACTGAATCTGCAATGGCAATAGCTATGGCTCGTGAAGGTGGTATCGGTGTACTTCATAAAAATATGACCATACAACAACAGGCGGTTAAAGTACGTAAAGTAAAACGTGCTGAGAGCGGTATGATTATAGATCCTGTAACGCTGCCTTTAACTGCAACAGTTGAAGATGCCAATAATAGCATGCGTGAGCATGGTATTGGAGGAATTCCTATTGTAGATGATAATGGTATGTTAAAAGGTATTGTTACCAATAGAGATTTACGGTTTGAGCATAAAAGTAATAAACCTATTGTAGAGGTAATGACAAGCAAGAACTTAGTTACTGCACCTGTTGGAACTTCATTAAAGGATGCAGAAAAAATATTGCAGCAATATAAAATTGAAAAATTATTAATTGTTGAAGGTGGAAAGCTAGAAGGCCTTATTACATTTAGAGATATTACCAAAGTAACGCAAAAACCTATTGCCAATAAAGATAGTTTTGGTAGGTTAAGAGTAGCTGCAGCTATTGGTGTAACCCCAGATGCTTTAGATAGAGCAGAGGCTCTAATAAATGCTGGAGTTGATGCTCTAATCATAGATACAGCACATGGGCATACCAAAGGTGTAGTGAATGTGCTTAAAGAAATTAAGAAAAAATTTAAAAATATTGATGTGGTAGTAGGTAATATTGCTACCCCAGAAGCTGCAAAATATTTAGTTGAAGCTGGTGCTGATGCCGTTAAAGTAGGTATTGGTCCGGGTTCAATATGTACTACAAGAGTTGTAGCAGGAGTTGGTTTCCCTCAATTTTCAGCTGTTTTAGCCGTTGCCGAAGCTATTAAAGGAAGTGGAGTGCCTGTCATTGCCGATGGAGGTATTCGTTATACGGGAGATATTCCTAAGGCTATTGCCGCCGGAGCTGACACCGTTATGTTAGGTTCTTTATTGGCTGGTACAAAAGAATCGCCTGGAGAAACCATTATTTACGAAGGAAGAAAATTTAAGTCATATCGTGGGATGGGTTCTGTAGAAGCGATGAGACAAGGAAGTAAAGATCGTTATTTTCAGGATGTTGAAGATGATATTAAAAAATTAGTACCAGAAGGTATTGTAGGTCGTGTGCCTTATAAGGGTGATCTTTACGAAAGTATTCATCAATTTATTGGTGGTTTAAGAGCTGGAATGGGATATTGTGGAGCAAAGGACATCGAAACTTTAAAAGAAACTGGAAAATTCGTTAAAATAACGGCATCTGGTATTAATGAAAGTCACCCACATGATGTAATGATTACGAAAGAATCTCCTAACTATTCAAGAAGGTAAATACAAGAGTTAGAGATATAAAAGCAGAAAGAAATTGGGAATTAAACATAAAAGTTCGTTAAAAAACAAAACCTTTTGAAGTAATTTATACTTTTATTAAATAAGGCACGTTATTTTAATGCATTTAATTCCCATTCCGTAGTTTTTGGAAAATTATACAATTTTCCGAGCTGCGGAATGTTCTTTTATAACGTGCCTATATTTTAGATATCTTTGTGAAAGAGGATTTTTTAAGAGTTTAATTATTCCACAATATACACTTTTTTTATATAATCTAACTTCGGAAAATTAGATTTCAAATACGAATTTCCCAATTTTTGAATTGAATCTTGCTTTCTTCCAGGTGTTTCACCATAGCCATTATAAATCTCCTTAACGACATCCATTCCATCAATAACTTTTGCAATTACAGGAAAACCTGTAACGTTACTATACGATAAGGAGTCAAGTCTATCATTATTTTTTAAATTGATAAATAATTGTGTATCTCTCGTTCTTTTGCCTCCTCGAGCAAATGCGATGGTACCTTCTTCATTACTTTTCTTAACAGATTCATCTTCAATTTTATAATTACTCCAAGCTTTATTTAAATCGGCATTGTCATTAATTCCAAACTGAACCACAAAATTGGGTACAACTCTATAGAACGCAATATCAGTATAAAAATCAGTAGAAATCAGTTGGTATAATCTATCAACAGCTAATGGAGACCACTCGCGATGTGCTTCAATGTCAAAATTACCTTTTGTAGTTTCGAAACGAGCTTTAAATACTGCCGGAGCTTCTGTTTTAAGCCACTTTTCTTTGATTATTTTCTTACTACAAGAACTTGTAATAATTATAAGTAATACTAAAAATGAATACGTAAATGATTTCATTAGCTACTATCTATGGTTTTAGTTAATTAGATTTATGCGGAATTTCTTACACACAAACTTATCGAAAATCTCTGAAAAAACTAAAAAATAGCTAACTTTATGTTTAATGGGATATTACTGGTTTTGATTATTTAGTAGTTTCATCAACTACAATGGCTAATTTATTACCGAACGGACTAATAGCTAATCTAGTAATACCAGTTAGTCCATATGAAGATAATGAAGCAAACTCAACCCAGGTTTTGTCAACCCCAGGTTTCAATTTGTATAATTTATCACCTTTACCCATAATCATTGTGCCATCTGGTGTCCATGCCAAATCTTGAGCACCTTCTAAGGGGTCAGCAATGTATTTTTTTTCACTAGTAATAGGGCTAATAGAATAAATTTCAGGATCTTCATGCTCTAAACTAATAATGCTCAATAAGTCTGTATTTGGAATTTTTAAGATAGACCTACCAATATTTTTATCAATTGGATATTTTATTTTATACTTTAAATTAGAAACTTCAAGTGATGAGGGATCTCCTATTACAAAGGAAACTAACATTTTTTTAGAAATCCATGCATGGTAACCAACCGGTAGGTTTTCTATGAGTATTTCTTGTTTCTTACCATTAAATTTATACTTCCACAAAAGTTGCTCTCCATCTTGGTCTAATCTAACTGCTGTAAAATAATTTTTATCAAAAGTCTGAATGGGAGAGTATTCATTGGCTTCCGTGTTTGTTAACCATACGTTTACATTATTTTTAATATCGTAAAGTGCAATATCAGTTTGCTCGTTTCTTGTAGAGGCATATAATACACCAGAACCGTCATTTAGAAATGAAGGTTGGTTGTCGTAGCCCTTATTGTCAGATATATTAATAGGATTGTCGATAACAAGAATACTATCTCCTTGAATAAAATCAAATAGATAGATGTCTGTATCGGTTTGACTAAAACCGAAAGAAGTAACTGTTAGTAATAAACAAAGTATTTTTATTTTCATATTCATTTCATATCTATTGTATCGCTTTTCAATTTTGCATTAAAAAGGAAGTACAAGATCATTAATTTTTAAATAAGTTGTTTAGTTTAGAAATATGGGTTTCAACAAATATAGATATTATTTGAATTGAATTGTAATTCAATATTATTATTTTTATATCAATTCTTTATAATACTTATTTACTGTTAGGTATATTTACAATAACTCTGCCAAAAAAGATAAGAGTAAATACGTATAAGAAATACCTAAGCATTTATTATTGCAAACTTTAATGGTTTATAGTCATATACGGGACTTATGATATAATTGAACTATCCTAATTTATAGAACCTTTTAGAATCTAAAAAGCCATTTTAATACTACTATTAAAATGGCTTTCAGATTGGTTGGTTGATTACTTTTTTGGTTATCATAAATAACCTAGGTTTTTAGTTGGTTGGCTTTAAATAAATTTAAAACATCTTTTTAATTAATACCTTTGCAGGTACATTTTCCTTTATAACGTCGTAGTCTGTCAATTTATTTTGAATGCTATTAATTAATTTTTTTGAAACTGTTTTTTTTCTATTCCATTTGGTTAGTGATAACCATGTTTTTACATCTTCTACTTTTAACTGATAACGGTCTGAAAAATGAGCAATTAATTTATCGTTTTCTAAAGGGTTTTCAAAATGCTTTAGCTGTTTATTAATTACCTTTATCATTGTTTTAATAGCTTCAGGTTCCTCTTTTAGTATATTGTTACGTACAGCTATTACAAAACAAGGCCAAGGAGTTTCTAGACTATCTAATCTTCTGAAAGTGCCATTGTCAACATAAGGTTTTGTCATAAAATGCTCCCACATAAAATAGTCTGCTGCTCCATCAGACAATGCTTGAACGCCACCATCTAAATTTTTAACGAGTACATATTTTAACTCATCAACGTTAAATCCTTGTTTTACGGCATTTACTTTTGCCATAAGTTGAGATCCTGAGCCCGGTCTGCTTATAGCAATTTTAGCATTTTTAAGCTCTTGTACGGAATTAAATTTTGAATTTTCCGCGACATGAATACCCCACAGCAAAGGAGAATCGACATATGTTTTTACAATTTTACTAGGGTTACC
Source organism: Aureibaculum algae (assembly GCF_006065315.1). Taxonomy (GTDB): domain Bacteria; phylum Bacteroidota; class Bacteroidia; order Flavobacteriales; family Flavobacteriaceae; genus Aureibaculum; species Aureibaculum algae. The sequence continues at coordinate 3,894,646 of NZ_CP040749.1, read as the reverse complement.
TGCAATAATGTCTTTTATAATACCTTCGGTGAGTATAACGGCAGTATCAATACTTCCATCGCGTAATGCAGAACACATGGCACCGGTACCTCCTGGAAATTCTTTCCACTGTAGGTCAATATGCTTATCTTTAAACTTATTATTTTCAATGGCCATATGCCAAGGTAAATTGAAGTGTTCTGGTACACCTCCAATGGTTATCTTTTTCATGCTGTTACTAGCTTATCTAAAGTATATTTTATTAACTTTTCTATGGTTTTATGTGTATCCTTACTGAAGGTTCCATTTGCTCTATTCGCAATTATAGCATTCATAGAAAGTGCCTCATGACCTAATAGTTTTGCTAAACCATAAATGGCAGAAGTTTCCATTTCAAGATTCGTAATTTTTAAACCATTGAAACTGAAATTGTCAATTTTAGAGTTCAATTTGGCGTCTTGTAAAGCTAATCTAAGCACTCGTCCTTGAGGACCGTAAAATCCGTTTGCAGTTGCAGTAAAGCCGCTAAAAGTATCATTACTTGATAAAAGGGTAGCTAATACAGTACTTCCTTTGACAATATATGGTCTAGCCTTTCTATTGCTCCAATCTGTATGTTTTATAAAAGCGTTTTCAATATCACTTTCAAGTATCTGTTCACAGGCATATGAATGTAATGTTCCATCCATACCTAGCCCATACTTTGATAAAACAAAACGATCTACAGGTATATCCTTTTGCAAAGAACCGGAAGTACCAATTCGTACAATTGAAAGTTTTTTATGCTCTGGTTTTATCATTCTAGTGTCTAGATTAATATTGACCAATGCATCCAATTCATTCATTACGATGTCAATATTATCAGGTCCAATACCTGTTGAGATTACCGTAAGTTTTTTACCTTTTAAAATTCCTGTTATGGTTTTAAATTCTCTTTTTTGCGTTTCAAAGATGATGCTATCAAAATGATTGGCAACCTTTGCAACTCTATCCTGATCACCAACAAGAATAATGGTGTCTGCTATATGTTCAGGTTTTAAGTTAAGATGATATACACTACCATCTTTATTTAAAATTAGTTCAGATTCGGGAATACGTTTTGTGTTCAATGTTTGAAATTTTAGGTATTAGAATATATGATTTTAAAGATTACCGCCTGTTGTGAGGTGTAAACCATTTTATCCTCCTACTCGTTTAACAGCAAAGCCTTTTTCTTTTAAAAGCTCCATAATTTTATCTCTAAGATCGCCTTGGATAATAATTTTATCATCTTTAAAGCTACCACCAACGCTAAATTTTGTTTTTATTTCTTTGGCTAATTTTTTAAAATCAGACGTTGCTCCAGTATACCCTTCTAAAATTGTAATAGGTTTCCCCTTACGTTTTTCATATTTACAAATAATAGGATCGTCTTGTAACCAAATAGTACTCTTTTCTTTTGGTTTTTCTTCCTTTTCAGGTTTATGTTCTGGGAATAAATTTTTTAATTGATCTTGTAAATCCATTGTATTAAAATAGGAGGTTTTGGATATTAAGCTTTAGAATTATGGGCTTTGAATAGTTACTTTTTTATTAAGCCTAATTCTATTAGTCGTTCCGTTAAAAACTCACCTGCAGTAATATCATCATATAATTTAGGATGTTCACTATCAATACAGTTTTCTAAACAATTAAGAGGCATTTCGCTAATAGGGTGCATAAAGAATGGAATAGAATAACGTGACGTTCCCCAATTTTCTCTAGGTGGGTTTACAACCCTATGAATAGTAGATTTTAACCTATTGTTAGAATGACGAGAAAGCATATCACCAACATTAATAACCACTTCGTCAGGTTGTGCAATAGCATCTAACCATTCCCCTTTATGATTTTGTACTTGCAAACCTCTACCTTGAGCACCCATTAATAATGTAATTAAGTTGATGTCACCATGGGCTGCTGCTCTTACAGCATCTTTTGGTTCACTGGTAATGGGTGGATAATGAATAGGTCTTAAAATACTGTTGCCGTTTTTTATATAATTGTCAAAATAATGTTCATCTAAATCTAAAAATAGAGCTAGAGCTCTCAAGACATAAACACCGGTTTTTTCTAACATCTGATACGTTTCTTTACCTACTTTATTAAATTCAGGTAATTCTTTTACAGTTACATTATCAGGATATTCTGCTTTTAGTTTATTATCATCTTCTACATATTGACCAAAATGCCAAAACTCTTTTAAATCGCCTTCTTTTTTACCCTTTGCACTTTCTTTTCCAAAAGAAACATAACCGCGTTGTCCACCAATGCCTTCTATTTCATAGTTGTGTTTGGTTTCGAGAGGAAGAGCGAAGAATTTTTTTATTTCACTATATAAATTATCAACCAAATTATCGCTTAAAAAATGCCCCTTTAAAGCAACAAAGCCAATGTCTTCATAGGCTTTGCCAATCTCGTTGACGAATTTTTGTTTTCTTTTAGGGTCATCAGATAGAAAATCAGATAAATCTACACTTGGTATATTTTGCATGCTAAATTCTTTTAGTAGTAGTAAAATTAAAGAAAAATTATCATTTCGCCTTTTTATACAGCGGAATTAAATAAGAAAGTGTGTAATTAAAGCTGAATCCGGAGTTGTTTAAAAAGACACGATTGAAGCCTGGAATAAATAAGTTTTTAAAATTATCAGGTTGTTTTGAGGTTAATATTTTTTTACCACTAAAGCTAAATCCCATAAATAAATTCTTGAATAATTCAGCTTTTACACCTAACACAATTTCACCCCAATGTCCATTTAAACCATCAAACTCTTGCCCATTTTGAACAATGCTAACATCGTCATAAAAGGGGTCGTTATTTATTGTATATGAATTTAGGGTTTGACTGAATGTGCTAAAACCGTAACGAAAACCAACATAGATCATGTTTTCCATGTCTAACCAGTTTTCATAGGCATTGTAATCAATACCTAATTTGATGTAGGAACCGTTAGTGGTGAAATTAATAAAATCTTCGTCCGTTGTATTTTCTATATAGCCTAATTCTGCCGCAATAAAATATTTTTTAGAAATGCGATAATCTCCTACAATTTCAAATCCTTTTCTAGCATCGTCTAATACAGTGTGTATGGGGTTGTATAAATCTATCCCAATACGTAAACCATATTTATTTAAATAAACAGAATCTTTCTTTGTAGACCCGATTCCTTGAGAAAAAGATATCGTGAAGAAAAGTAAGAACAATAGGTTAATGCAGTATCGTAACATGTGCTTCGGTTTCATCTTCTATTTCTGTTTGTGTTAGTAACAAACTTTTTATCCATTTATCAGAATCATTAAAGTCTCTGCTAATAGTGACATTGTTAAAAATGGATTTATAACCACACGAACGTCCAACAAATACTTCTTCGGTCTCGTAGTTTATAATTATAGTATCTCTATTGATCTGTGAGTCATCTTTACTATTAGCAGTTAAAACAATTTTGGTTTGGTTATCATATACATTTAATGGAATGCCAACAGAGTCAATTTTAACAGTATCTAAACTTTTACCAATTCCATCTATATCTATTATTTCAATGGCTAAATTATTTACAGATTTTTCACTTTCCGAATCATCAAAATCATAAAAGACAACAACCAAATTAGATGTAATTGGGTCAATACAAACTTCATCGCGTTCGCAACTATTCAACATTATAATTGTTGAAATAATTAAGAATAGAATGGTTATATTTTTTCTCATTTGGTCTCTAAACATGCTTTTACAAAAGCCACAAATAAAGGATGTGGATTTAACACTGTACTTTTATATTCAGGATGGTATTGTACGCCTACAAAATAAGGATGATTAGGAATTTCAATAGTTTCGACAAGTTTGGTTTCTGGATTGATTCCAGAAATTTTCATGCCTGCCTTGGTAAATTTATCCAAATAATCATTATTAAATTCATAGCGATGTCTGTGACGTTCGCTAATCATTTCTGTGTTATAAGCCTCATATACTTTTGTTCCTTTTTCCAATTTACAATCCCATGCCCCTAAACGCATAGTGCCTCCCATGTCAGAAATATTTTTCTGCTCTTCCATTAAATTAATAACAGGGTGAGGTGTTTTCTTATCCATTTCAGTAGAATTAGCATCCTCTAATCCTAAAACATTTCTAGCAAACTCAATAACTGCCATTTGCATACCTAAACAGATGCCTAAAAAGGGAATGTTGTTTTCTCTAATATATTGTATTGCTTTTATTTTGCCTTCAACACCCCTTACACCGAAACCAGGTGCTACCAATACACCATCTAATCCTTTTAATTTGCTTTCAGCATTTTCAACAGTAAGACTTTCGGAATGTATCCAGTGTAGATTTACATTAATTTCTTGAGAAGAACCTGCATGTATAAAAGCTTCTGATATTGACTTGTAGGCATCTTGTAATTCAACATATTTACCTACTAAACCAATTTCTACAGTATGTTTTGGATTTTTATGTTTACGTAAAAACTCATTCCATTCCGTTAAATTAGGCTTCGGACTGGTCTCTAATTTTAATTTTTTAAGAACAACTTGATCTAAACCTTCTTTATACATTAAATTAGGAACATCATAAATAGTATTTACATCAATAGATTCAATAACATCTTCTTGCTGTACATTGCAAAAAAGAGCTAACTTTCTTTTGATATCATCACCAATAGGGTGCTCCGTTCTACATACCAAAACATCAGGATTTACACCACTCTGCATTAACATTTTTACTGAATGCTGGGTAGGTTTTGTCTTCAATTCTCCGGCTGCGGCTAAATAAGGAATCAATGTTAAATGAATAACCACTGCATTTTCTCGTCCCAATTCCCATTCTAATTGCCTAACGGCCTCTATATAAGGTAACGACTCAATATCACCTACGGTACCACCAATTTCAGTAATGATGATGTCATAATCTCCAGTATTACCTAAAAGTCGAATTCTTCTTTTAATCTCATCAGTAATATGTGGTATAACCTGTACGGTTTTACCTAAAAAATCTCCTCTTCGTTCTTTATCAATAACTGATTGATATATTCTACCAGTGGTAACATTATTTGCCTGTGAAGTAGGTATGTTTAAAAACCTTTCGTAATGCCCTAAATCTAAGTCAGTTTCTGCACCATCATTAGTTACATAACACTCTCCATGTTCATAAGGGTTTAATGTGCCTGGATCTATGTTAATGTACGGGTCCAATTTCTGTATGGTCACAGAGTAGCCTCTAACTTGTAATAATTTAGCTAAAGATGCTGCAATAATGCCTTTGCCAAGAGATGAAGTTACGCCTCCGGTAACGAAAACATATTTGGTATTTTTCATGCGTTAATATTTAATGTTTTTAAGAGTTCGCATGCTGTTCGCCATTTGACTTTCTCGTAGAAGATGAGATATTGAACATGCTCGTTTCATATACTATTTGGTTTGGTCAAAAGTACAAACTCTAAACGTAATGACAAATGAAAATTGTTGGAATGTTCTAAAATGTAATTTGACCGTATTGGTTTTGGAGTAAGTGAGACTTAAAATGTTTTGAGAGTTGATTTTTTTACTTTAGATTTTTTGTTTTACTGAACAAAAAGTTGTATCTAAAAATATTAACGAAAAGGTTATCGTAACTTCATAAATAACATGACATCTGTCATATTATTTGGTGAGCCCATTATATAATTTTACAGTGTAATAAGAAGTAATAATATAATTAATTAAAAATCTATACTTATGAATATTTCGCACATCGAACATATCGGCATAGCGGTCGATAACTTAGAAGAATCAATTAAATATTATGAAGGAGTTTTAGGCATGAAATGCTATAGCATTGAAGAAGTAATTGATCAGAAAGTGAAAACAGCGTTTTTTTTAGTAGGTAATACAAAAATAGAATTACTTGAAAGCACATCGCCTGATGGTCCAATTGGTAAATTTATAGAGAAAAAAGGTCAAGGTATACACCACATTGCTTTTGCTGTTGATGATGCTACAAAAGCACTTCAAACTGCTGAAGAAAGAGGTGTAAGGTTAATTGATAAAGTGTCTCGTAAAGGAGCAGAAGGTTTAAATATCGGCTTTTTACATCCAAAATCAACACTTGGAGTGCTAACAGAACTTTGTTCAAAACAATAAAGAAAAAAATAAAAATAGTTATATAAAAATGGCAAATCAAGATAAAATTAATGAATTAATTGAAAAAAGAGCCAAAGCAAAATTAGGCGGTGGTGAAAAACGAATTGATTCTCAACATGCTAAAGGAAAATTAACAGCACGTGAACGTATCGATATATTATTAGATGATGATAGTTTTGAAGAATTTGATATGTTTGTTACACACCGAACAAAATCTTTTGGATTAGATAAACAAATTTATCTTTCTGATGGTGTTGTAACTGGACACGGTACAATTGATGGTCGTATTGTTTATATTTTTGCTCAAGATTTTACTGTATTTGGAGGTTCGCTTTCAGAAACATACGCTCTTAAAATTTGTAAAGTAATGGATATGGCCATGAAAATTGGTGTACCTGTTATAGGATTAAATGATAGTGGTGGAGCACGTATCCAAGAAGGGGTTAGATCATTAGCTGGATATGCTGAAATTTTCCAAAGAAACATTATGGCATCTGGGGTTATTCCTCAAATTTCTTCAATCTTAGGTCCTTGTGCGGGTGGTGCAGTTTACTCACCAGCATTAACAGATTTTACGATAATGACAGACCAAACTAGTTATATGTTTGTTACTGGCCCAAAAGTAGTTAAAACAGTTACAGGAGAGGTTGTCACTGCTGAGCAATTAGGTGGTGCCAATATCCATTCAACAAAATCTGGAGTTTCTCATTTCCTTGCAGAATCTGATGAGGAGAATCTTCTATTGATTAGAAAATTAATGAGTTACCTTCCTTCAAATAATTTGGAAGATCCACCAAGTATTGTAACTTCTGACCCTATTGATAGATTAGATGATGTGCTAAATGCAATTATTCCTGAAAACCCTAACGAACCTTATGATATAGTTGATGTGATCTCAACCATTACAGATAATGGAGAATTTACAGAAGTTCATAGAAATTATGCTCGTAATATCGTTGTTGGTTTTGCTAGATTTAATGGTCACCCAGTAGGAATTGTAGCTAATCAACCTAAGTTTTTTGCTGGTGTATTAGACACTGAAGCTTCAAGAAAAGCAGCGAGATTTGTACGTTTTTGTGATGCATTTAATATTCCAATTGTAACGCTTGTTGATGTACCAGGTTTCTTACCAGGAACAGGTCAAGAGTATGGTGGAATTATTCTTCATGGTGCAAAATTATTATTTGCTTATGGAGAAGCTACAGTGCCAAAAATCACTATTACCTTACGTAAATCTTACGGTGGAGCACATGATGTAATGAGCTGTAAACAATTAAGAGGCGATCTAAATTATGCATGGCCAACTGCAGAAATTGCGGTAATGGGAGCTAAAGGAGCCGTTGAGGTATTAGAAGGTTCAGCAATCAGAAAGATTGATGATGCTGATGAGAAACAAGACTATATCGATAAAAAAGAAGATGAATACAATGCCAAGTTTGCAAACCCTTATGTGGCTGCTAAATATGGTTTTATCGATGATGTTATTGAACCTAGAAATACACGTTTTAGAATAATTAGAGGATTGGAATTACTTGCCAATAAGAAAGTAGTAAATCCACCTAAAAAACATTCAAACATACCATTATAATGATAAATCTACCATTACAAATAGATACAATAAGCGAAGGATACATTATCCTAGCAACAGGCTTATTTATAGTTTTTAGTTCATTGATTTTGTTAACTGTGTTTTTTAAATTAGGAGTACCTGCATTACTCAATGCATATAAAGCATTGAAAAGTTTAGGTAAAAAGGAAGAAAAAAAAGAAACATCAGTTGTCATTAAAAGTGAAAAAGATTTTACAGGTGAAACTGCTGCTGCAATTGCAACGGCATTGCACATGTACTTTAATGAGCAGCACGATAATGAGAATGCAATATTAACCATTAAACAAGCTAGAAAATTATACTCACCATGGAGTTCTAAAATATATGGTACCCACCAGAAATTATAATTGATTCTGGATGGTTTATAAATTAATTTTCATAATGAATTCCTTAATATAAATAATAATGAAAAATTTTAAATTTAAAATATACGACAATAGTTACAGTGTAAAAATTGTTTCCCATGAAGATAATCTAATAAATTTAGAGGTAAATGGAACTGATTATGTCGTGGAAATGAAAGCTGAAGTTAAAAAAACAAAGACACCAATATTGGTACGCTCTGCAGCTAAAACTCCTTCAGCTCCTGTAAAAGTGAACCCTAGTTCTTCAACAACTAAAATTTTAGCTCCAATACCTGGTATTGTAGTTTCTATTGATGTTAAAGTTGGTGATGTTATAAAAGTGAATGACAGGTTGCTAGTATTAGATGCCATGAAAATGGAAAATCAAATAGCAGCGGAAAAAGCGGGTACAGTAACTGCTGTTCTTATTAAGCCTGGTCAGCAGGTATTACAGAGTGAAGTATTAATAGAATTATCATAATTTATAAACCTTAAGGTTTATAAATTTAAACGTAGAAAAATGAAGAAAGTATTAATAATATTCGGAGTGTTGTCACTTCTCATCTTTATCAGACCGGTTTTAGGTTTGAATACAACAACTAAAGACACTAATTCACAAGGTATCGAACAGCTTGAAAATGTCGAAAACGAAAGTTTTGTGAGTGAAGCGTTTGAAGGTATAAAACAATTTTATAATTATACAGGTTTTGCAAATGTCACAGGTGGACATTTAGTCATGATAATTATTGGTATTGTATTTATTTATTTAGGAATAAAATTTGATTACGAACCATTACTTTTAATACCTATCGGTGCTGGTGTAATTATAGGTAATATTCCTTTTGTAACAGGTAATATGACAGGTATCTATGAAAGTGGATCTGTGTTGAACTTTTTATATTTTGGAGTTGTAAAAGGTATTTATCCACCCTTGATATTTTTAGGGATTGGTGCCATGACAGATTTCTCATCTCTAATAGCAAATCCAAAATTAATGTTGTTGGGAGCAGCAGCACAAATTGGGGTTTTTGCAACATTTATGGGAGCTCTTTACTTAGGTTTTAAATTACCTGAAGCAGGTGCAATTGGAATCATTGGTGGAGCCGATGGCCCTACTGCAATTTTCCTTTCCTCTAAATTAGCCAATGGTGTTAATATTTTAGCAGATGGTACAACGGTTAAAAATTTAATTGGCCCAATAGCAATTGCAGCTTATTCTTATATGGCTTTAGTACCTGTAATTCAACCTCCTATTATGAGATTGTTAATCTCTAAAAAAGATAGAAAAATTAGAATGAAACCACCAAGAGCGGTTTCTCAAAAGGAAAAAATGATCTTTCCAGTAGCAGCTTTAATATTAACTACTTTTATTTCTCCTAGTGCGTTACCATTATTAGGTATGCTTTTCTTTGGTAATTTATTGAAAGAATCTGGTAGAACTGAAAGATTAGCAGATACTGCAAGAACTAAAATGATTGATATTGTAACTATTTTATTAGGAGTTACGGTAGGAGCATCTACTCAGGCAGATATTTTTATCACAAGTGATTCCTTATTAATTTTCGGATTAGGTGCGTTATCATTTGTAATTGCAACTATGGGTGGTTTATTTTTTGCTAAATTGATGAACCTTTTCCTAAAAGGTGACAATAAAATAAATCCATTAATTGGAGCTGCAGGTGTTTCTGCTGTACCAGATAGTGCAAGGGTAGTACATGCGGAAGCTTTAAAATCAGATCCTCATAATTACTTATTGATGCACGCTATGGCACCAAATGTTGCCGGTGTAATTGGTTCTGCAATTGCTGCGGGTATCTTATTAAGTTTTTTATCATAACAATTTATTCAAACTAAAATAACAAGAAAATGAACATACCAAATAAAATGTCAGCGGCAGAAGCTGTAAAGCATATAAAGTCGGGAGATAGAGTATTAATTCAAGGAGGTTCTGCTACACCGCAAGAATTGATTAAGGCAATGGTTGCCAGAGCACCTGAATTGAGAAATGTAGAATTAGTACATTTACATACAGAAGGTGAATGTGGCTATGTGGCTCCAGAATTGAGTGAAAGTTTCCATACGAATGCCTTTTTTATTGGTGGAAATGTTAGAAAAATGGTGGGTAAAACCGTAGACTATATTCCAATTTTTTTAAGTGATATACCAAGTTTATTTCGCGAAGGTTATATGGACTTAGATGTGGTAATGGTAAATGTTTCACCGCCAGACAAACATGGGTTTTGTTCATTAGGAGTTTCTGTAGATATTGTAATTGCTGCTATTGAAAAAACTAAAAAAGTTATTGCACAAATAAACCCACGTATGCCACGTACTTTTGGCGACGCTTTGGTGCACATAAAAAACTTTGATGCTTGTGTAGAAATAGTTGAAGAACTTCATGAAATGAATTTAGTCACTCCTTCGGAAGCAGAAATACAAATTGGAAAAAATGTGGCTGGTATTATTGAAGATGGAGCCACCCTTCAAATGGGTATTGGTGCTATTCCTAATGCAGTTTTAAGCTTTTTAACCAATCATAAAAATTTAGGTGTACATACTGAAATGTTTGCTGAAGGTATTATTGATTTAGTAGAAAAAGGTGTTGTAAACGGTTCTCAGAAAAAAGTAAATCCATTTAAAATTGTTTCTGGATTTGCAATGGGAACACGCAGGTTGTATGATTTTATGGATGATAATCCTGAAATAGAAATGAAAGATATTGCTTATGTAAATGACACCGCAATTATCCGTCAAAACCCAAGAGCAACAGCCATTAACTCTGCTATTGAAATAGATTTTACAGGTCAAGTTTGTGCTGATTCAATTGGTACAAGAATGTTCTCTGGTGTTGGTGGGCAAATGGACTTTATGCGAGGATCTGCATTGTCTGAAGGTGGTAAGCCAATTATTGCTATTACATCTGAAACTTTAAAAGGGGTTTCTAAGATTGTACCTATGTTAAAATATGGTGCTGGTGTAGTTACAACTAGAGCTCATGCGAGATATGTAGCTACGGAATATGGTGTTGCATTTTTGTTTGGAAAAACATTAAAACAACGTGCACAAGCCTTACGTGATATTGCACATCCTAATCATAGAGAAGAATTAGATAAAGCTATTTTTGAGAGATTCGGAAGTAGTTTAATGATAAAATAAATATATTAAATTGCTGATGTTTTATAATCATTGGTAATTCAATTCTATCTAAATTAATATAAAATATTATGAACGATACAAATAAAAAGCTTTTTTCAGACTTTAAGCCTGCTACAAAACAGGAGTGGTTGGAGAAAGTAAATATAGATTTAAAAGGAGCTGATTTTAATAGAAAGCTTGTTTGGAAAAATTTAAGTAAAATAAATTTCCAGCCTTTATATCTTGCAGAAGATAAAATAGAATTTTTAAACAATACGGGTAAAAATTCACAATCATTAATAAATTATAGAAAAATTGTTGTTGATTCTGCTGAGAAGGCTAACCAATTGGCTTTAAAAGCAGTTGAAGAAGGAATGACGGGGTTGCTTTTTGAAATAAGTGAAAATGTTTCTGTCAGTACCCTTTTAGAAGGGATTAATTTTAAAGAAACAGTAGTTTCATTTAATTTAAAATCGAATACATTAAATTCTGCTAAAGACTTTATTGCCTACGTAAAAAAAATAGATATTTCTCCAAGTGATGTGAAAGGTTATTTTAATACGGCTTTAATTTCAGATTATGTTACTAGTGGTGAATTGTATTTAACGCAGTTTGCAATCAATGCCGAATTAATAAAAATTACAGCGGATTTTCCAAACTATAAAGCAGTAACTATTTCTGCCAATGAATATTTAAATTCTGGAGCAAATCAAGTTCAAGAGGTAGCATACACTTTAAGTTCCTTAGTTTTCATTATTGAAAATCTGTTGGAAAAAGGAATGGAGGTACAAGCAATTTTTGATAATCTTAATTTCCGTTTTGCAATTGGGGCTGAATATTTTATAGAGATAGGAAAGTTTAGAGCTTTTAACCATCTATTGAGCGAAATTGCTAATAAATACGGTGTTACTAAATTTTCAAGCACGTTGGTTGCTAAAACATCTATTTGGAATAAGTCAGTTACCGATGCTCATACCAATTTGTTGCGAGCAACAACTGAAGCCATGTCAGCAATATTAGGTAATGTAGATGGTGTTGTCATTGATGCATACGATAAAGAATTTAATAATCCTTCAGATTTTTCTAGCAGAATTGCTGGTAATATTTCAACAATTTTAAAAGAAGAATCTTATTTTGGAAAGGTTTCAAACCCGGTAGATGGTTCTTATTATATAGAAGAAGTAAGTACCAAAATTGCTGAAAAAGCCTTAGAGCTTTTCTTAGCAATTGAGACTAATGGTGGTTATTATGAATCATTTGAAAGCGAATTAATTCAACAACAAATTGCTGAAATTCGTCAAGAAAAAATAAAACTACTCAATCAAAGAAGACTTATTCTTGTTGGTGTTAACAAATATCCAAACTTAATGGAAACTGTGAGTGCTGATATTTTAGGCGGTACTGATGAAGAGGTTTCTTGTAAGATTTTAAAACCTAGAAGAGCTTCTTTAGAAATTGAAGCGATTAGAAAAGTAACTGAAGAATTAGTTAAACAAACGAATAAACGACCAATTGTTGAGCTTTCAAGTTTTGGTAATTTAACAATGCGTAAGGCTAGAGCCGCTTTTGCTTATGATTTCATTGGGGTAAGTGGATTTGATGTAAGACAAGAAAAAAGTTATAAAGACGCATTAGAGGCAGCAGAAGAAAGTGCAAAATCTGATTCAAATGTTGTTGTTATTTGTAGTTCAGATCAAGATTATGATGAAAGTGCCCTTAATTTTGTTAAGGCATTCAGAGCATTAAATACTGATAAAGTACTCTTATTAGCGGGTAATCCTACAAATATAATCGATGAATTAACTGAATCTGGACTAGACGGATGTATCCATATGAAAACGGATATTATTTCTACTATTTCTAATGTTCAAAATAAAATTCAGAAAACAATTAAATCCATAAAAGCATGAAACCAGATTTTTCAGATTTAACAATAAATAAAGCAGTTAAGAAAAATACTGCTTCTTCGGAGAATCAAGAGGTTTGGAATACTCCTGAAGGAATACCTGTAAAAAAAGAATTTACAGAAGAAGATATAAAAAATGCTGAGCACTTAAAATTCGTTGCAGGTATACCTCCGTTTTTAGGAGGGCCTTATAGTGCTATGTACGCTATGCGTCCATGGACCATACGTCAATATGCTGGTTTTTCAACTGCAGAGGAATCTAATGCTTTTTATAGAAGAAACTTAGCAGCAGGTCAAAAAGGACTTTCTGTAGCATTTGATTTAGCCACACACCGTGGTTATGATTCAGATCACCCTCGTGTAACTGGAGATGTTGGTAAGGCTGGGGTTGCTATAGATTCAATTTTAGATATGGAAATCTTGTTCGATCAAATTCCATTAGATAAAATGTCTGTTTCTATGACTATGAACGGTGCAGTATTACCGATTATGGCTTTTTATATAGCTGCGGCAAAAAAACAAGGTGTTTCTTTAGATCATCTTTCAGGTACGATACAAAATGATATTTTGAAAGAGTTTATGGTGCGTAATACATACATTTATCCACCATTACCTTCAATGAAAATTATTGGTGATATTTTTGAATATACTACTCAAAAGATGCCGAAATTTAATTCAATTTCAATTAGTGGTTACCACATGCAAGAAGCAGGTGCAACCGCTGATATTGAGTTGGCTTATACGTTGGCGGATGGTATGGAATATATTAGAACAGGGCTAGCTTCTGGTCTTAAAATTGATGAATTTGCTCCAAGATTATCCTTTTTCTGGGCGGTAGGAATGAATCACTTTATGGAAATTGCAAAAATGCGTGCGGGACGTATGCTTTGGGCAAAAATCATAAAATCTTTTAACCCTAAAAATCCAAAATCAATGGCTTTGCGTACGCATAGTCAAACTTCAGGTTGGAGTTTAAGTGAGCAAGATCCATATAATAACGTGGCCAGAACTTGTGTTGAAGCAATGGCTGCTGCATTGGGTGGTACTCAATCTTTACATACGAATGCTTTGGATGAAGCTATTGCTTTACCTACTGATTTCTCTGCAAGGATTGCACGTAATACACAAATTTTTATTCAAGACGAAACGCAGATTACAAAATCAGTTGACCCTTGGGCAGGTTCTTATTATGTAGAATTCTTGACACAAGAAATTGCAAAAAAAGCTTGGAAACTGATAGAGGAAGTTGAAGAGTTGGGTGGTATGGCAAAAGCCATTGAAACCGGTGTGCCTAAAATGAGAATTGAAGAAGCATCTGCACGAAAACAAGCACGTTTAGATTCTGGACAAGATATTTTAGTGGGTGTAAACAAATTCAAAACAAAAGAGAAATCAAATATAGAAATTTTAGAAGTTGATAATACAGTTGTTAGAGATTCTCAAATTGCACGTTTGAAAAAATTAAGAGCAAATAGAGACCAATCTGTTGTAGATGCTAATTTAGCAGCATTGTCAGCCTGTGCTGAAACTGGTAAAGGAAATTTATTAGAATTGGCAGTTGAAGCTGCTGAGAATTTTGCCACGTTGGGTGAAATTTCAGATGCTTTAGAAGTTCATTTTGGACGCCATAAAGCCAATACTCAATTAATAAGTGGTGTATATAGTAAAGAAGTAGATAACGACAGTGTTTTTGCGAAAGCTCAAAAATTAACCGATAAGTTTGCTGTAATTGAAGGTCGTAGACCAAGGGTAATGATTGCCAAAATGGGACAAGATGGCCATGATAGAGGTGCAAAAGTTGTTGCTTCTAGTTTTGCTGATTTAGGTTTTGATGTTGATATGGGGTCATTATTTCAAACTCCTGAAGAAGTGGCTAAGCAAGCTGTAGAAAATGATGTTCACTTTGTTGGGGCTTCAAGTTTAGCGGCTGGTCATAAAACATTAATTCCGCAATTAATTGGAGAATTAGAAAAATTAGGAAGACCTGATATTATGGTGTTCGCTGGTGGAGTAATTCCTGCACAAGATTATGACTATTTATTAGAAAGAAAAGTAGCTGCCATATTTGGACCAGGTACTGTAATTTCTGAGTCAGCCATTACTATTATGGAGAAATATTTAGAACAAGATTAAGTACTAATTATATTAAAAAAACCCAGCATTTATTTCTAATTGCTGGGTTTTTTATTTGAAGTAATTAGGTAGATTAATTCTTACGCCATACTGATTTGGCTGTAGCACAAACTTTATCACTACCTTTAATCTTTATGGTATGTATAAAAGAGTTTTCATTTCCGTCTTCTTTGGTTAATGATATAATTACGTCACCATATTTGGCTTCTGCAATAAAGTGACCGTCTATTTCATGTAAATAATAATTATCTACAATATGTTCTGGTATAGATTCAATAACCCATTGTAAATACCTAATATTATTTACATGTTTATTCATATCAGTATCAAATCTGTTCACCTTAAATGTTTCGAATGGAATATCACTATCCGCAATAAGAGGTGGTATTTTAAGCTTTATGTCTCTATTAAAAGAGACTCCACTGTTATAGGACCATTTTTGTTTTATATCCTCATAAATAGGAAATGGTTTTCGTTTTTCAACATCAAAGAAAAGCCATAGTCCTTTAGCTCTACCAATGATATTTTGTTGTTCATCAAAAATAATGTTTTCTCTATACCCCTTAATTAAAGAGTAGCTAGATAACCAAGTTCTTATTGTAATTTTTTCTTTATAATTTGGATATCGATCCATTTGAAAAGCACCAGAAACTAAAACCCAACCAATATTATTAGAAATGAGATCGTATAAACTATGATTTATAGAATAGCAATGGTCGGCAGCAGTCTCTTCTAACAATGCTAACATTGTGGTGGGTGAAGCCAATCCCAATTTATTCATTTCAAAATATCTAAGCTCAAATTGCTTGTCAAAATAATAATCAGACATTGTCATTATAAATTTTTATAAGTAGTGAGCAAATTGTATTTCTAAAAAGAAGCTTTAAATTTTTTAATTATATTTTCGGCAGCCTTTACTGGTGATATTTCCGAAGAAATAACTTTTTCTTCTAAATCAGTAAGCTCATTCGAAATGTCTTTAGAACCATAGAATAATTCTTTTAAAGAATCATTTATGTTATTATACATCCATTGTATTTTTTGACGGTTTCTGTTTTTGACAAAATAACCGTTGGTATAAACTAACTTTTTATAATTACCAATTTCATCCCAAACCCATTCGATACCTGTATTTTTTATGGCAGAAACCGTACTTACTAATGGACTCCATCCAGATTCTGATAATGGGAAAATATGTAAAGCATTTTGATATTGTCTTTTGGCCATTTGGCTCATTTTAACATTATCACCATCAGCCTTATTAATCACCAACATGTCAGCCATTTCCATAATACCTTTTTTGATGCCTTGTAATTCATCACCTGCTCCAGCTAACATCAATAATAAAAAGAAATCAGTCATGCTATGAACGGCAGTTTCTGATTGTCCAACACCTACCGTTTCAACGAGTATAACATCGTAACCAGCAGCTTCACAAAGGAACATTGTTTCTCCAGTTTTATTGGCTACACCACCTAAGGTATCACCAGAGGCGGAAGGTCTAATGTAGGCTTCATCCAAATTGGCTAAATCTTCCATACGGGTTTTATCACCTAAAATACTCCCTTTTGAACGTTGGCTACTCGGGTCAATTGATAAAATGGCAACTTTATGGCCTTTAGAAATTAAGAGTTTACCAAAAGCTTCGATAAATGTACTTTTACCAACACCAGGTACACCGGTTATACCAATTCTAATAGAATTACCTGAGTTTGGCAAAATCGATTGAATAATCTCTTTTGCCAGTTTTTTATCACTCGTTAAATTACTTTCAATAATTGTAATAGCTCTCGATAAAAGAACTCGATCTCCTGCAAGTACTCCATTAATATATTCGGCGGCATTTAGTCTGTTTTTCGACTTGTAATTCTTCATGAATTATGTGGTTTTTGATCAATAATTATGGACTATCAAAAATATCACATATATGCTAAAAAAGCGAATATAATGGCGTCTTTATTTTTCTGTTTTCAGGTCGTTTTACTTCTGAAAGAAAATAAGGATCAAGGAAGAATAGCGGTGTTTTTTTATAGAAATTCTATTCGTAAATAAATTACATACCTATGGCTTTAAATTACTGATGAATTAAGAATTACCTCCTTTAGAAAGGTTTAACGACCATCCTGTAAGGCAAATACTTTCTTTAAAACGTCAGTGGTACGTGAAGCAGCGTTGGTTCTAATTTCTTTTTCTTCAACAGCAATCATAGTATAAACTCCAGTTAATGCTTCTTGAGTAACATAATTTGTCAAATCTGGATTAACCTTTTTCACAAAAGGTATAGTGTTGTATTTTCCAATTAAATTTGCCCATATTTTATCAGCACCTACTTTATCGAAAGACGTTTTTATAACAGGTTCAAATTTGGCGTATAATGCATCTGCCGTACCTGTTTTTAAAAATTCGGTTGCGGCATTATCTTCACCTAGTAAAATATTCTTTGCATCCGTAAATGTTATTCCTTTTACGGCATCTACAAATATCGGTGTTGCTTCACTTACAGCATCTTCAGCAGCTCGGTTCAATATTTTTATTCCTTCGTCGGCTAGTTTACTAAGCCCAATATCTCTTAAAGCTTTATCTACCTTTTGCAATTCATCAGGTAAACCTATTTTGACTAAACTATTACCATAAAAACCATTTTCTAAGGTTAATTTTTTAACCTGTTCATCTATTCCTTTATCTAGAGCTTGTTTTAATCCACTTGCAATATCAGTATTGCTTAAAGTACCACTAGGTAATGTATTAACTACTTGTTGCAATTCAGCACAAGAGCTTAATGAAATAAAAAGAATAAAGAAAATTGATTTAAAATAAAGCTTAGACATAATATATTTTTAGGCCACAAATTTATTCTTTTTTGAATTGGAAAGAAGAAATAGCGGGTACTATTTTATTTTTAAAATCAAATAAGGCTTGATTTTCCCATGGAGAACCGTCTGTAGCCTCATTTCCATTATAAGAAATAAGTTCGCCACCCCAATAGCAAATGCCTTTACCGTTCTCTGTTGAAATAATGAGTTCTTTTATCTTGCTGACAAAATCTTGTTGACCTTGTAAGGTTGCAGGATATTGTGGTAAAATTTGCTCTGAATTACCTATAATATTATTTGTAAAGTCATTCCAATCGAACGTAAACGGATAGGCCGTTTCAGCAAAAAGGATTTCTTTTTGATACTTTTTACTCAATTCTGAGAGTGTTGTCTTAACTTTTTCTAAATCTTTTCCATGCCAAATAGGATAGTATGATAGACCTATATAGTCATAATCAACAGTTTTTAATTGATCAAAAAACCAATCAGAATTATCAATTCCGGCGAAATGCATCATAATTTTGGTTTTTTTCGAAAGGTCTCTTACTGCCTTTGTACCTGTGTTTAATATTTCTATAAACTGATTTTTATTTGAATTAATATCTCCGTAGGGGAGCAGTAGGCCAGTGTTTATTTCATTGCCTATCTGAATGATGTCAGGTTTAATACCTACTATAATTTTTTGTGTATATCTGTAGATGCTATCTTTTAGAACTGGAAAAGAAAGGTTTTGCCATTGATTGGGAGGGATTTGTTTTCCCGGATCTGCCCAAGTATCAGAATAATGCACGGTGAGCCATACTTTTAGTCCTAAATTATGAAGTTTGTCAGCAAATAATTTAACTTCGTTAAAACTTGAATGGTCATTTGTTGGATGATTCCAAATTCTAAGTCTTATGGTATTAACGCCATTGTTTTTAAGAATTGAAACAACATCTTCAGGACTGCCATTTGTATTGTAAAAAGTAATATTTTTAGATTCAATTTCGGGTAAAGAGGATAAGTCTATTGCACTAATATAATCTATGTTTAAAGATTTAATATCTTCTTCTGGAGTACTATTTGAACAAGATGATAAAAAGATAACGAGAATTATTATGAGATACCTCATTCCTTTTTATTGAATAAGCTATTCATATGATTTAAGCTTGCACTGACATCGAAGTATAAGCCTTCAATAAGAAATTCATTTTCTTTTAATGTAAGATAATCAAAATGATCGATAAGGCTTTGTTTTCCACCAAACTCATATCCTAAAAGTTTTATGAGACTGTATTCATGTGTTGGACTTATAACATAGTATGCAGTTTCTTTTGAATGTCCATCACCAGAACTGAGCATAGCATCTGTAATAATCCTCATTTTTGTGTAGTCTTTTATGAGGCCAATAGAATCTTTGATTTGCTTATCAGCGTAGATTTTATAATTAATTGCATTTAAGTTAAAAGGATTATGCTTTAAAACAGAATCAGAATATTTAATGATGTTTTTTAAATCTACAGTTTCGTATTTTTTCTTTCTTAACGTAATTCTTAAACTATCATTATAATCTGATCTTGTATAAGGAGAATAGTTTTTTTGATAAATAAAACCATAATACAAATGCCTTTTTTCTTTTAAGGTCATCGTGGTATCTGCGTTACTGAATTTCTCTAATAATTTAGGGTAAAATAGGGTAGAATTGTTTTGACTTATATTCTTTTTAATTTGATTATAATTAGGCTTTTTAATACTCAAGTTTTGAGAAAAACCAAGACTAAAACAAAATACTAAAATTATGGGCAGCAATATTTTTTTCATTCAAAATTAATTTTAAAATCACTGAAATTTTTCAATAAACATCGCTTAAAGGTCACAAAATATGTAAACCTAAAACCAATTTCATAACAATGTGTAAAAACTCCTATTTGTAACGAATTTAATTATTTTTAATAGAACGACCAAAATTTTAAATTATTACAGAATTTTAGATTAGATTTGGCCTTTTAAATATGGAGTCTTCAATGCAACAAATAACAAACACAATATTAATGGTTCGTCCTGTAAAATTTAGGATGAACGAACAAACTGCGGTCAACAATTATTTTCAAGAAGATTTAAAGCTTAAAAATAATGAAATTAACAATAAAGCTCAACAAGAGTTTGATGCTTTTGTTCTAAAATTACGGTCAGTTGGAGTAACCGTAATTGTTGTACAAGATCTTGAAAGTCAAGATACTCCAGATTCAATTTTCCCAAATAACTGGGTCTCTTTTCATGAAAATGGAGATGTTGCCATTTATCCGATGTTTGCTGAAAATAGACGACCAGAACGACGAGAAGATATTTTTGAGGAGATTGAAAATCATGGATATTTAATAAACAATATAGTAGATTATACGACAGCAGAAGAAGAAAATATTTTCTTAGAGGGTACGGGTAGTTTAGCTTTAGATAGAAAAAATAGAAAAGCCTATTGTGCTTTATCTCCGAGGGCAGACGAAGAACTTATGATTGAATTCTGCGAAGATTTTGAATATACACCTGTTATTTTTACAGCTTATCAAACTGTTAAAAATGAACGTCTGCCTATTTATCACACCAATGTTATGATGTGCTTGGCAGAAACATTTGCTATTATTTGTTTAGATTGTATTGATGATAAAAAAGAACGTAAGAATGTTCTTAAACATTTAAAGGAAGATGGATTGGAAGTTATTACTATTTCTGAAGATCAAGTTGCTCAATTTGCGGGTAATATGTTACAGGTTAAAAGTAGTGATGAAAAAAGATTTTTAGTGATGAGTGAAGCTGCTCATAAATCTTTAACATCTGATCAAATAACAAAGATTAATAGACATTGCGATATATTATCAAGTCCCATAGACACTATTGAAACTTGTGGTGGAGGAAGTGCTAGATGTATGATGGCTGAGGTGTTTTTACCAAAAGGAGATTAAAGTGTTTTTATTTATTCTACCCTAACACTTTCTGGAACTAGTATGGTATAATTCCCTTTATTTCTTATTACATCTCTAACAATAGATGATGAAATGTATGATGTTTTCGCTGAGGTCAATAGAAACACTGTTTCAACAGGTGATAAATCTCTATTGGTATGAGCTATGGCTTTTTCAAATTCAAAATCGGCTGGATTTCGTAAGCCACGTAAAATAAAGTCAGCATCTATCTCTTTACAAAAATCAACAGTCAATCCTTTATAAGTAACCACTTTTACTTTAGGAAAGTTTTTAAAGGTTTCTTCAATAAATTGTTTTCGCTTTTTTAATGAAAACATATATTTCTTTTCAGCATTGATACCAATGGCTACAACAACTTCATCAAAAACTTTAACTCCGCGTTTAATAATGTCATAATGGCCTAAAGTTAAGGGATCAAATGATCCTGGAAATAATGCTCGTTTCATAAAATTAAATATCAAATTTCAAGCAGCAAATTACAAATAATATCCAAATTAGAAGATTTAAAGCGATCAAATACGAAGTATATACTTTTGCTTATTGTTATGGCATTGGAATTTATTTATTGATCTTTACCTTTAAACTCCACTCATATTCAAATTTTGAAACGGAATCACCTTGTTCGTCAATTCCTTCAGCTACCATTGTTAAGGTTACACCTTCTTTAGTAGTTATAGTTTTATCAATGGCCGTTTTTACAAAACCGCCATCCTTACAAATAAAATGTATTCTTCCAGTTGCCTTTTTAGTAAAGGTTCCTGTCTGTTTGGTAACTAGCATTGATATTTTTTGGCCACTTTCATCAATATGCTTCATCACTAAAATACCGGTTGCTAATTCAGATGCCATACCTTGAGTTGCCCAATACAATGATTTAAAAGGATTTTGATTTATCCACTTGTGCTTTACTGTGGCAATGGCTTTATTATCATCTATAGATTTGACCCTTACGCCAGAAATATATGCAGAGGGAAGCTTAAATAATAAGAATTTATTTAAGTTTTTGACGGTAAATTTTGACATGTAAGTTATTTTAATGCAATATAGTGAAATTATAAATTTAAACAATTTCAATAGAATAATTAAATGTGAAAGGTTTTTAATGTACTGTAAAACAGTGTTTTGTACGCTGTTTTTATTCTCTTTTATTTAGGTTTCGTCCTCAAGTGAAATGTTAAATAAATGTTAAAATATAGTACTAAGTATTGCACAGTACTATCTTTTATACATATATTTGCATAAGAAAGTATTATATACAATTAGATTATGCTAACACAAAACGAAAAAAATACAGGATTTTTAATTCATTTATCAGCTTTTTTAAGCTTTGTTTTTCCATTCGGAAGTATTATTGGCCCTGTAATAATGTGGTCAATTAGTAAGGATAAAAGCGAGTATTTAGATAAAAATGGAATGGCAGCGGTGAATTTTAATTTAAGTTATACCCTGTACTTATTTATTTTAGGAATGATACTTTTTCCTTTCGCCTTTGGAAGTTTCTTTAATTATTTGAGACGAATTGATGATTTTGATCATTTAAATAATTTTAACTATCATTTTGATTTTGATAACCTTTTTGGAATTTTAAGTATTGGAAGCTTAATAGCTATAGTAGCCTTTTTAAGATATATATTAATTGTTGTTGCAGCTATAAAAGCCAATAGAGGAGAGGTGTATGATTATCCATTGACTATAAATTTTATTAAACGCGATAAAATCAAATAACACAAACAAGCCAAAACTAAATATAATGATACAAATTTTAACAACATTACTCATTTTTATGATTAATTTTATTGTAATTGTAATGCGTAATTAAACGGACACATAATGAAGATAGAAAATACAAAAGCACAAATGCGAAAAGGCGTTTTAGAATTTTGCATCCTATCCATTTTACAAGATGGGGATGCTTATACTAGCGAGATTTTATCGAGCCTAAAAGATGCAAAACTGCTTGTGGTTGAAGGTACAATTTACCCGCTTTTGACGAGGCTAAAAAACGCAGGTTTACTCAGCTATCGTTGGGAAGAATCAACATCTGGTCCGCCAAGAAAATATTACGGACTAACAGAAACAGGCACATTATTTTTAAAAGAACTAACTACAACTTGGGCTGAGCTTGTCTTAGCTGTAAAAACAGTAACTACAAAAAAATCAGCAAAAAAATGAACAAGACAATAAATATAAATTTAGGAGGAATCTTTTTTCATATTGATGAAGAGGCTTATCAAAAATTGAGAAGATATTTAGATGCTATCCGTCGTTCATTAAGTGACGACCCACAAGGTAGAGACGAAATTATCAATGATATTGAGTCCCGTATAAGTGAATTGCTTTCAGAGCGAGTTAAAGATCCGAGACAAGTCATTAGCGAAGTTGATATTGATGAGGTAATTGCTGTTATGGGGCAACCCGAAGACTATATGATAGATGAGGAATTGTTTACTGATGATTCTGGTAAAAACTACAGCAGTAAATCGACTAAGAAAAAACTTTTTAGAGATGGAGATGATAAGTTTATTGGAGGTGTAGCCTCTGGTATGGCTCATTATTTTGATATAGATGCTATATGGATTAGAATAGGTTGGTTGGTAGCTACTTTTGGACTTGGGTTTGGACCTTTGGTTTACATCATTCTATGGATTTTATTACCAGAGGCGAAAACTACAGCAGATAAATTACAAATGGAAGGTGAGCCAGTTAATATCACTAACATAGAAAGGAAAATTAGAGCTGAATTTGAAGATGTTTCAGAAAGTGTAAAAGGAGCTGCTAGTGAAGTGTCTGAAGCCGTAAAGGGAGCTTATAATAATGTGTCTGGTTCTGTAAAAAAAAAAGACGTAAGAAGAGGAAACTCTAGAGCTAGGTCTGGCCTTCAGGATGTTATCGATACCTTAGGTAGGGTGTTGGCTGGCATCTTTTTAGTATTAGGGAAGTTTATCGGTGTCATCGTTATTGTAGTCTCTGTAATTTCTTTAATTGCATTAGTGATAAGCTTATTTACTGCAGGTACGGTCGATTTTATGGGAATGGATTCCTTTTTTGATGATGATTTTCAGATGCTAAGCGGTACGGGAGTTCCTATATGGTTAGTTTCTTTATTGATTTTGATTTTAATTGGGATTCCTATTTTTATGCTGTTTATTTTAGGATTGTTTATCCTTTCTAATAAAACTAAAATATTGAGTAGACCCACAAAATTAGTATTTCTTGGTATTTGGATTATTGCTCTTTTATCTGCAATTTTCTTCGGAATAAAACAAGGTGCAGAATTTGCGAACGAAGGCTCTTCAATAGAGAAAAATGAACTATCTATGATGTCATCAGATACCTTAACCATAAAAATGGTTGATAATGAAGACCTGTCTAATAACAATAATTTTAACCATAAAATCTATTTTAAAAAAGTGTTGGATGCTAATGATCAAATTAAATTTTACTCTAATGATGTAAACATTTCAATTAGAAAATCAGATAGCACAGAAGCGTATACTAAAATTTATAAAAGAGCAAATGGTAGAACACGTTTAATTGCAAGAGAAAATGCAGAACGTATTGAGTATAATTATCAGCAGTCTGGAAATAGTTTAGTGTTTAATAGTTATTTTTTAACAGATAGTAGAAATACATTCAGAAATCAAGATTTAAAAATCAACTTATATATTCCCGAAAATAAAGTGGTTTATTTTGAAGAATCATCTCGCGTATTTTTAAGAAATATTAAGACAGTTAATAATATGTATAGTAGAGATATGGCCAAGCACTATTTTAAAATGACAGATGAAGGTTTAGAATGTTTAGATTGTCCTCCTCCAAAATCTGAAAGTAATGATGATGAAGATGAAGATGATGGTGTCAATATCAAATTAAATGATGATAGCCTAAAGGTTGAAATTAATGATAATGGTGAAAAAGCTGAAATTAAAATTGATGAAAATGGAGTTATTATAAAATAATAACTGCTCATCCTAAAAAAGAGACAATTCAGTAATTAGAAATTGTACATATACTTCTTTTGACGGAAATTTGAGTATATCAATTAATATTAACAAACTAAAAATAATAAAATATGAAAACTCTATTAAAAATTGCGACAGTAATCGTATTGTTTTTAACAACTAGCTGTATGCTAGATGGTGTTAAGGGAAATAGGAATGTGATTACCCAAGAAAGAACAATTACGTCAGATTTTGATGCCATTTCTGTGAGTCACGGAATAGAAGTACGTTTAACAATGAGCGATGAAACTTCTTTATCAGTAGAGGCAGATGAAAATTTGCACGACTTAATTATTACAGAAGTAGAAGATGGTGTATTACGTATATATTCAGAAAAAAATATATGGAGTGCGAAATCTAAAAAAGTGTATTTAACCGCTACAGATATTATTAAGATTAAAGCGACTAGCGGGGCAAATGTATATTCTGAAAATACAATATCAGCAGATGAATTTGATGTTAGAACTTCAAGTGGAGCTGATGTCAAATTAATGTTAGATGTTTCTGATTTAATTTGTAATGCGAGTAGTGGCTCTGGAGCAAGTTTAAAAGGTGCTACAGGAAGTTTCTCTGCAAATGCATCAAGTGGAAGTAATATTAGAGCTAATGATCTAATTGCAAAGACGTGTAATGCTGATGTTTCTAGTGGAGCTAATGTATCAGTTACTGTAACAGAAAGTATTGATGCCAATGCAAGTAGTGGTGGAGGTATTAGATACTCAGGTAATCCAGAAAATGTTCAGAAAAATAGTTCTTCTGGGGGTAGTATAAGAGGATAAATCGAAAACTTAGACCTAAATAATTCTTTATTTATGGCATAAAAAAAGAGTCTGTTTTATTAAAACAGACTCTTTTTTATTTTTTAATATAGATAGTGATCTATTAGTTTTCTAAAGCAGCCAAATATCTTTCAGCATCTAAAGCAGCCATACAACCTGTACCTGCAGCAGTTATTGCTTGTCTATATTCTTTGTCTTGTACATCACCAGCAGCAAATACACCTGGTAATTTTGTTTTAGTAGATTTTCCTTTAGTTATCAAATAACCAGTTTCATCCATATCTAAAATACCATTAAATAATTCAGTATTTGGTTTATGTCCAATAGCGATAAAAACACCAGTTACAGCTATTTCTCGTTTTTCACCCGTTTTATTGTTTACAACACGAACTCCTTCAACAACTTGATCGCCTAATACTTCATCTAATTCTGTAAAATACAATACTTCTAAATTTTCAGTGTTAGCTACTCTATGTTGCATAGCTTTTGACGCTCTCATTTCATCACGACGAACCAAAAGAGTTACCTTTTTACACAGTTTAGACAAGTAAGTCGCTTCTTCTGCAGCGGTATCTCCACCACCAACAACAATAACATCCTGGCCTTTATAAAAGAATCCATCACACGTAGCACATGCAGATACACCACCACCTTTTAATCTTTCTTCACTAGGTAACCCTAAATATTTTGCTGTAGCACCTGTTGAGATTATGACACTTTCAGCTTCTATTTCTTTTGAACCATCAATGGTTACTTTATGAATACCACCAACTTTATCACTAAACGCTACTTTGGTAGCCAGTCCGAATCGTACTTCTGTATCAAAACGCTCGGCTTGTTTTTTAAAATCTTCCATCATTTGGGTACCATCAACACCGTCAGGGTAGCCGGGGTAATTATCAACTTCAGTAGTTGTTGTTAATTGTCCACCAGGTTCTAAACCTGTATACATTACTGGTTTTAAATCTGCTCTTGCGGCGTATATAGCTGCAGCATAACCTGCTGGGCCCGATCCAATAATAAGGCATTTTATTTTTTCTATATTTTCTGACATTATATTATATTTTAGAAAAGCAAATTTAGAATATTTTTACCGCTAATCAAGTTAGTTCTTATCATTTTTTATAATCCATTAATAAGCTGAATTTATAGTATCAAATTAGGTTTAAGCCTATATATAAAATACGAGCAAATAAGGTAATATGTTTATTGTAATTAATAGCGTTAAATTTTAAGTGGTTTGAGTCAAATTATGTAAATTTTTGTCAATAGGTTTGCAAATATGTTGATTATGTACATGTATAATTTAAAATTTATAAATAGATGAGAAAATTATTGTTTACCACTATTTTAATAGCTGGTTTTATTTGTCAAACTAAGGCACAAGAAATTTCAAAGCATGCATTAGGATTTCGATTAGGAGATAATGATGGTTTTGGTGGTGAAATTTCTTATCAAACAAAATTAAATACTAAAAATAGATTAGAAATAGATTTAGGTTTGAGAAATACGAAATACCGAAATGCTTGGAAACTATCAGGTATTTATCAATGGGTATGGAATATTGATGATGGTTTTAATTGGTATGCAGGGTTCGGGGCAGGTATTGGTACTTGGAATCACAAAGACAAATATAAAGATGACTTTGATGATGGTCTTTTTGTTAATGGTGATGGGAATATTGGAATAGAATATAACTTTGATATTCCTTTATTAGTGTCAATTGATTTTAGACCTGAATTTGGAATTGTGAATAATTATGGTGATAATTTAGATTTTGATTTAGCTTTAAGTTTGAGATATCAGTTTTAAAAAATTAGGGTCAATTATTTTTAATTGACCCTAATTTTTAAGAATGTGTTTTCATGGACGCCTTCCGTTTTTGTAATTGCTTTTCTATATCTCTTATTGTTGCATCTGTAGCAGCTTCCCAACTGTTTTCATCAGAAGTTGCAAAAATTAAAGGTCCAGGTAAGCTTAACCTAATATCACATATTTTACCCTTTCCTGTAGGGTCATTTTCTAATTTATAAGATACATCTGCTTTAATAATCCAATCATATTTTTTTTCTAATTTTTCTAAACGTTCTGTAACAAACGTTTCCATCGTCTCACTTGTAGGCATTTTTACGAATTGAATAATTATTTCCATATTAGTTTATTTTTAATTAATAATAGTTAAATTTAATACACTATTCTTAGATAAAAAAATAATCGTGTTATTATAATTTAAAAAATGAAATCGTTTTCCTTTTTTACTATCGTTCTATTATGTATTGCCATTTTGGTGATTGATGTTCTAGCATTTTTCGGATTACAACCCATGCTAAATTTAATTAATACTCCTTTAATTAAAATTTCAATTGATATTTCTTTTTGGTTATTCTCTTTGGGATTGATTATTTCAATCTTAGTTTTAAAGATTAAAATGGATTCCATACATCCCGGAAGAAAACAGCTTTTAATTTCAAGTTTATACGGTTTAACAGTATCTTCTTTTATCCCAAAAATAATTTTTGTTGTGGTAATCGCTTTGTTTTATTTTACAAATCAATTATTACCAAATTCGAAGTGGTTCATTATTGTATTAGCACTGCTTTCCGGATTTTTACCATTTTTTGTAATTGTGTATGCCATTTTCAAAGCAGCTTATAGATTCAAAGTTCATCATGTTGAAGTGGCATTTAAGAATTTACCCGAAGATTTTATAGGTTTTAAAATTGTTCAAATTTCTGACGTCCATATAGGAAGTTTTAATTATCGATATAATATTTTAGAAAGTGCGGTGAAACTTATTAATGATTGTAAGCCTGATGTTATTTTCTTTACGGGAGATTTAGTAAATAATTATGCGTGGGAACTCAATGGTTGGTCAAAGGTGTTTGAAAAACTAGAGGCTAAAGAAGGTAAATTTGCTGTTTTGGGTAACCATGACTATGGCGATTATAGTCAATGGAAAAGACCAAAAGACAAAAAAGATAATTTTGAATCCATAAAATATTTCTTTAAAAAAATTAATTTTAATTTATTATTAAACGGTGTAGCAATTATTAAGCGAAACGATGAGGAAATAGCTATTGTAGGGGTAGAGAATTGGGGGAACCCACCCTTTAAACAATATGGCAATTTAAAGAAAGCATTAACGGGAGTGGAATCGATACCATTTAAGATTTTATTATCACATGATCCTTCCCATTGGCCCCAAGAGATTATTGATAAAACGGATATTGCTTTAACGTTTTCTGGTCACACTCATGGCATGCAAGCTGGTTTTAATTTTAAAAACAAAAAATGGAGTCCCATACAATATAAATATAAACACTGGGCTGGTCTTTATAAACAAAATAATCAATATTTATATGTTAATAGAGGCTTGGGGTGGTTAGGTTTTCCTGGAAGAATTGGAATGAGGCCAGAAATTACTGTACTTACATTAAATAAAACCCCCTAAAAGCCGGGGTGTATTTTTACCATAATAAGGTGTGTATATACACTCTCTTTTTGTAGATTTTTGTAATGGATATAAATCAAAAATTTAATATTACTAAATAGTAAATTATGAAATTAGAAAACACAAACAGCCTACGAAATTTGAAATTATTAGCCATACTTTTTGTAATGATAAGCTCCTTTTCTTTTGCTCAAATAGATAAACCATATATTGATGTTAGCGGACAAGTTGAGTATTCAAGAGAGGTAGAGAAATATTCAACTACCATTATTGTATCTGAAGACTTAGCCTATAATAGTTATGATGAGAATACAAGTTTTGATAAAATAAAAAGTGATTATTTCGATAAATTAAAAAGTAATAATGTTAATGTATCGCAATTAAAGGAAGATGCATTGGCTTATACAGCGATGGGATATAGAAAAAAAGGAATGGTGTATCAATTTGAAACCACTTCTCAATCAAAGTTTATTGAATTGCTTTCGACAGGTTTTTCGGGTGTTAATATTAATGAAAAATATGTATATTATAAACCATTAACTTCTCAGCAAGTTGAAGACTTGTCAAAGAAAGCCATTGAAGATGCGAAGACTAGAGCTGAACTGATTGCGAAAAGTGCAGGAAAAAAAATTGGAACTATATTTACCCTAAATAATTATAGAGAAGAAAGTAAAAGAGCGTTTTATAATACGAGAGACCTTACCGATCATGTTTTCAATATTGGTGTGAGATATCAATTACAATAGAATCTTTTAAAATAAAATGATATTCGATTGATTCGTTTTAATTGGCTATTTTTATTTAAAACTATTCTTTTCCCAATCTTTAATTAATTCTATTTGCTCAGAAGTTAAAACGTCACCTTCAGGAGGCATAGAGCCATCTTCAACTCGTCCTATTAAATCTTTGTTGAGAACTGCATCTTTAACATTTACTAATGTAACTAGTGCCATTGGAGCTCCGTTTTTTTGAGGGTTTGAATGACAGCTATTACATTTATTGTCAATTAAATTTTTAATGTTTGTTGTGTAGGTAATGTTATTTATAGGTTCGTCAATTGGGTCATCATCTTTTGAAGTACATGATGTAAACGTTAAAATAAAAATTGAAATAAAAATTAAATTTTTCATCATGTAATTGTTTTAATGATAGCCCCTTAATAATAAGTAAACTTATTTTTCAAATAATTATTTGATTCAATGGCAAGATTTATAAATTTAAATACCTTTCTTGTTCTGTATTGGATACTAAATTTTTCAATTTAATTTTAAAAAAGGATTTAAATTGATGTTTTGTTTGAGAGCTATTAAAGTGTATTACTTTAAATTTGTATGATGCCGTTACTAAATAATAATTTTTTCATTTAAAAAAATATGGAAACAAAAAGATATTGCTTTTCTTGTGATTTAAAAGATGATCCGAAATTAATAGAAGAATATAAAACATATCATAAAGCAGATACTATTTGGCCAGAAATCACGAAAAGTATTAAAGATGCCGGTATTGTTGATATGCAAATTTATGTAACAGGAAATCGTATGTTTATGATTATGGAAGTTGATGAAACGTTTAGCTTTGAAAGAAAAGCAGAAATGGACGCCAATAATCCAAAAGTACAAGAATGGGAAGCGTTGATGTGGAACTACCAACGGGGGCTTCCTTGGGCAAATAAAGGTGAAAAATGGATAGCATTAGATAGCATTTTTAAGCTCTAATCATTTACAGATTATTTGTTGTGGAAAATTATAAAAGAGAAGTTATACTGATTTTGTATTTTTATAATAAAACGCATACACGCTAACCCATCCTATGTTAACTAAAGAGATACATCACCATTTCATATTTCACAAGCCTTACGGTTATTTGAGTCAATTTGTAAATAACCAAAACAAAAGGAAAAATAAACGTTTGATCGGTGAGCTTCATGATTTTCCTGAGGGAGTAATGGCAATAGGTCGTTTGGACGAAAACTCTGAAGGTTTATTGTTGTTAACTACTGACGGTAAGAAGAGTGAATATATCCGTAGTAGAAAGGTTGAAAAAGAGTACTATGCACTGGTAGATGGTGTTATTAATGATGATGCCATAGAAGCTCTTCAAAAAGGTGTAACTATAGGAGTAAATAGTGAGGAGTATACAACAAAACCATGTACAGCATTTTATATACACTCGGTAGCAGAATATCCTATTGAAGATAGAAAAGTAAGAGATGAACGACATGGCCCTAAAAGTTGGGTTGGTATTATTGTAACAGAAGGTAAATTTAGACAAGTACGCAAGATGACAGCGGCGGTAGGGTTTCCAACATTAAGGCTAGTGCGGGTTAGAATAGGAAATGTGAAACTTGAATTACCCGCTGGAGCAGTAAAGAAAGTTGATGATTTTGATGCTTAAAAAAATCACTATTTTTATAGTACCGCAACGATTTAAAATTCAACTTCGTTGGTGATGTATTCAAATAAAAAAAGCCTAAAATCAATAGTTGAGAAGAGAGGGTTATTCGCCTCGCTCATATTCCTTAAGGGAATTCGTTGCTAAAAGAAAACATTTATTCGCTTTGCTCATATGTCTTTTTGTTTTATTCCAGTCTCTGAGCAAGCTCAAACTTGTATAAAACAAAAAAACTTTTCATATTAATGAAAAGTTTTCTTTTGTCGGGGCGAGAGGATTCGAACCTCCGATCTCTGGTCCCCCAGACCAGCACTTTAACCGGACTAAGCTACGCCCCGAATTCTATATTATTATCTTCTAAAAATCTTTTAGCACCTCTTTTTTTTATTTTTCTTTCAAGAGTAACGGCTTCGGTTCTCGATGAAACTTCAAATTTGTCAACCAATTCCAAAGGAATACCATTTTTAGTAGATTTTACTTGTCCTTTATTATGTCTAATTATTCTTTCTTCAAAATTATTAGTTTGGCCTATATAAAATCTATTCCACAAAGAACTAAAAATTATATACACTTCAAATTCTTCCACTTTTATTTAATTGTTTATTAATAATTTTATGGATTTATTGAACCTCCAATCTCCACGCTCAAAGCGTGGCACTTTAACCATGCCTTCGGCTTGATTGGCCGGACTTAGCCCTGTAACGCCAATGGCGTGGTACGCCCCGAAATTGATTGGCTAAAATAAAAATATTATCCAACATCATCGTCATCTATATGCTCTAAAATTTCTATACCATGTTGTAAAACTATTGAATTTGGTATGGTTATGTTTTCTCCTTTGTCTGTTTTCATAAAAAGAAAGAATCCTGAAATATCTGTTACCGTTCCAACCCAATCATAATCTTTGTCAATAATTCTAATTCTATGACCAATTCTTACAGGATGATTGAAAAATAAAATCACGCTCGCGGTGAGGTTTGAAAGAATAGACCATTGTGCGATAAAACCCACTCCCAAAACAGCCAAAATTGAGGATAAAAAAACGGTAAAATCCCTAAAGTCAACACCCCATATTATCGCTATAAAAACACCAAATAGAATATATAATATTAAATAATGAAGGTTTAAAATAATCTTTCTTCTATTTAAATCTATAGATTTTAAAATAGTAAATTTTCTAATGGCCAGTTTAATTAATTGACCAATAATTAACAAAGAAACAATTAAACCTATTGTTAATAGAATTTGATACTTATGATTAATAATCATTAGATTTATTATAAATAGAATTAAGTTGCAAAATTAATACTTTAGCGGTAAATTTATCTACTTTAACCTTCCATTTTTACTAATAAAATAAATAAAAAAAATTTAACCAACCTAACCATGGCCGAAATCAGTAGCAAAAAAGAATATATTTTAAAAAATAATTATTTAACCTTAACTGTTAAAAAAAATGGTGCTGAAATGGTTAGTTTAAAAAAGGATAATACAGAATACGTTTGGCAAGCAAATACTCAATTTTGGGCAAGACATGCTCCAATTTTATTTCCGATTGTGGGAAGACTAATCGACAATGAATATTTGTATAAGGGTCAACGTTATACTATGAACCAGCACGGTTTTGCTAGAGATAGTGATTTTGAAGTAATTGATAAAACAGATAATAGTATTTGTTTAGAATTATCTAGTACTGAGAAATCAAAAAAAATATACCCCTTTAACTTTAAACTACAAGTTACATATACCTTAGAAGATAAATCATTGCGAACAGAATATACAATAATCAATCCCTCCAAAAATGATGATTTATATTTCTCAATTGGTGCTCATCCTGCGTTTAATTGTCCTTTTGAAGAAGGGCACTCAAGAAATGAATATCAATTGATTTTTGATAAGCAACTAACTCCGGAATCTGATGTAATAGAAGATGGTTTACGTTGTACTAAAACATCAAAAGTATTTGAGGAAAAAGGTTTATTGACGGTACACAATTCTCTTTTTGACAATGACGCTATAATTTTTAATCCTAACCCATTTTCTAAAGTAACGTTTGTACATAAACCTTCTCAAAAAGCCTATATGAGTGTTGCTTTTAAGAATTATCCATATTTAGGAATTTGGTCTTCAAATCAAGATGCTCCATTTGTTTGTATAGAACCATGGCATGGAATTACTGATCATAAAGATCACAATAAAGAATTACCTCAAAAAGAAGGTGTTATTAAGCTTGTAGCTAATGAGAAATTTAGTTGTGAATTTACAGTTGAGGTGCTATAGTGTTGAGATTAATTACTTTAAATTTTAATAATGGTAGGGTGAAATTCAGAAATAAGGATTATTTTGCTAATATTTTTATTAGTGAATTCTAATATTAAAAACCATTCGTCGACACTTTTGGGTTAATCATCTACAGTTAAAGTGCAATTAACAAATGATTATTTTTAAATAATAGATTAGGATTACTTTTATAGTCTAATTAGACTAAAATAAGTGGTAAAATGAAAAATTTGAAAGTATTATTAATCGAAGATGATTTAATCGAAGTAATGAAATTTAAGCGAGCTATTTCTTCGCTTGATCTAAATCATCAAGTAATTGAAGCCAATAATGGTGAAGATGCCTTAAAGATTTTAGAAGAAAAAGACAATATTCCAGACATAATCTTGTTAGACTTAAACATGCCTAAAATTAACGGAATAGAATTTTTATCTATACTTAAAAAGGATAGTACTCTAAAATATGTCCCAACTGTTATTCTTACAACCTCAAGCAATCAACGAGATTTATTGGCATGTTACGAAATTGGAATTGCTGGTTATGTGCTAAAACCTTTAAAGTATGAAGATTATGTTCATAAAATTGAAAAATTATTAGCCTATTGGAGTATTAATGAATTAAAGAAATTATAAAATGAAAGGTATTGTTTTTACTGAGTTTTTAGATTTAGTTGAAGCTAAATTTGGGCTTGAAATGGTTGATAAAATAATCAATGAATCCGATTTAGAATCAAACGGAGCCTATACAGCTGTTGGAACTTATAGTTTTTCTGAAATGTTACAACTATTGCAACATCTTAGTGAAAATACAGGTATTTCAAAAGATGATTTATTATTGGTTTATGCCGAGCATTTTTTCGCTGTATTGGCAGAAAGTTATCCAGGCCTTATAGAAACATATAAAGATCCTATTGAGATGCTCGCTTCTATTGAGAACCACATACATATAGAAGTAAGAAAAATATATCCTGATGCTGAACTTCCTACTTTTGAAATTTTAGAAAGAACAGACAATTCATTAATTATGATTTATAAGTCTAGCCGAGCTATGCATTATTTTGGATTGGGCTTAATGAATAAAACTTTTGAGCATTTTAATTCTTCCGCAACTATTAATTTAGAAAAAATAAAAGAAGATGGCACTGAAGTTAAGTTTACAATTCAGAAAAATTAATGAGTCAGCATCAGATCGACATATTAAAACGAGCATTAGCTAGAGAGAAAACGGCAAGAAAACAAGCTGAAAAAATATTAGAACACAAAGCTACTGAACTCTTTGAAGTAAATGAGAAATTAAAAAAGTCTAATATAGGTTTAGAAAAATTACTTTTAAGAACTGATTCTCAGTTGCAAGGTGTTTTTGAAAATATAGTAGATGCTTATGTTATAATTGATCTATCAGGAAATATCCTTAAAATGAACGAGGCCGCAGTATCATTACTTGGTTTTAAACACGCTAAGGAAGATTTCAACCTCATTAAAATGGTTCATTTTAGTGAACTGAAACGAGTTCAAGAATCATTTAAAATTCTTTTTGACGAAGGCTCTATAACGGACTTTAATGTCAATCTTATAACGAAAGATAAGCAATCTAAAATTGTTCATATAAATGCGAGTATAATTTATGATGAGGGAGTACCTGTAGCTGCACAAGGTATTGTTAGAGACATCACAAAGGAAAAAGTCCACGAAGAACAACTTATTGCATCAGAAAGTAGACTGTCTACACTTATTCTTAATCTAGACAGTGGTGTTGTTCTTGAAGACGAAAATAGAAAAATAGTACTTACAAATAATAAATTTACCGAGCTTTTTAATATAGATAATGATCCAAGTGAATTAATAGGACAGGATTGTCTGGCATCTTCAGAACAAAACAGCGTTTTATTTAAAAGTCCTGAAGGTTTTTTAAAAAGAATGCGTGAGGTAGATGAAAAAAAAGAAATTGTAATTGGTGATGAACTGGAAATGGTAAATGATAAGATTTTAGAACGAAATTACATTCCAATAGTTCAAGGTGATCAATTAAAAGGGTATTTATGGACTTTTAAAGATGTTACTTTAAATAGAACTTATAGAAAAAGTTTAGAGGATGAAAAACAAAAATACTACAACATAATTTCTAATATGAACCTAGGTTTGATAGAGGTAGACCTTGAGGATAGAATTTTGATGGTAAATCAAAGTTTGGTTAACATGACGGGCTATTCTGAAAAAGAGCTAATAGGTATCAAAGGAAAAGACATACTTCCTTTAAAAAAAGATGAAAATATATTAAAGGAAAAGTTACGTGAAAGAAAGCAAGGAAAGACAGAGTCTTATGAGCTGAGAATAAAAACTAAGGCGGGAGAAATTAGACATTGGTTGGTAAGTGGTGCACCTAATTATAACATAAAAGGAGAAATCATAGGTTCAATAGGTATCAACTTTGATATTACTGAAATTAAAAATCTACAACTTCAGAAGGAAAGTTTACTTAAAAAGTTGGAAAAAAGTAATGACGAGTTACATGAGTATGCTCATATTGTGTCACATGATTTAAAATCGCCGTTACGCAGTATTTACGCACTTACAACTTGGCTGAAAGAAGATAATAAAGACAAGTTAGATATCGCTAGTATTCAAAACTTTGATCTCATAGAATCTACTTTAGAGAAAATGGAACAGTTAATTACTGATATATTAAAGTATTCAAGTATTGGTTCTGATGAAAATGATAAAGTAAATGTTAATGTTGATAGGCTGTTAAAAGACTTATTGCAAATTAATTATACACCTGATCATATTTGTATAAAAATTCAGGATAAATTACCAACTATCTGGGGTAATAAGACAAAACTTCAACAATTATTTCAGAATCTTATTAGTAACGCTATAAAATTTATTGATAAAGAGGAAGGCTTTATAGA
Organism: Aureibaculum algae; assembly: GCF_006065315.1. Lineage (GTDB taxonomy): Bacteria > Bacteroidota > Bacteroidia > Flavobacteriales > Flavobacteriaceae > Aureibaculum > Aureibaculum algae. The sequence goes on along the minus strand of NZ_CP040749.1, from coordinate 3,857,823 downwards.
TATATGTTTTGAAGAACTTGAAAATCACTATCAATTTTCAGTTAAAGATAACGGAATGGGAATTGATGAAAAATTTCATGATAAAATTTTTAAAATATTTCATTCTTTAAATAAACGAAAAGATTCTACGGGTATAGGATTATCTATTGTTAAAAAAATTGTTGAATTACACGAGGGTGAAATTTGGTTAGAAAGTCAACCTAATTTGGGTACGACTTTTTACTTCACGTTAAAAAAATAAAAATGAAAATAGTTCAATTACAAAAAAATAAAGGCAAAAACTGGGTGTACATATCTCCAAAACAAAAATTAACAAATCCGTTAGTTCTTGTATTTGGAAATAGATTTCTTTTAGACGACTTAGAGATATACAATGAAATAAAAGAAATGTTTCCTGATGGTCATGTTGTTTTTGGTTCTACTTGTGCAGATATAATAGGAAGTTCGGTTGAGGAAGAAAGTGTCTCAATTACGGCAATGGAATTTGAAAAAAGTCAATTTTTAATAAAGACAAGTAATATTATAAATACAGAATTAGATAGTTTTAAAACTGGAAATAATCTTATAAAACAATTACCTTCAGAAGGTTTAAAATTTATTTATGTTATTTCAGAAGGTAGTTTTGTAAATGGTAGTGAGTTAACCAAAGGTATGAATGCTGCTACAGATAATAACATATTAATAACAGGTGGTTTATGCGGTGATGCAGCACGTTTTGAAAAAACACTTGCCTCATATAATGAAGCTCCAAAAGAAGGAGAAATAGTAGCTATTGGTTTTTATGGTGAAACATTAGAAGTTACATTCTCTATTTATGGAGGTTGGACGCCTTTTGGACCGGAGCGTATTGTTACAAAATCAGAGGCAAATGTGTTATTTGAACTAGATAACCAACCCGCACTAGATTTATATAAAAAATATTTAGGAGAAAAGTCGAAAGAGTTACCTGGAGCCGCTTTATTGTATCCGTTAAATGTAAAATCTAATGATGAAAAACAATCTATCGTTAGAAGTATATTAAATATTGATGAAGAAAATAATGCTGTAATTTTAGCTGGAGATATTCCAGAAAACTCTAAAGTACAACTGATGATGACTCATGTTGATAATATTGCAAATGCATCTGAAAGGGCAGCGAAACAAGCTTTAGAATTAAGGCAAAATAAGCCAGAATTGGCTCTTCTAGTAAGTTGTATTGGCAGAAAATTGGTCTTAGACCAACGTGTTGAAGAAGAAATTGAAGAAGTCTTAAACGTTGTGGGTACTGAAACTGTTCTATCTGGATTTTATTCCTATGGAGAAATAGCACCTTTCCATGGAGAGAACAACTGTCAATTACATAATCAGACCATGACTATAACGCTAATAAGCGAATAATGAACTCATTATTAAAACGACAAATACGGAAATATTTAAGTGACGAACAGGTTGCTGACAAAAAATTAGAACAATTTTTGTCAGCTATTAATAGCTCATACAATAATTTTGACGATCAGTTTACCATGCAGCAAAGAGCTATGGGAATCAGTTCAGAAGAGTTGTTTAATGCAAATAAACAATTACGACAAGAGTCAAAATTGCAACAAGAAGTTATTGATAAGCTAAAGCGAGTTATTGAAACCCTGAAATTTTATGATTTACCAGAACATGAAATTAAAGAAAACTTAGAATTAGACGGTTTAAAGTTGGTAGAATTTATTGATAATCAAACCAAAGAAATAGTTGAAATAAATAAACAACGTGAAACCTTATTAAGTGAACTGGCCTATCAAAATCAAGAATTAAGTGATTATGCTCATATGGTTTCTCACGATTTAAAATCACCTCTTCGGAGTATAGATTCATTAACAGCTTGGTTAAAGGAAGATTATCATGATATTATTGATAAGAATGGTAAAGAAAGTCTAGAATTAATAAGGAATAACGTAGAGAAAATGGAATTGCTAATTAATGGTATTCTAGAGTACTCAACCATTGGTAATAACAAAGAAGAATTTTACGATGTCAATATCGATGTGCTTTTTAATGATATAATTAATTTAATTGAAGTACCTGAACATATTACAATTCATAAATTAAAAGTATTACCACGTATAAAAGGTGATAAATACAGGTTGCAACAGTTGTTTCAAAATTTAATTACGAATGCCATTAATTACAATGACAAAGAAAAAGGCATTATAGAGATAGGTTACGAAGATAAAAATGATTTTTGGCAATTTTATATAAAAGATAATGGTATTGGCATAGATCAGGCTTACTTTGAAAAGATTTTTAAAACCTTTCAAAAATTAGAAAATAAAATTGGATCCACGGGTATTGGACTATCCATAGTTAAGAAAATTGTCGATTTGTATGGCGGAAAAATATGGCTAGAATCTCAGTTAACTAAGGGAACTACCTTTTATTTTACACTAAAAAAAGAACCTCATGGAACAACCTAATTTATCATATATTAATAGCATGTCAGGTGGTGATAAAGCCTTTGAACAAAAACTTATTGAAATAATACAGTTAGAGTTTCCAGAAGAAAAAAAAATATATTTCTCAAACTTTAATGCTAAGGATTTTAAACAAATTGCTGAGAATGTTCATAAACTTAAACATAAAATTAGTATTTTAGGGCTTGAAAAAAGTTATGAGGTTGCAGTAGCTTATGAAAATAATTTACATGATGGTAATATAGACCTTCATGAAGAGTTTGAAGCGATTTTAACTACCATGACTAATTATCTAGAACTTTTATAATTAGTGATTTATGAATTGTATTATTATTGATGATGAAGCGACGGCCAGACTTATAATTAATCAATTATGCTCTACTATAAAAAGCCTTACTGTTGTAGATGATTTTCCAAATGCAATTCAAGCTATTAAGTTTTTAAATCAAAATGAGATAGATTTAATCTTTTTAGATATCCATATGCCTGATTTTACGGGCTTTGACTTTATTGATACCTTAAAAAATCCACCAAAAATTATTTTAACAACATCAGATGCTAATTTTGCTATTCAGGCATTTGAATACGATTGTATTGTAGATTATTTAGTAAAACCAATTACTCCAGAACGTTTTCAAAAAGCCATTGTAAAAGCTGAATCTATAAAAACGGAAGTTAAAGAACCTATAAATATTGATAAAGAAAGTGCTTTGTCTGATAATCATTTATATGTTAACATAGATAGGCGGTTAATTAAAATTGATATTCCTAGTATTTATCTGGTTGAAGCTAAGGGGGATTATATTCGTGTAAAAACCGAAGATAAAAATTATACAGTGCATTCAACCTTAAAAAAAATAGAAGATAAATTACCTAAAGATTTGTTTTTAAAAGTACATCGTTCCTTTATTATAAATATTAAAAAGATAATTGACATAGAAGATAATAGTGTGTTGATTAAGAAAGATGTAATTCCTGTAAGTCGCTCTAATAGGCCAGAATTAATGAAACGTTTGAATTTGCTTTAAGGACTTAACTTCAGTATTAAACCATTCGTCTATACTTACCTTTCATCCAACGAAAATTACAATTCAAGCCTCCTTATTACTATAAATTTGTGGTATAAATAATATATCATGAAAAAATTAATAGTACTATTAGCATTATGTTTCTTAAACGTAAACGCACAAGATGTTCCGTTTAATTGTGATTATAATGCATACCTTTTTCAAAATAATGATGTTTTTGCAATAGACTTAGCGTCAGGGAATTCGTATACTGTTGCCACCGATATCACTAAAGGGAGTGTTAATGCAACGGCTTATAACCCTGTAGATGGTTATATCTGGGGTTCATTAAGTAGCCCAGAAAAATCAATAGTACGTATTGGTAAGAATTTTCAAACAACAACATATTATATAGATGAATTACCATCGAGCAATCGTTATGTTGGAGATATTAGCTCTGAAGGAATCTATTATTTAAAAGCCGGTGGTAAAACGTATTATAAAATAGATTTGAATCCTGAATCTGATAATTACACAAAATATATGTCTGCAGAACGTTTGTCTCAAAGCATTAGCGTTCACGATTGGGCTTTTAATGCCGTAGATGGAAATTTATATGCCGTTGAAAAAACTACGAATATTTTATATCGAATTGATCCTGCAACGAGTAATGTGCAATCACTTGGAATTGTTCCTATTCTTACAGGATTAAATTATACCTACGGAGCTGTTTATTTTGATGCTTCTGGTCGTTTTTACGTCTCTGCAAATCAAACAGGAACAATTTATGTTATTCAAAATGTCCAAGATTTAAACGGTAAAAACACGATGGATTCGAACTTATTTGCTTTCGGTCCTTCAAGTTCTAGTAATGATGGTGCTCGTTGTCCTACTGCTCCTGTATTACAAGAAGATTGTACGAATGGTATTGATGATGATGGTGATGGTTTAATTGACTGTGAAGATCCTTCTTGTTCAGGATATGCTGCTTGTCCTGTACTTGTAGCTCCAACTTCAACTGCTAATTCTGGAGGGTTAGAAAGTAATAATAGATTGTCACAACAAATTAGTAAACGAAATTTTGAACGTACTAAAAGTAGTTATAAGTTTGATAAGACAAGTGCGAAAAAAGTTTCGAAAACACTTAAATATGGAAAAAAATCAAGCAAAACGGGTATAGAGCTAACCGATTTTATTCCTTTTGGTACCATTGGAGAAGATAACATCATAGAGTCATCACCTAAGGATTTGATAAATATAACAAATGCCACCAATATTTATTCGGTAGATTATATGAAAGAAAATCAGGCTGTAGCTTCTATTTTATTACTTGAAACGGAAAAAGGTGTTTATGAACAAACCAAATATATATGCGATAGGTTATTAGGTGCTGAACTAATTTCAGTATCAACGATAGAAATAAGAGAACAAAAATTTATAAAAGCACTCATAAGAAATATAGATGGTTCGTTAGAGTTTGTTTTAAGCTTATCTGTAAAATCAATAAATGGTAATGCTAATTTTGGTGTAGAAAGTCATTGGAATTTAGATAGATATGAAAAAGATGTGCCTTTTTATAACTTTCAAATTTGGTCTAATTCTTTAGACGATTTATTAAAGTTAGGTGAGGAAGTACTAAATTTATTAGAAGTACAAAAGCCCATAACAAGTTATAATAATTCTACACCGCCAACAGTATTTGTTAGAAAAGGAAAATACCTTAAAGGTAAATTAGATTTAGAGATTGTGAATACGAACAAAAGTAAGTCTGTAGTTTTTGATGGCGGATTAAGAGCAAGTGAAACAGGTTTTGTGGAGTACGTATCTACAAATGTAGATTTAGACGGTAATTATATTTCTAATGTGCAGGTAGATGCAGGAAATCTTTTCGATATAGGTTTTAGAATTGGTGATGGAACAGAAACTCCAGATGATTTATTTATGTCTGACGGTCCTTGGGGATATGATGATGCTGCTCCGAGTACATCAGTAATGAAATATAACATTGAATCGAATGATTATACTTTTAATGATGATGATTTTCCAATTGAAAGAAATATAGAATTAGAAGCAACAACAAGTGAGTATATTGCTGCGTATAGAGCATTAACACCGAAATTCAGTCCTGTAGATTTATCAGATTACAATAGTTTGAAAATGAGAGCGAAAGGAACAGGGATGTTAATCATAAGATTAGTAAAAAAAGGTATTGAGAATTGGGAAACTCAATTTAAAACTTCTATAACATTAACAGAAACTTTACAAGATTTTACAGTTCCTTTTTCAGATTTTACATCTGATAACGGTGAAAGTTTAGAATTAAATGATGTAACTTCTATGGTTTTTACAATGCTTGCAGAAAGTGGTGTTAAAGAGACCAAAGAAATGCACTTAAAGCAATTGCGTTTTACTACTGGTAAAACCTTAGCTGTTGAAAATTTAAATAGTGGTGACGATTTATTAAATCCTATTGTTGTACCGAACCCAATGACCACAAGTTCTAAAATTCATTTTACATCGCAACAAGCGGAAAATGTAACCTTGTTCGTATACAATCAATTGGGTACTCTAGTAAAACAAGTGTCATTTCAAACTGTAGTTGGTAAAAATGAGATACCTCTAAATAAAGATAATTTAACTTCAGGAATGTATTTGTGTAAAGTGAAAAGTAACTATGTAGAATATAAAACCACCAAACTAATTGTAAATTGATTATTGGGGAATTTTCATTAGTGTTTGGGCAAAAGAAATTTTCTTTTGCCTTTTTTTTATGGGGATAGATGTGAAAGTAAAAAAAGAAAATAGTCTATTTCTAGACCGTTTTATCCTTTTTTAGAAATAGTGATACATTATAACAACGTCTACCTATAGTTTACTTTCTGAAAGTCGGTGAATCAAATAAATACCATTTAAAGCGAATCCCAATTTCAGTAAATGTAAAACCAGCAGCAGTGGCAGAAGCAATGTTACTTCGTGTTCCGAAAATATTAGCTGCAGCACGCGATGAAAATTTATATCCTAATTTCGCTTGAATTCTGTAAGTACTTTGGCTACTATCATCTTCAATGTATTGTAACCCTGTAGCTGCGGTTAACTCATAAAACCATTCCTTAGGTTTAGTAATAACCTCGTCTTTAATTAAATTAACAAATACCTCAACGGCATTAAATTTGTTCGGACTAAAATAGATGGTTGGTACTTGATTTTTGAAAGTAATATATTGGTAGTTTAAACCAGCCTTTAAGGAAGGTTTACTTAAAATGTTATAGTATAAAGATGTAAATAATAGGTTTCTAGTATTATCATCGTTTTGAGATGTATAATAGTATTGTGTAAACCAACCTAATTTAAAATTTGTACTTAAATTATAATTAGCATAATAATTGTTTTGTACTATTTCACGATCTAATAATTCAGCGTTAAAACTTTGTACTTCGCGTTTATAACCAATATCTAACGTCTGTAATTTAAACGGTTTAATATTAAAAGATAGGTCTGTTAATAGCTGTGTATAGTCTGTGTCATTTGCATTAGCTGCCATAATACCTGCTGTACCTCTAAAGGTAACATTAGGTAGTAACTGGTAAGCTAAACCTAAACTAAAATCATTAGAAGTAGCCTTATTATCAGTTACTGAATTACTTGTGTTTCTGTAATTGTAACTACCCAGTGCTTTCAGTTTCGTAGATAATGGAAACTCTAAACTATTATTAAACGCAAATGCTTCGTTATCACCGTTATCAAAAGTATAAGATGCCTTTCCTTCGTAAGATGGAGTAAAAGTAGTGTTGAGGTTTTTTATAAAATTAGAAGCATCTTTCTGATTGTTGTAAAACTTTAATGTGTTTTCTGCCGATAGATAAGCATCATCATAAAAACCCAAAGCTTTTAAAGCATTTGCTTTTCCTAAATTACCATCAAAAGAGGTGCTGTCATTCACTAAAATTTGATTGTAATCTGTAACACTCTTTTTAAAATCACTTTTGTATATATTTAATGTTGCACGTAAGGCCAAGATCCAATTTTCATTTGGTTTAGAGCTGATTAAATTAGCAATAAGTTTATCAGCTGGTTTAAATTGTTTATTCCAAATAAGAGCTTGAATATGACGTTCTGTAGTAGGTTGAACTAGTGATGGGTCAGAAATCGTATCTATACTTTTATAGGCTTGCTTACTAAGCTCTAAAGCTACTTTTTCTTTACCATTTAAATGCGATACTAATGCTAAACCGTTCAATGCAGTTATTTTATTATTCGGGTTTGTGGCCAATAGATCGTAAGTGGCTTTGGCGTCCTCTAAACGATTCGCAATTAAATAAAGGTTAGCTAGGTTTAACAAGGTTTCTTTGTCATTATTAAAAAGGGTTAGGTTTTCTTTTAACAGTGATTCAGCTTCGTTATACTGCTGTGCTTGTTGTTTCTGATAAGCATATCCTAAATACATATACTTTTTAGAAGTTAATGCGTTTGGGTTTCCGGGTAACACTTCTAATGCTTTGTTTACATAAACTAAAGCATCTTCATATTCTTTTAAATTGGAAAGGGTATTCGCATAACTTAATAAAGCAGGAAAACTTTTAGGGTCTTCATCTATCAAACTTTTAAAATAGGTTTTAGCTTTGGTAAAATTGCTATTCCATAATAAGGACTCTCCATAATTTAGCTTTACCTCAAAGTCACTTGGATAATCTGCTAATAAATTGGTAAATAATATATTCGCTTCTTCTGGTTTTCCATTAAGTCCAATTGCACGTCCATAACACAAGCGTGCAGTCTTATTATTTGGATAATCCTTTAAAACGGTTTGAAAAAACGTTTCCGCTTTTGCATATTTTCCTGTTTCTAAATACGTAAAACCTTCTTGCATCTCTTGAGAATAAATAACAGTAGATGCTAAAACGGTGAACAGAAGCAATAGCTTTTTAATAATCATAGTGTAATAAATTTAAAAGAAGACCAAGTTAAACATAAGTATTTAATCATTCGTCTATAGATAACTACAACTTAACGAATATCAATTACTTTTTATTCCTTTTGTGATGATATTTGTATCATAAATAAGAGCAATATTAATTTAAAAAATAGAATTTATGGCAATTAAAATATTAAAAACCAATAATATATTTAATGTTGAAGGTCAAATTAACCTTACCACAGCAAATTATTTTAAAACACATTTAACAATTACGTTAAATTCATCAAGAGGATTGACCATCAATATTAATAAGGTTTCTGAAATTGATGAAAGTGGAATTCAAGCTTTAGAAACAATTTATGCAAATGCTTTACAATGGAACAAACCGTTTTATATAGTTGGAGAGGGAGCAAATGCTGTTTATACAAAATTTGGACATACGAATTTAGCTTAAATTATACTGATATTTATTCGAAAATTAGAAAACACATCATTTACATTCATACAACATGAACTTATTTTTATCGTTATAGAAATAATTAATAGAACTACAGCTAAACACTTAAGGTACGTATTACGAAATAGTAAAAGTACCGTATTAACCGTAAATTTTGATGGTGAAACAAATTTGATACACTCTAACAGTAAGTTTTAGAAGAACTTTTCTGAATACTAGTATCTCATTTATACGAAATTTAGCTGCTGATGTAAAGCTATGTATGATGGTTTTCAATTTAATCAAACAACATTTTAAAAGTACATAGTTTTTCAAAAATTAAGCCAATGCAATTTATAGCCTCATTAAAATCTAAAAAAATTACTCCAGAACAATTATTTATGCTAAGTGTTTTGGTGGTGAATGGAGGGAATTATTTATATAATTTAATTCTAGGTCGCTTATTAGGGCCAGCACAATTTGCAGATGCAGCTGTGCTAATTACATTTTTATTGGTGCTAAGTTTTGCAGCGATGACCTTTCAATTGGTAACGGCTAAATTTTCTGTGCTTTTTGAAAATCAAGTGTTGAAAGGATTTATTTCTAAAGTCTATAAAAATGCTTTGGTTGTCGGCATAATAATGGGAGTCCTAATTGTTGTTTTTGCAAACCAATTACAAAACTTATTTAATACCTCATCGTCAAATATGTTTATTGTATTTGGTTGTGGTGTACCCCTTTATTTTCTAATGAGCGTAAATCGTGGAGTCTTTCAAGGTAAAAAGAATTTTAAGTCCTTATCTATTACTTACCAAGGCGAAATGTTAAGTCGTTTAATAATAACACTTGGGCTCATTCTAATTTTTAATATACAATCATCTGTCGTAATTGCAGTTGGTATTATTGCGTCTTTTGTGTTTGGATTGATACCATTCAAAGTTCCTACTATTATTCCAAAAAAGGCATTAGAATTAAGTAAAACACATACAAAAGAGATAAGAGCATTTTTTATTATTACTGTATTTTACGAATTAACCCAAATCATTATAAACAACAGTGATATACTTTTGGTAAAACATTATTTTGAAGCTTATGAGGCTGGTTTATATGCCTCTTTAGCTTTAATTGGTAGAATGGTTTACTTTATCGCCTGGATGTTTGTAATGCTTTTATTACCAACGGTAGTTCAGCTTAAAAAAGATGGAAAAGAGACTGCTTCTATTCTTTTTAAATATGTAGGTTATATAGCGGTAATCTCAATTGCTATAATAGTACTTTGTTTAAGTTTTCCTGAAACAATTATTACCCTTTTATTTGGCGATAGTTATATTGCTATGGCTCCATTATTATGGAAATATGCAATAGCAACCTCTATGTTTGCCATATCTAATATTTTCGCTTATTACTACCTATCCTTAGATAAATATATACCTGTAGTTATTACTGGGGTATTTGGTGTGTTGCAAATGGGATTAGTTATTTTTTATCACGAAAGTTTAGAGCAAGTAGTTCATATGCAAATTATAGCGATGTTATTATTACTCGGTATTCAATTAGTATTTTTTAAATATAATCAAATAAAGGAAAAAGCTATTTAATCTAAAGAAAATTACCATTCAACTATAGTAAAGGTTCTTTGAACTAAATGTAGCTCTTTTCGAATAAATAAAGACTCAAATTTGCATCATAATAAAGAACATATTTAAACACATATATCATGAAATTAGCGATTGTCACAGCATATCCTCCTAGTAAAGTTACTCTAAATGAATATGCATATCATTTAGTAAAACACTTCAGACAAAAAGAAGAAGTAACTGAGTTAGTATTATTAACTGATTTTACAGAAGGTAAAAAGGATATTGAATTTACGGAGGCTGGTTGTAAGATAACCGTTAAGCAATGTTGGAAATTCAACAGTTACACAAACCTATTTAAGGTAACACAAGCAATAAATAAAATTAAACCAAATGCGGTGTTGTTTAATTTACAATTTATGAAATTTGGAGATAAAAAAGTAGCGGCTGCATTAGGTTTAATGTTACCACTCGTATGTAAGCTTAAAAAAATACCAAATATTGTTTTACTTCATAATATTTTAGAAGAAGTAGATTTAGGTAGTGCCGGTTTTACGACAAATAAATTAATGCAAAAAATTTATGGATTTATAGGTTCTACATTAACAAGATTAATTCTTCAAGCAGATACTGTTGCAGTTACCATGGAGAAATATGTGACTATTCTTGAAGCTAAGTATAAAGCAAAAAACGTAAAATTAATACCACATGGTACATTTGAAATACCGGAAGAACCAGATTATAAGGTCCCAACTAAACCTATGCAAATAATGACTTTTGGAAAGTTTGGTACGTATAAAAAAGTTGAGGGAATGATTGAAGCCGTTGTAAAAGTAAGGCAAGTTACAGGGTTAGATTTAGAAGTTGTTATTGCAGGAACTGATAACCCTAACGTACCAGGATATTTAGCTAAAGTTAAAGAAGATTATAAGCATGTGCCGCAAGTTCGGTTTACAGGATATGTGGAAGAACATGAAGTGCCAACTATATTTAATGAAAGTGCAGTGGTTGTATTTCCTTATACTTCTACAACAGGTAGTTCAGGTGTTTTACACCAAGCGGGAAGTTATGGTAAAGCGGTAATAATGCCAGACCTAGGAGATTTAGCATTGTTAGTGCAAGATGAAGGTTATAAAGGTGAATTTTTTGAGCCTACTTCAGTAGAAAGTTTAGCAAATGCTATTGAAAGTATCGTAACTAATGAAGCCTATAGAATGGAATTAGGTAAAGCAAATTATAAGGCAGCAACAGCATTGCCTATGAGTAAAATTGCAGACATGTACTTAGATACTTTTGAAACTATAATTTCTAGAAAAACAAAGAGAACAGCGGTTACAGCGTAAAGTTATTCCTTTGAAATATACTCAAACGCAGGTTTTTTTTCTCCGTTTTTATTTATAAATCCAAAATGTTCTTGAGCCTTTTTTCGCCAAGGAAGTCGTCCAACTACATCAGTTGGTATTTCATTAAAATCGTAAAGTGTCCAAGACATAAATTGTAACTTATTAAGTGCAATTATTTCTTGGATTTTTTTATGGTAGTTGGCTTGATCTTCATCTGAGCTGCCAAAAGGTTTCCAAAGACCACTGTAAGACGAGATTCCAAACTCTTGAAGTACTAATGGCTTATTCGGTATTTCTATTCTCATCGTTTTTATGGCAGTATCTAATTTCTCTAAATCTTCATAGTAATGAAATGATACAATATCTACTTTATCTTTTAATATAGAAGTACTTTGTGTGTTAGACCAACCAATTGTTACTGGGTGAATACTGTCTACAGATTTTACCAAATCAATCATATTGTCTAACCAAGCAATTACATTTGTTTTGCCTCTCGATTCAAAATCTAAATTAGGTTCGTTTTTAATATCCCAGCCTAACAAAGCTTTGTGATCTTTTAATGCATAAACAATTGCTGAAGCATGATGTTGATTAAGCGTCCAATTTAAAACAGAATAATCACCAAAAAAATCAAAAAGAGTGACTACTACTTTCAAATTTTCAGATTGAGCTAAATCTAATACTTGGTTAAGTTTATTTAGTTTCCCAGGTTTAACATGGGCTTTACCAAAATCTTCATATGGCACAAAAATTCTAATACTATTGAGTCCTGAATTTTTAATAATTTTAAAATCTTTTTCTATAATACTTGTATCATATTTATCTCCAAACATATCCCATGGAGAATCTTGAGGATAATAGTTAATACCTCTTATTTCATTAAAATTAATGGAAGCGGGTTTAAAGTTATTTTTATTATCGACACTTTCTTCTTTTATTATGTGTCTAATACGCCATAAACCATCTTCTAATAGTAGTATTATTTTAAAAGTAGATTTTTCCGTGTTTTCTAGAACAATGGTTTCATCCTGGTAAATTCTTTTATATTCAACAACATCTTTATCTGTAATAACAGCCAGTTTTCCGTCTTCGCTAAAAAAATCTAACGTAGGGTGATGTCTTAAAGTAGTACCTTCAATTGAAATATTTTTATCGTTATTTTGTTTAATAAATTTAATGATATTTTTCCGAGCTGTTTTAGTGTAATAGTCATTAATGCCTGTTAAAGTATTGGTTTTAAAAGCCACATGTTTTACATACCATGCATCTAAATAATCATTTTGAATGGCATACAACGTTTGGTCGTCCATTACTCGACCTTCATTTTTTAAAGACGCCCATTCTAATTGCGGTAAATATTGGTCAATCTTTTTAATTTCAGTGCGTAACATGCTGCTACGGTCTGCACCTGTATTTAAATAGCTATACAAACTACTTATACCGAACAATATAAAAACAATTAAAGCGATGTAAGACAGCACTAAAACACTTCGTAATATGTTTCTGTTAATACCTTTCATAGCTTTGTGTTAGGAAATGTTTTTTCAATTTTAGCAGTCTTTATTTTTAGGGTATAGGATTTACTTGGAAAAGTATTGTAATCTAAATTGAAAGTAGTAAAACCTTTTGATGAATTTTTAGATAGTGTTTTTAAAATCTGATTACCTTCGTATACCGAAAGTAATACTTCCAACCCGTCAGGTATCATCTGATTCATAAAACTTTTTAATGGCCCAACGGTTATGGTTCTGTTGTTTTCCGTAAAGTGAACTTCAAAATCTGAAATAATTGACTTGTATGATAATTCTATCACATCACTTTCTGCCATACCCTCAATAAAGGCTTTAATAGACCAATTTTCCTCATGGTCCGGATGAATCATTTTGGCAACTGCAATTCCATTAACAGTAGTGCCAGATGTTTTTAAAATATTTTTTGAATTATTGGTTATAAAAAAATTAACAAAGGTGCCATCACTAACTATATTTCCATAAGTATCTTTTATAATAGATGTTGAAAAAGTAGTGATTTGATTGCCATCAGAATAGTCATGATTTCTTTGGAATGAAATACTGAAGTCTGTTGGAATTCCTGGCATTACATTAAGAGTGTTTTCTTTTGAGTTTAAATCTAAACATTCAGAAGATACTAAAATTCTTCCTATTTTTTTTTCTGAATATATTTTTTTATGGGCAATTCTATTTTTCATAATGATGATGTCATCATTTTGATTTTTCAAAAATTGATGCTTTACAATAACCTTTGTACTGTCAGCTAATGGGTTGTCATAGATGTCTGTTGGAATAACAACCAACATTGAAAAGTCAGAGCCTCCCGCTCCAATACTCGGTGGGCCTAAATAAGTTTCAAGTGTTTCTGTTTTTTGTTTTGGATGTATGTAGAATTTTCCTGAAAGTGATTCCTTACTTAATAATTTCCAATGTACAACTCCCGTTTTGTTTGATAATAACTCAGGAATTTCAAAATTCAAAATATCAGAATCTATAATTGGTTCAATGAGAGTAGAACCATAACTATTGCTTACATACAAATTAGGTTTCTCGTTATTTGTATTCGAAAATTTAAAAATGATAGTATTTCCAGCAACATATTCCGTGTTTTTGGTAAGGATTTCAATATCCTCCATAGTATTGCTAGAAGGTATTGCTAACAAAGCTATCAATCCTGAAATTATCAGATATGTAAATTTTATTTTCATTAATTTGGACTCCCTATATAGGTGTTTATTTCTATTTTTATAAAACTATAATTCGCGTTTATAATAGGTTGTAACATAGTATTTGTTTGATTATTAATTCTATTGGGTATCACTTTTTTTGAAATAGCGTTGTTAGGTAAACCATTAACATAACAGTTTTTCATATCTTCATTTATTAAAGTTATGATGTCGTTTTTTAAAACTGGATATTCAAATACTTGTTGTCGTTGTTGTCTAATACCCTCCGAAATAAATTGATGATCTACCCAAAGCATGTTTTTATGCTCATCATAATAGGTAAACAATAATTGAGGGATTGTAACTTCCTCAATACCAGAATTAAATAGTTTACCCTTAATAAGTTCTTCTGAAATATCTAAATCGCTTAAAGTTGCACCTTTATATAAATCGGAGTTAGATACATTACCAGCAATTTGCAAGTTGAATTTGGTAGGTTGTTCTTCAAATTCAATGGGTGTAAATTCATCAGGATTGAATGTTTTAGGAATAGAATCTTGAGTTTTAGACCAAGCAATTCCTTCAAAATTGATTTTAAAAGAACTGATTTCCTTTGGCATTAGTTTGTGCTTGACATGATATTTTGCATTATAAGTAGCCAATTCTTTATCATCATCATTATATAATGTTCCCTTTAAAACGACGTCGGCAGGTACATTGTCAATATTTTGAACTTCACCAATTAACGCATAGCTATTATTGTGTTTTACCAATTTTGCAGAAAGAATTTCTAAATTAGGTTGCTTTAAAATATCTTCATGATGGGTTTGTTCAGTCGTTATTCGCCTTCTACCTTGATTAAAATACTTGGTAATATTATTAGAATACAATTGGTCTGGAGGTAAGTCAGAACCAATTTCTTCTGGTTGAACATACCATTTGTTTTTATGCTTAACCAAATATTTAAAATCCGTTTTGTTTATTTTTTCTAAAGGTGTAATCCATTTGGTATTAACTTTTACAGTAGCTAAACTATCCGTTTTAGAAAGTACAATTGTTTCAATAGCATCTAATTTAGCATAAGAACTCAACAATCCATCAGTTACTGAAATCTCCAACATGTATTGGTCCATTGCTAAGTTGCTTTCAGGATTTATTAAGTCATAAGCTTTTTCATATTCTTTAAAGTCTAAGGCATCATAATAGGACAATATTGCATTTTCTGGTGAATGATGAGAATCGTTTTTAATGTAGAAAATATAGATACCATAAAAGACAATAATGGCTAAAATTATGGACCAAATATGAGTGATTCTAAGAACGTTTATTGAAAATTTTGTATAATTATTTTTGAAATTTAAAAAATCTGGAATTGCCTTAGCTTTTGTTTTTAAGGCATTTACTATGAACATTTGAATGTTTAGTATAAAAGCGATAATTACGGTTATAAAAGGCATAATACCCCAAAGAATTTTTTGCCATCTAGCAACATCATCTTTTGGCAGTATAGAAGAAACGGGAGGTACATTTAGTTTTTCCCAGACTTGAATACCATTTTCTAATTGTCGTAAACGTTGCCATCCACAGAAATATAATATAGGATCATAAAATTTATCGTTAGAGAAGATATATTTGAAATTATATTTTTCAGGAGTCGTTAAAAACTGTTGCAAAGATCCAACGCCTTCAACACCTTTAAATTTTGAATTTTCTAATCGTTCAATAGGACGCGTAGTTAATTCTGGTAAACGTCTTGCTGAATGATAGTTACCGTCTACACTCATGGCATTGGTTTGTGCAGATAACCATGCCATTTGATCTCCAAATCCCAATGTCATATAACGCCATTGGTCATGTTGATCTTGATTTAGAAAATTGATTATGGGTAACATCTTTATTTTTTGAGGTTGCGAAGGCCTGAAATAGCTTAAGCTCATCGTAAAGATTGTCATAAATAGGAATAACCCCGCAAGTATTCCTCCAATTAACCGATGATATATTGCACCAAACTTCTTTTGTATTAGATCTTTTAAATCACCATCAACAAAACGATAAACAAACTCACCAAAAAGCGGCAACGACATTATAGAGGCCCATAGCGTAAAGCGGTCTAAGGTTAAAATATTAAAAGCGGTTTCACCCAAAAACATTCTAGGTATCGGAGTAGTACCTCCAGTTCCTAAAACAGTAAGAATTGTAATTGAGAGTCCAAAAAATAAATAACGCTTACTATAATATCTGTAAAATATATATGGTAAAAGTATTAATAAAACACCCCAAGGGATTAAAAAGAACACTAAACCGGACGAAGTGATTTCTAAGAAATTATCTCTAGATCCGTGTGGAATTGGTACTTGAGTAATTGGATTCGCTTTAGAATTTATCCAATACGGTAATAGACATCCAACGATGATTGCTAATGAAAGCATTCCAAAACTGACAATACGTTTAAAAAGTTGAAGAAAACTAGTTAAAAAAACTTTGAATGTTATGGCTTTAGCTGAATCTACTTTTTCCCTGGAAACATCCATAATAACCATTCCTATTAAAGGGAATATGAAGAATATCATACCGAAAATAGGGGTCACATGATGTGATGTTACGGTTACTGCAATTAAAGAAAGTGATGTAAATAGGTATTTATAACGCCCCGTTTTTATCCATAAATATATTTCTGGAAGTGAGTGCATTAACACGGAAATACCAATAATACTAGGTAGTTGACCGAAAATATGAAGTGTTTCTACGAACGATGATGAAAAAACGGCTAAAATTGCTGCATAGCCAGCTGCTGTTTTATTTGATGTGATGAGCAATGAAAACCTATAAACCCCCGTTATAAATAGAATAATACTAATTAAAGCGACGGTAAACATGCCAAATTTAAGCCCTCCAACGTAAGAAAGTGCAGCAATGGACTGATGAACTAGCGGTGGGTAACTCATAACTGTAAAGCCCGTATACCATTTATCATTCCAAGGTTCGAACCAATTGCCGGCATAGTGCTCAGCAAAAAATAGATGTATAAGTGCGTCGTAGGTTGTTTCGAGAGTAAAGAATATTGAAGTACCGTGAAAAGCAATACCTATAAGTAAAGCAACAATTAAGTATTTATTGGTTTTTTCTTTCATTTAAAGTGAACGACAATATCCACATGGTAAATATAAAAAATATAATTAGCTTATTTTATTTATCTATACAAATAAACCGTTCGTCGAAAGACATCAATGGTTTTAACTAAATATTAATTTAAAAATACTGTTAGAATGTACATTTACAACATAATTAATACCGAAAACCAATTATCATGAAAATATTAGCAATAGATGACCAGCAATTAGTTTTATTACCATTAGAAAAGAGGTTGAAGGAGTTAGGTTATGATGTTAAAATTGAAACAAATGCAGCGAAAGGATTAGAATTATATGAATCATTTAATCCAGATTTAGTGATAGTAGATATTAATATGCCAGAAATGTCAGGTATAGATGTTGTAAAATATATTAGGATTACTAAAAATTCGCAAACTCCGATAATGGTATTGTCTGGAGATACAAAAGATGAAACTATAACGGAAGGTTTTGAGTTGGGAATTAATGATTATATGAAAAAGCCATTAAGCTTAAATGAGATTAGTGCACGTGTTAAACGATTAATAGGTGCTCCTGAGGTTGATAGTATAGTTGCCAAAAGCAATGTGATGATACAAGAACGTTGTGTAGGTGTTGTAATACCTTGTTATAATGAAGAAGAGCGTTTATTTAGTAAGGAGTTTACAGATTATATAGATAAAAATTCTGGCTATCATTTGTGTTTTGTAAATGATGGCAGTAAGGATAAAACGTTGGAGGTATTAAAAGAATTACAAAAAGGGAGAGAAGATTTTATTACGGTTTATGATTGTGAAAAAAATGGAGGAAAAGCCGAGGCAGTTCGTTTAGGTATGTTGCATATGGCTAAAAAGGAAGATTTAGATTATATTGGTTTTTTAGATGCTGATTTATCTACAGACTTAGCTGATTTTGATGATTTGGTTAAAACTATTGAAACAACAGAGTTTAAAATAGTAAGTGGTTCACGTATTTCAAGAATGGGGGCAAATATTACGAAAGAATCTGCTCGAAAAATTATAAGTTTAACGATCAACTTTATTATTAGAAAGATTTTGAAAATGGATTTTAAAGACACACAATGTGGGGCGAAAATCTTTAGTAAAGATGTTATAGAAGTTGCTTTTGGAGAAAAATTTGTTACACAATGGATTTTCGATGTAGAAATATTTAAAAGAATGAGTATCCATTTTGGATTAAACGAAGCAAAAGCAATGTTATGTGAGCAACCTTTAAAAAGATGGATTCATGCAGATGGTTCTAAGTTGTCAATGAAAGATTCTGTGAAAATTGTTGGTCAATTGGGACAAATTGCTTGGGTGTATAGAAATAAAAAAAGTCAAATGGAACCAAGTTTAACGAATTAAAAAAAAAGTAAAATACTACTGATTGTAGTAATGATTTATCAATGTTCTTAATAAAAAAGCCTAAAGATTTTTAATTTTTAGGCTTTTCTGATTTGTGAAATAATATTAAAATCAATGTAATTTATTAGCGTTTTAGCTAAAACCATTTCTTTTATGTGATAAGGAATGTATAGTTAGCTTAAAAATACTTTTTCCTCATCGTGATTCTTATACAGGTTTTTAAAAAGAGAGATATTAAATTTTAGATAGTGAGAATAAACAGGATTACCTCGTTTCACTCGTTGATCCTGAAGAAGGGGCGTTGCTCATAAAAAGCCTAAAATGCCGATGTCATTTTAACGTCTTTTTTTATTTATTCTGAACTTCGTTGGTATTTTACAATTTATTGTAATTTAAAGGATTACCTCGTTCCACTCGTTGATCCTGAAGAAGGGGCGTTGCTCATAAAAAGCCAAAAATGCCGATGTCATTTTAACGTCTTTTTTTATTTATTTACTTATGCTCATCTACGATGGCAACTTAAATAAATAAAAAAAGCCTAAAGAATCTTTGATTCTTTAGGCTTTTAATTGTCGGGGTGGCAGAATGTTAATTAACCACCCTATATTTTTAATAATCAAAAAGTTGCGTTTTATTAATTACACTTGGTAACCGAATAGGTAACTTATATGATAAGAACTTTTGTTGTGTTTTACCTTTTATTAAGGTGTGGCAAATATAATATGCTATTAATTATTATACAAGATAAATTAAGTTTTTATTGTAGTTTATAATTTGAAAACATTTGTGTCCGAGTAAATTTTTTAAAACTTCAATTAGGTTAATGAAAATGAGGATTAACCTCATTTTCATTAACCGATACCTTGCTATTAATTTTTAAGGCAAAAATTAACTATATAAAAATAGGCTCAATTCATTTGACCTAACAATCAATTAATTAGGAATTAAGTCTTATGTCTTGCGTCTTTCAGCGGAGTGGTCTTATATCTTAGTCGGACAAGACTAATTTGTAAACTACAATTTACATAATAAACAAATGAAAAACCAACTCTTAATCTTCTATAAATTTCATATATAACGTATCTGCATTGATTTCTTTAAAATAAAAAAAGACATCTATTTTGGGGAATTGTTTTTAGTCAACAACCCCTTCACTTCTCCAAATTACAGGATCGATAACAAATTTTTCTTTTGAAATTTCTTCAATGAGATACGTTTGAAACACTCCATTCCTGTCAGCGGGAGGTCTTTTATTTTCAAATATCCATTTATGCCGCATTTCATCTATTTCTTTTAAATTGGACAATTTATAGTTTTTTAAATGCTTAAGACATAAAGTGCATAGATTGCCTATTAACACCTTTTAAATTAAATAAGATTCCTTTTTTTTTATTATTACGATAACCATAATTCCCAAACCATTTTTTATTTCCAGTTTTATTTTCGTATTTCACATAAATGGTGTCTTTTGGGTACTTAGGTTTTTGCCCAAAACTAAAAAAAGGACATATTAATAAATTAATAATTATGACGAAATACCTAATTTTCAATTTGGATTTAATTATCTGTCTTATTTGTTTCATGAAACATATACTTATTACATTCCAATTTTTCAATAAAAAAAACTTTTTGATTAAATCCCAATTTCGTTTTTAGTTTTGATATATCTTCTATTGTTGTAAATTTATATTTGTCTAAACTATCTGTTACTACAAAATTTCTTACCCCTGAAAAGGTTATATAAGTTGGAACTGATCGACCTCCGCGTTTTCTATATCTTTCTATTATTGAATCTCGAAACTTTTCATTTTTATATATATCAAGTAATATTCCGAAATTTCTAACATTTGTTCCTTTGTGTTTTTCAGTTTTTATTAATTCTGTATCCTCTTTATATAAAACATAAAGAGTGTCTTTTAATTTTACCTGAGAGAAGGCTTGAAATAAAATAAAATAAAATAAAATAAATAATATCTTTCTCATTATTGACAATTTGTATTACTTGATTTAAAAGTTTCGTATGTGGAATTTAGCAATAATCGTTCCGCTAATGGGACATTACTCCATGCGACAGTTGGGTTTTGAGGCAAACCAGTTGCAGGATCTAACTGATTAAGAGCATTAGGTTCACTAGTTCCTTTTAAACCCGCCCAAGCAATAGCTTTATACTGCAAATCTGTAAGAGAACTGTCAACATCTTTTAGTGCCTGAACTATTATATCAATAAAATGTTCTGCCATTAATTGGTGTTGAGGATCTCCGGGTTGTTGGTCAAGGGGCCATTCCAACCAGTAACGGGTATAATAATCCGTTAAACCTTTGTAATCATTTTTTAAGCTATGAATAAATTCTTCTGTCCAAGGTATGTTTGGTTGTTTAGCAATACTTAACAGCTTTCTGTACATTTCAGCATGAATCACCTCATGAATCATGGTTCTTGCAATATCTAATTTAGGTCTATTTAGGGTATTAGGGTTAAATGTTATTTTTATTAAGTAATTATCAGGTTCATCAGTAACAGCAGTAGCATTTGGATAAATAGGATGTACACCAACAGAAAACCTCAAATTAGCCACAGGATTTGTAAAATTTTCATCAAAATTGTTCAAATATTCTTTAAATTTACTGGCCTTACCCATATCATCATAAACACCTTTTAAACAAGGGTTGTCCTTAAATTCATCATCAATAAAAATTTGTTCGTCAAAATAGGCTTCTGTAACACAATTTCCAGAACCATCTAATATATAACCCTCTTGGCAAAACTCCTCAATTATTGGGGTTATAGCATCGTCATCATCATCGCCATCGGTAACACCGCCATTGTTAGAAATGCCATCGGGATTAATATCTCCCCATGAACCACCATTGTTGTCATTATTCCCATCGTTATCCCCACTGTTGTTGTTATCATTACCAGAACCATTACTCGGGCAATCAGTAGGTTCCAATATCCAATCACATTCAAAAGTTCTAGGGCTTTTAATACAATACGCGTCATAACAGCCATCGGGAAGGTCATTTTGTTTTAAAAAATTATGGAATTTTCCAATATTAATTTGGTCGCTACTTACTCGTTTCCTCCTAATTTTGTAGGGAAAGTCATTGTTTTTACCGCCCACATCAAACGTAAACCTATAAATATAAAAGTTATAATTATTATCATACTTTTTTTGGATCACAAAATTCTCAAAACTAGAAGAGGCAAGTGTAGGTTTTTTAATTTTAAAGGTATATACTTCGCTAGAATCCGTTTTTACCTTTAATATTTTATCGGTCAATATTGTAAAACTGTTATCATTGCTGTTTATACCACCTTTAGACTTTTTGGTAATACGTTTATTTATATCAAAGGCACTTGCAATCCCATCTATAGTAGATGCTAATTTTTCATTCTGTTGTAATTCTTCTATGCTAACACTTTCAATAAGTATGCCTAAATTATTTTCAGTCTTAATATTGTTTTGTATGGGTTCTTTCTCACAATTAGATAATAAAACAATGGCAAAAAATACAACAAATAATTTAAGGGTCTTTTTCATAACAGATTAGGTTAAAGTTCGTAAAATAAATGATTAAATGGAAAGAAAAACAGTGCGGACTTTATAAAAAGACACTTCAAAATCCACAGTTTACTGGTGCTAATATAGAGAAAAAATTTGATGTTCTTTTTTTAAGAACCGCAAAATATCCCAATTTAAACCGCAATTTTTTACGGTTCAAACCGTAAAATAAAAAATAAAATTACCCATACTGAAGATTTTTATTAAAATAGCAACGAAAAGTTATATCCTCCTCAAAGCTTCCAATACCATTTCAATACCAGCCTCTAAATCCACAAGTTGAAAAACGTTTATTTTTTTGCCTTAAAAGACTTTTTTAACTCTGCGACCATCGGGAGCGGACAAGGTTGTTTTTGTGGCAACAAAAACACATCTTGCACTTATCGCAATGCCTTAATAATTAAAGTACTTTTAAAACTATAAATTTAAGCCATTTGCCAACTTTCAAAAAAACAGTTGCTATTGAAAAGAAAAATAACAATCAAACTATGAGATTGGTTTTTTAAACTTGTTTCAAACGTTCAGATTCAATTACTTTACTTTTTTGATTTTCAAACACATCATGAAGTTTCTGCATATCATCACTAACTTTTCTTTCAATTACTTTCGCATATATTTGGGTAGTTGTAATTTTAGAATGACCTAATAATTTTGATACAGTTTCTATGGGAACGCCATTACTTAAAGTTACTGTTGTAGCAAAAGTATGTCTGGCAATATGAAACGTTAGATTCTTTGTTATTCCACAAACATCCGCTATTTCTTTTAAGTAAGAATTTAGTTTCTGATTAGAAATAGTAGGAAACAAGCTCTCTTTATTAATGGAGGAGGGGTAAAGCTTGTATTTTTCGATTATTTCTAATGCTTTGGTTAATAATGGAATCTTAACGGGAATACTGGTCTTTTGTCTTTGTAAATATATCCATTGCTTTTTATCAATTCCAATACATACACTATCATTGGTCAAACCCATAACATCGCCATAAGACAATCCAGTATAACAACTGAATACAAATAAGTCTTTAATGAGTTGTAACCTTGGAATATTAAATTTTTTCTTTTCAATAGCCTGTAATTCTTCAAGGGTCAAAAATGTTCTTTCCTTTTTTTCGTATTTAGCTTCGAATTTAAGGAACGGGTCTTTATCTATCCATTCCATCTTATAGGCTAACGTAATCATTTTTCGTAATCGTTCTATGTGTTTCATTACGGTATTGTTGCCCATGGACTTTTGATGTCTTAAAAAGCGTTCAAAATCAATAATGAATTTATAACCGAGTTCAGATAAGAACATATCTGATGTTTTATGTTTTTGTTTAAGAAAAAGGAAAATATACTTATGGGTTGTAAAGTAGTTCTTTTGCGTTCCCCAACGTAGTGTAGATTTCATATACTCATTGTGATATTCAATAATATCAGATAGAGCATGACGGTTTTCATCCCCAGAAAATTGGGCTTTAATGATACTAGCGGTAACTAATTTCTTTTCAGACTTTAATTTTTGATAGGTTTGAAAAAGTTGAGCATTGACCTGTTTAAGGTAATTATTAATTAGTTTGGCTTCATCACTAGTGCCTTTTAATCTAGTCTTTTGAGGATTCCAATTAGAAATAGTGACTTTTCTCTTAAGAGATAACTCTGCTCGTTTACCGTTTACTGTAATTCTGGCATAAAGAGTTGCTTTTCCATTTTTAGCATTTGCAAGTTTTAGCCAAAATAGAATACTGAATGTGTACGAAGTTTTCATAATCTTTTGTTTTAAAATTGAACATTAAAAACAAAAGTCAAATCTTAACAATTCGGTTACCTTTTTTATGGGATTTATAAAAAGGTAACCGAATAGGTCACTTTTTTAACTAAATCAATTCAAATTAAATGATAGTCCTAAAACTGCAAAAACTTGATAATCATACGATTATCAAGTTTTTGTTACTAATTGATTTGTTAAAAAGTCGGGGTGGCAGGATTAAATAAAAATACGTAACACCCTGTATATCATAATTTTAAAACACTTTTAACTGTATGCGTTCACCGAATTACACACTAAAGTCAAAAAGAACTATTTAAAAACAAAATCTATTCGTTTTTACAGGTATAAAGATAAAAATATATTTAATGGTTTGAAAATTAATTAGGATTAATGATTAATGGACTTGAATAGATCAACAGATTAATGTATGGAAATACCCGTTAGACTCAAGAAATCGCTTCGCGATTGCGTATTATTATTATTATTATTATTAACGGTCAGGTTGCAATTATCATTATATTTAAAAAATTATCTAAATCTTAATTCCGTTTTTAATCTTTCAATCACATTGAAAACAATTGGGCAAATCGCGTAATTTTCAATAATACCCCAAGTTCTTGAATTAAATTTTTTTTTATTAATATGTGGGTAAGATTTACAATCATTTGGTCTAACATCATAAATAGAACATTTTTTATCAATTAAATACTTACAGGGGGTGCCTTTTAGAAATTTAATATCTTCTAATTCATTTTGTTCAATAAAATTTTCTACAAAATATTCTCGCGAAACTTTATCAATTGACTTCAGGGTGTCAATTTCCATACTATTAACACAGGGCCTCAAATTTTTACAACAATTTCCACAATCGGTACAGTCAATTTGACTTTCTACACACTTATTCAACCTATGCACAATCCTATCCAATTTTACATCATCTTGTCCTTTTAGAAAAGTACGAAACTTTAGATTTTCTTGTTCCTTCTGTTTACTGATATTATCTATTTTTTGAATATCCAGTTCTATTGGTGTCATTTTTACAGATTATTTTTAACCGTTTGTCTAAAATACGTAAACTTTAGAAAAGTGCAAAACTTCAATAAGTATACAATAATTCATATTAGTCTAATACTATTATTTTAATGCAAACTTGTTGCAAATTATGTAGCCTTATTTCAGGACGGGTCATGTTAAAGAAGCAAATCCCTTAGATTTCTCTTTAGCTTTGATTAAGGCTTTATACTTAGCTTTTTTTTTAGCTCAGCAACAGATTTATATCCTAGATCTTCAGCAGCTACTTCTAGGTAAGAATCTAATACCATAGCATCTAGATCCTTTTTAAGTAGTAGTTTTTTTAGCTGTTCAATTTCTTTTTGAAGGGTTTTAATTCTAGATATTTCGTCTTTTGTTTCCACTTTTACTCTGGTGTTCATTAAGTCTTTACGATTGTACTTTTTAATCCACTCATTGACTGTTGTTGGTGCAATAGAGTAGAGTTTACAAAGTTCGCTCTTTGTGTGTTTTCCGGTGGTAAGTTCGGCTAATATTTTCAATTTAAATGGTTCTGAATACCGTCTAATTACTTTGTCATTTCTATACATAATGTTTAAAATTATGTAGCCTTTATTCAGGACGGGTCATAATTGCAGTTAACGTGTTTGTATAAGATTAGTTGCGTGTTTTAAGCACTAAAGTTAGCAAATAAATCACAGATAGAAAGTCCGCGAGGACTTTCGTAAGTAGGCGAGAAGCCAGCAATAAATTATAGCAACCATGTAAAAGCAGTATCCAAAGTTTAGTTAATAACTTTAAGGTTCAAAAACTTATTATTATGAAAACAAAGGATACTACTAGATCAAAGTTATTTATTGGAATTGACGTACACAAGCGAAGTTGGAAAATTCGTACTGCAACGGATCTTTTTGATGGATCATCGTTAACTATTCCACCAGATGCATTTAGTTTAAAAAAGTATGTGGATAGGCATTTTAAGGGATATACTGTTTATTGCTGTTATGAATCGGGTTGTTGTGGCTTTAGTCATTATCGACATTTTATTTCATTTGGATGGCATGCAAAGGTTGTTAACCCTGCAGATGTTCATCGTCCAGCCAAGGCCCAGTTTCAAAAGACCGACAAGATCGATGCACGTATGTTATGTAAAGAATTAAAGGATGGCCGACTCAAAGGAATTCATGTTCCTTCAATAGAACGAGAGCAGTTAAGATGTTTGTTTCGTCGAAGAAATGAGCTGGTTAAAGAACATCGAAAAATAAAGACTCAAATAAAGATGCAATTGTTGTATTTGGGGATTGAAATTCCAAAGCCATTTGACAATAGTCATTGGTCTCATAATTTTAGAGATTGGTTAAGAAATTTGACTTTTGAATATCCTACAATGGATTATTGTTTTGAGACACGTCTTATTACCTATGAATATATAGATAAGCAAAAGCGAGATGTGAGTACAAAATTACGTGCCTATTGTCGTAAGCATTATAAGAAAGATTATTATTTATTACGATCAGTTCCGGGAGTAGGAGGCATAGTAGCTTGTGGATTATTATGTGAATTGGGTGATTTAAGGCGTTTTAAAAATTTCAAACAATTAGCCAGTTATGTAGGATTGGTTCCCTGGGTACACCAAAGTGGAGATAATCTCAAAACTTCAGGGTTAACCCCAAGAGCAAATCGGCTAATGCGTAGTTATTTGGTAGAAGCTACTTGGCAAGCGTTGCGTTTTGATCCAGTTATGCAGGCCTATTATCGGTCACATTCAGGTAAAGATGTCAAACGCATATTGGTAAAAGTAGCGAGGAAACTCTTGAGTCGAATTCATGCAGTAATTAGAACTGAAATTCCTTATGAAGTAGGTGTAGTTAGTTAAATAAAAACATAAAACAAGCTTAAAACTCATTATAAAATTGGCACAAAAGATAGGACAACAAAACACCGTAGGTGAAACTCTAATACAGTTATCACATATTTATAGCAAGTTGCCTTGTTTGCCAAAATCATCATAGAGATGCTGGTGGATTCGCTAAAGACGGATACCACATATAGGATGCGGAGTTTTATAAAGCTAGCATTGAATTATTGATAACGCAAAAAGCGTAATCAACAGTTCAACACTAAAAATAATATCATGAATTAAAAAAAAGAAAAATATTGTATATTTAACCTAAGACTCGGGAAAGTGCTTTACATAGGATATGGTGTTGTAAAACGTTTTTGTTAACTCTTATCTTTTAAAATCCTATTTAAACTTCTTAAACTAATTCCTAAATAGCTTGCGATATCATTTTTTGAAATAATTTCCATAAAATCTAAAGTTGATTGTTGCAATCTAAAAAGATTAGATTTAATAGAATGCAGTTGATTATAAGAATGTCTTACTGCTTTATATTGAATTTTTTTCGCAAATGATTTCATAATTAAATTATTAAATTTTTGGTCATTTTCTAAAAGATATTGAAAGTTGGTTTTAGATATTTTATAAACGGTCATTTCTGAAATAGATTCAACTGTGCAAAAGTTATTAGTATTATTTATTATTTCAATTTCTCCAAATAATTCTCCTTCACTAAAAAATTCTTGAATAAAATCATTTCCATTCTCATCCGTTAAAAAACATTTTGCAATGCCATTTTTAATAATATACCCAAAAGAGCTATTTCTATTCTGGTATATTATTTTTTGCTCCTTTTGAATTTCCTCTTCAATAAAATAATGAATTGAATTTCTAAATGCTTCAATATATTCCAATAGTTCAATATTTGTTCTAATCATTTTTTTCAGTTGAGACAAATGTCCTTTATAAATCAAAGGTATTACTTTTTATTTGTAGTCTTAAGATTAACAAATATGGAATCAAGTCGATTAAAAAAGCAAATTGAGTTTATCAAAGAAGTAGATAAACTAAAATATATTGAGCGTAAAACGAGGTTATTTAATAGTAACAGGAGAGAAAATGATGCAGAACATAGTTGGCATTTATCATTAATGGCAATTATTTTGGACGAACATTCCAATGAAAATATTGATGTTTTAAAGGTTTTAAAAATGTTATTGATTCACGATATTGTTGAAATAGATGCTGGTGATACTTTTTTATTTGACACAAAAAAAAATCACGATAATACAGCTGAAGAATTTGTTGCTGCAAAACGTATTTTTGGAATTTTACCAAAGAACCAAGCAGAGGATTTAATTGCAATTTGGAAAGAATTCGAGGAAGGAGAAACGAGTGAAGCTAAATTTGCAAAAGCAATGGATAGGTTTCAGCCTGTACTTCAAAATCAATCAAATAATGGTGGTACTTGGTTTGAGTTTAATGTAATTTATGAGAATGTTATTAAAAAAACAGAAAAGATTAAGTTAGGTTCCAGCACTATTTGGGAATATGTAGAGAAAACAATTAAATCACTTTATAATAGATAGTTCGTATGAAAAATAAATCTATCTATACTTTTGATTTTGGACTTATATGTTTGAGTTCATTACTGTTTTCATCTAGCTATAATATGTTAATTCCTGAACTTCCAACTTATTTAGAAAGCCTTGGAGGAAAAAAATATATAGGTTTAATTATCGCATTATTTACACTTACAGCTGGTGTTTCAAGACCTTTTAGTGGAAAATTAACCGATACTATTGGAAGAAAACCTGTAATGTTAATTGGAATAATCGTGTGTATTATATGTGGTTTTCTATATCCAATTTTAACAACAGTTTATGGTTTTTTACTTTTAAGGTTTTTACACGGCTTTTCAACAGGTTTTAGCCCAACGGCTTTTGCAGCCTTTTTAACGGATATTATACCTTCAAATCGTTGGGGAGAAGCTTTAGGAATACAAAGTCTTTTTTTTAGTTCAGGTTTAGCTTTAGGTCCTGTTTTGGGTAGTTTTATAAAACTACATCAGTCATATAATTTTTTGTTTTACTGTTCGTCATTTATTTCATTATTATCAATATTATGTATTATAAATTTAAAAGAAACTTTAGTTGATAAAAGGAACTTTCAAATCTCTTTTTTAAGAATAAAAAAGAATGATATTATTGATGTAAAAGTTATTTATCCTGCAATAATTACATTTATTTCCTATTTGTCATTTGGTATCGTATTAACACTTATTCCTTTATTATCAAATTATTTAGGAATAATGAATAAAGGTCTATTTTTTATTATTTTTACTCTAGCGTCATTATTGATTAGATTTGTTGCTGGAAAATTGTCAGATAAATATAGTCGTCAATTAATAATCATTATGGGATTAATTTTTCTTTCTATATCTTTTCTTATACTAGGTTTTTATCAAACAAAAAATGGTTTAGTAGTTGGAGCTTGTATCTATGGGATTGCCATAGGCATATTAGCTCCAACTTTAAATGCTTGGACGGTCGATTTATGCAATCCGAAAGAAAAGGGTAAAGCTATTGCTACTATGTTTATAGCTTTAGAAATTGGAATTGGTCTAGGGGCTCTTGGTTCTGGATGGTATTATCAAAATGGTATTTCAGAGGTTTTTATTGTATTCTATTTTTATGCTATAATAACATTTTCTTCTCTAGTTTATATGCTTTTTACCTATAAGAAAGGTTAAAGTATGGCTAGTGGTAAATGTTTTACAACGGTCTTCTTTACTTTACCGTGCTATTAAATAGTTAATTAACTTTACTAAGAAACAAGAGGAGAACTATAACGGTCTTTGGAATAGCAGTTCCTATATACGTATGAGTCCTCTTGTCTCTCTTAGGTTGCTTAGGACCATTTGGAATACCAGGAATTTTTTCCTAATAAAGGTGATAGTCATTGCAACATTTATTAATCATTTCTTTTTAAAAGGAAATAATATTTAAAAATATGAAAAATTATGTAGATGTTATAGGAATTGATGTATCTAAATTAACAATCGATGCACATATCCATAACAGAGCAGTACATCGAGTGTTTTCTAACACTACTAAGGGTTACAAAGCACTATTGTCATGGACGGAAACGTATTTAAAAGAGCAAGTCTATTTTTTCTGTTTTGAGAATACAGGACATTACTCTACAAACCTGAGTGTTTACCTATCAGAAAACAATATAGATTATATTGAACAAAGTCCCTTAGCAATCAAACGATCTGTAGGTATTGTTAGAGGTAAAACAGATAAACTTGATGCGGGTATGATAGCTAG
The DNA here is from genome assembly GCF_006065315.1 of Aureibaculum algae. GTDB lineage: Bacteria > Bacteroidota > Bacteroidia > Flavobacteriales > Flavobacteriaceae > Aureibaculum > Aureibaculum algae. The sequence continues at coordinate 3,827,454 of NZ_CP040749.1, read as the reverse complement.
GTATGCTTGGTTACATAAAGAAGAACTACTTCTTAGTACACCAAAAGAAAATCACGTTCAAGAGTTGGGCAGATTATTATCGATTAGAGAACAGCTAGTAAGAGATCGAACAGGCAAGATGAGTAGCCTTAAAGAAATGCAATCTTTACTTAGTAGTCCTTCAACCGACAACTGTTGTAGAATTATCAAAAAGACCATTCATTATCTCACAAAACAAATTGAAGCTCTAGAACTTTGTATTAAAAAATTAATGAAAAGTGATAAATCACTCGATAAGAATTTTAAGCTTCTAAATACCTTAAAAGGAGTCGGATTAATACTTTCTTGTCAGATTATATATCACACGAGCAACTTTAAACGATTCAATAGTTGGCGACAATTTTCTAGCTATTGTGGTGTTGCACCTTTTGAACACAGTTCTGGAACCAGTATTAGAAGAAGGAATAGAATACACCATATAGGAGATAGAAAAATGAAAACACTTTTAACACTTGCCAGCGTGAGTGCTATACAGTGCGATAAAGAACTAAAACAATATTACAAGAAGAAACTCGAAGAAGGTAAACCAAAAATGGTTGCTTTAAATAATGTTAGAAATAAGATTTTATCAAGAGCATTTGCAGTAGTGAAAAGAGGAACGCCTTATGTAGAAATCCAAAAATATGCAGCTTAAAAATAAGTTATAAATTATTAGGATTTGACCTTGGAATACGTGTATGATTAGTGGCGTGTTTAAGCACCTAATTTAGCAAATAAAAACCGAATAGAAAATAGACTGCACCCAAAAGATTAGACAAATTTATAATTAATTTTGATAATAATGAACTCGATATTCAATCGGGCTCATTCCTTTTAAATTTGGTTTAATTCTTTCGTTATTATAATATTTTATATACTCTTTTATGTCTTTCTTTAACTGAGTTATTGACCTATACTTATTCAAATAAAACAATTCAGATTTTAGTATACCAAAGAAATTTTCTATTACAGCATTGTCTAAACAATTTCCCTTTCGAGACATACTTTGAGTAATTCCTTTTTCTTTTAATAATCTTTGATATTGTTTCATTTGATATTGCCAACCTTGATCTGAATGTAATATTAAGTTCGTTTGATTAGGTATTTTTTTAAAAGACTTTTTTAACATCGTAACAACTTGTTTAAAATTAGGCCTTTCAGATAATTCATAACTTATTATTTCTCCATTAAATAAATCAATTATTGGTGATAGATAGAGTTTTTTACCAAAGACTTTAAATTCTGTAATATCTGTTGCCCATTTTTTATTTGGTTTTACAACTTTAAAATTACATTGTAATATGTTTGGAGCTGTTTGACCTACTTGTCCCTTATAAGATTTATATCTTTTGATTCTTATTAAACTTTTTAAACCTAATTCACGCATTAATTTTAATATCGTTTTATGATTTACAAGAATTCCTTTTTTGTTGATTTCTAAAGTGATTCTTCTATAACCATATCTTCCTTTGTGATGATGATATATCTGGTTAATCAATCGTTTTATCACTTCATATTTATCAATTACAAGACTTCTTTTATTATGATAATAATAACTGCTTCTTGCCATATTTGTATGATGTAGTAATATATCTAAATCATACTTATGCCTTAATTCTGTAATGGCTTTTGCTTTTTGCTTTGCTCTTCTTGAATTAAGGCTTGTAACTTTTTTAGCAAGTCTAGTTCTGCTCTTAAAGATTCATTTTCTAATAAAAGTTCCTCTTCTCGAGTTAAAGGTTTATTAGACTTCTTTTTTGCTCTTTTAAATTGCATAGATTTTGGTTTACCTCTTGGTTTATGGTTTAAGCCAATAATACCGTTTTGTTTATAATTACGTTGCCATTTCATAATTACAGATTTAGTAGGAATATTAAACTCTAAACAGGCTTGACTGAAAGATAATAAATCTTTATCAATAGTTTCTAAAACTTTAAGTTTGAAAGGCAAAGTGTAAACCTTGTTTTTTCTAGGCAATAAAGCCTTTTTACCATACTTTTCATAAAAGCGAATCCAATCGTGAAGCGTTGTATGATGGCAACCATATAATTTTGAAACAGCCTCTACTGTTTGATGGTGATTTAAAACTTGCCTTACGCAGCGAAGTTTAAAATCATAATTGTACTTAACTTTTCTTTCCATAAAAACACCCTCAAATAGTGTCTAACTTTTTGGGGGCAGTTCAAAATCCACGAGGATTTTCGTAAGCAAGCCAGAACTAGCCATTAATTATAGCAACCATGTAAAAGCAGTATCCAAAGTTTAGTTAATAACTTTAAGGTTCAAAAACTTATTATTATGAAAACAAAGGATACTACTAGATCAAAGTTATTTATTGGAATTGACGTACACAAGCGAAGTTGGAAAATTCGTACTGCAACGGATCTTTTTGATGGATCATCGTTAACTATTCCACCAGATGCATTTAGTTTAAAAAAGTATGTGGATAGGCATTTTAAGGGATATACTGTTTATTGCTGTTATGAATCGGGTTGTTGTGGCTTTAGTCATTATCGACATTTTATTTCATTTGGATGGCATGCAAAGGTTGTTAACCCTGCAGATGTTCATCGTCCAGCCAAGGCCCAGTTTCAAAAGACCGACAAGATCGATGCACGTATGTTATGTAAAGAATTAAAGGATGGCCGACTCAAAGGAATTCATGTTCCTTCAATAGAACGAGAGCAGTTAAGATGTTTGTTTCGTCGAAGAAATGAGCTGGTTAAAGAACATCGAAAAATAAAGACTCAAATAAAGATGCAATTGTTGTATTTGGGGATTGAAATTCCAAAGCCATTTGACAATAGTCATTGGTCTCATAATTTTAGAGATTGGTTAAGAAATTTGACTTTTGAATATCCTACAATGGATTATTGTTTTGAGACACGTCTTATTACCTATGAATATATAGATAAGCAAAAGCGAGATGTGAGTACAAAATTACGTGCCTATTGTCGTAAGCATTATAAGAAAGATTATTATTTATTACGATCAGTTCCGGGAGTAGGAGGCATAGTAGCTTGTGGATTATTATGTGAATTGGGTGATTTAAGGCGTTTTAAAAATTTCAAACAATTAGCCAGTTATGTAGGATTGGTTCCCTGGGTACACCAAAGTGGAGATAATCTCAAAACTTCAGGGTTAACCCCAAGAGCAAATCGGCTAATGCGTAGTTATTTGGTAGAAGCTACTTGGCAAGCGTTGCGTTTTGATCCAGTTATGCAGGCCTATTATCGGTCACATTCAGGTAAAGATGTCAAACGCATATTGGTAAAAGTAGCGAGGAAACTCTTGAGTCGAATTCATGCAGTAATTAGAACTGAAATTCCTTATGAAGTAGGTGTAGTTAGTTAAATAAAAACATAAAACAAGCTTAAAACTCATTATAAAATTGGCACAAAAGATAGGACAACAAAACACCGTAGGTGAAACTCTAATACAGTTATCACATATTTATAGCAAGTTGCCTTGTTTGCCAAAATCATCATAGAGATGCTGGTGGATTCGCTAAAGACGGATACCACATATAGGATGCGGAGTTTTATAAAGCTAGCATTGAATTATTGATAACGCAAAAAGCGTAATCAACAGTTCAACACTAAAAATAATATCATGAATTAAAAAAAAGAAAAATATTGTATATTTAACCTAAGACTCGGGAAAGTGCTTTACATAGGAAACGGTGTTAGCACTAGTTATTATTCAGTTAGAATTACTTTCAGATATTTTTTTTGCTTTTTTATAATATGAAGAAGCCTTTATTTCTTTTTTCAATTCTTTGTAAGTGTCTCCCAATCCGTTCAGAGGTCTTTCAGAGTTAGGGTGTTTTTCTGCTAAAAACAAAAACAACTTAATTGCTTTATCATATTCGTTGTGTTTTAAATAAAATTCTGCAATTGAACAAGCTCGGGTTACTCTTAATCTGCTGATAAATTCTGTGCTCTTAAAGTCATTTACAAAGTTATTAAATTGATTATAGTCATTTGCTCTTATGGCGTTTCTTGTTAATGTAAACATTGTCCAATCAGACAAATCTTTTGAAAACCCAAATTCTGATGCTCGTTTTTGATAATAATTATAAACATAATCTAATCCGCCAGCATTTGAGAATTCCTCAAGGCTATTGAATTGCAATTCAGGAAAGTAGTTGTAGTATTCTTTAATTCCGTGATATAGTGTAGTGAATGGTGTGGACCTATGTTCTTCATCTTGTAATTCTCTAAAGACCCAATTCATTGTTTTTGGTGCTTTATCTGTTAAAAGTAAGTTTAGTTCATTCGTTCCATCTTTTACAACACCTTCATTTGTTCCAGAACTAAAAAATAATAATTTATTGAAATTTGGATTTTCTGTTAGAAAGCTATCTATTTCATTTATTTTTCCTTTTAGCGGAAATGGACTTGCTGAAATGTAGACATTAAATAAATCTGGTTCATTTGTCATCGTTTCAATAACAAAACCTCCACCAAATGCCCAACCGAATAACATCCGTTTTTCAGACGTTCTGTATTGGTTATCAATATAGTCAATAACTTCCTTTTTAATGAAGTCCAAGTACTTTTGTGAATTCACACTAAAGTTTCTATTTCTATCAGATATTTTCTTTGAAATTCCAACTATTATAAATTCAGGTGTTTGCTTGAATTCAATAAATGACTTTTGAAGACTTACCGCGTGTAAAAAATATCGCTGACCATCTAAAACATAGAGAACAGGATATGTTATATCAGAATCTGCATAGCCATCTGGTAAGAAGATTTGAATCTCTCTCTCATCATTCATTATTTTAGATTGAATTAATAAAGAAGAACCAACAATATTGTCTTTTATATTTTGTCCATAGATGTTGGAACAGAATAATAAAATTATTATTAAGAATTGTTTTGTCATATCAAAAAATTAGATAAAATGTTTTTTTCAAATGTATAGCGTAATGTAAAAAACGGTTGTTAAATAATGGTTAAACTTTATCAGCTTTCGGAAAGTTGAGTTTAATTAGTGCTAACGGTTATGTATATGGAAAGTTGCGTGTTTGTGTGAGAGGATTTTCCGAAGGAAAATCAGAAGCTAGCAAACAAGCAACTAACTTTGGTTTAGCTAAAACTAGCAATTTTTTATATACTGTGTTGGCAACTGGCTTTTCATTTCAGTTAATCCCATATTTGAGGTCGGTCAATTCCAATTGTTCTTAAATAGCTCAACATTTGTCCTGTGTGAACAGTTTCGTGATATGCAATTCGATTCAGATAATCTCCAAGTTTTTTGCTTTGTCCCACTTCCTTTCTCTCAATCTTTACATTCTCTAAATCCGATTCGTTCAGTCTATTTATCATACTCAAAAAATCCGCTCGATAATTTTCGGCAAAATCCAGTTCGTTTTTCAAGTCTGAATATTTTAGTTCTTTCCAAGGTGATTTGTAATTTCCTAAATTCCCACGATTTTCTATAATTTTATGGAAAAGATGTTCACCCTCTAAAACGTGTCTTATCATTTCGATAATTGTGAACGCATTTTCGTCAGGTTTCCAATTCAGGTATTCATTAGGAATTCCGCTCCATAACTTTATACTCCGTCTTCTAATTTCGGAAAAGTTTAATAAAATAACTTCGGTTGAATTCATTGATTAAATTTTGTTTGTAGTTCGATTTTCTGGTTGTTGTCAACAGTTTTGGCTAGGCTTTGTGCGGGCAGAAAATCGACAAGATTTTTGAACACGCAACTAAGCCGAAGCTTTTTGTTTGGTTTTGTTTCTTTGGTTATCACAAAGCCAAATCAACAAGATTTGGCGACTTAGTAAATATGCACTAAACTTTGGGCAAGCACCAAAAGCCAGTATTAATTTTAACCTGTGTTAGCTGAATTTTTACATCAATTTTTATTTTTCTAATATAGTCTTTAAATTTTGCACACCAATTTTAGCTCTTTTATTCATGATTTTTTTAAATATTGGCAACAATAGAGATGTAAATATCAAATTAGTATTTCTGCTTTGCATACACCAAGTTAAAGTTGTGGTATTAGATGAATTTTCATGAAATTTTATAGTCATCTTAGGGAATAATGGTGAAAAATCACCTTCAGTAATGAAGATTTTATTTTCTTCTGCTTTTACAACATTTAAAGAAATTATACTCTCTCCTTTAAAAGGTACTATAACGGTTTCAATGTATTTTTTTCCAACAATTGCATGATTCAATGAATTATTAGATTCTATTTTTATAACTTTTGGAAACCACGATTTGAAGTTTTCCATGTTAGTTGTAAATTTATATACTTCTTTTATTGTTCTATTAATAGTTACTGTTTTTGAAGTCAATGTATTCATGAAAATTAAATTTTATGGATTTATTTATATACAAATTTAATTCTGAAGCTACATTAACTATTAGACAATTGTCTAAAAATCAGTTTTGGCTCTTATTCGGCTAAGATGTCTTTGTGTAATGCCAAGATAGGAAGCTATATACTGAAGAGGAATTTGTTTAATATATTCGGGGTGTCTTTTAATCAAATTGGTATATCTATTTTCTGCTTTTTCTTTTTGATGTTCAAATACTCTTTTTTCAAGTGTCATGAAATATTTTTCTGCTGTTTGTTTTTGAAATAGAAGCCAATTTGTGTTTTCTTTAATTAGCTTATCCATTTGATTTTTTTGTATTACAAATAGCTCCGTATCACTTAATGCTTGTATATTGATACTTGATTTTTCTTGTGAAATATATGAAGAGAATGCTGTAATGAATGATTCAGGAAATGATAAACAATAAGTTATTTCGTTTCCTGAATTAGAATAGTAATATGAACGCAAAATCCCTGAATTTATAAACGCCATATTCTTACTTATTTGTCCTTCCTTAATAAAAAAATCTCCTTTTTTATATTTATGATAACTCCCAAATTGGATTACTTCATCTATTTCTGAATTTTTAAATATATTAATAGAAGATAAGTATTCTTTAATCATAGTTTTTGATAAATTTTTTTGTCATCCTATTTCAGGAAAGTACAGTCATTCAGCTTGTTGCCAACGTTGAGTATAAAAGCTGTGCGGACTAAATAAGCCACCAACTTTGTTAATAGACCAAAGTTAGTAAATTAGCTGGGATTTTCCCGAAGGAAAATCCCCCGTATTGATTTTATATATTGTTGGCAACTGGCCGTTATTCCTCTTTTTTCACTCTCAATCTTTCTATTTCAACTTTCAAGTCCTTTTTTCCCTTATCATTAAATTTTTTCCCTTGATCTTCAGCAGTTCCTTTAAATTCTTTAATTAAAAGTCCCTCAATTGTAACATTATATTCAGGATTTTTAAAGTTCCTTGAAATTCCGCAACTTCCTACAACAAGAATATTATCAGAGTTCAAGTTCGCATAGATAAGCCATTTTCCTTTTGTATCAATTATTGGCCCGCATTGTTCGTCATATGTTCCTTTGTAAACGTTTAAATTATCATTTCCATTAAAAGATTCAATAACTTTAATTGTAAAAGTATTTTCAGTTTTATTCACTTCAAGAACTTCGCCAACAAATATACATTCTGAATTTTCATAATTATAATCTTGCTCAAGTTCTAAACTCTTGGGTATTCCACAGTTACAGGCATATGATTCTATTCCAATACTAAGAGTTAGAATTATTAATATAAGTATTTTGTATTTCATTTTTCAACTTGTTGCCAACTGGCTTTATATCTATTTCGCTTATTTTCATTTCAATAATGTTCCATTATCTGAATTTGTTCAACACTCATTTGATTAAGAGAAATATCTATAAATTCCAACAATTCCTATCATAAAAAAGACAATAAGGCCGCCGATTATTTGTATACTATAAGACTTCCTGATATGGTCATCTTTTTTCATTCTGTTCCAATCTTTTATTTTGTAATAACCCCAAATGATAGAAACTAATAAACTTAAAATGCCAAAAATTAACTCAAATTCTTTTCTCTCCATTTTTTTGCTTGTTGCCAACGTGTTTGTATATGGTTTGTTGCGTGGTTTAAGCAACTAATTTAGTAAATAATTACCGACCAAGAAAGTCCGCGAGGACTTTCGTAAGTAGGCAAGAAGCCAGCAATAAATTATAGCAACCATGTAAAAGCAGTATCCAAAGTTTAGTTAATAACTTTAAGGTTCAAAAACTTATTATTATGAAAACAAAGGATACTACTAGATCAAAGTTATTTATTGGAATTGACGTACACAAGCGAAGTTGGAAAATTCGTACTGCAACGGATCTTTTTGATGGATCATCGTTAACTATTCCACCAGATGCATTTAGTTTAAAAAAGTATGTGGATAGGCATTTTAAGGGATATACTGTTTATTGCTGTTATGAATCGGGTTGTTGTGGCTTTAGTCATTATCGACATTTTATTTCATTTGGATGGCATGCAAAGGTTGTTAACCCTGCAGATGTTCATCGTCCAGCCAAGGCCCAGTTTCAAAAGACCGACAAGATCGATGCACGTATGTTATGTAAAGAATTAAAGGATGGCCGACTCAAAGGAATTCATGTTCCTTCAATAGAACGAGAGCAGTTAAGATGTTTGTTTCGTCGAAGAAATGAGCTGGTTAAAGAACATCGAAAAATAAAGACTCAAATAAAGATGCAATTGTTGTATTTGGGGATTGAAATTCCAAAGCCATTTGACAATAGTCATTGGTCTCATAATTTTAGAGATTGGTTAAGAAATTTGACTTTTGAATATCCTACAATGGATTATTGTTTTGAGACACGTCTTATTACCTATGAATATATAGATAAGCAAAAGCGAGATGTGAGTACAAAATTACGTGCCTATTGTCGTAAGCATTATAAGAAAGATTATTATTTATTACGATCAGTTCCGGGAGTAGGAGGCATAGTAGCTTGTGGATTATTATGTGAATTGGGTGATTTAAGGCGTTTTAAAAATTTCAAACAATTAGCCAGTTATGTAGGATTGGTTCCCTGGGTACACCAAAGTGGAGATAATCTCAAAACTTCAGGGTTAACCCCAAGAGCAAATCGGCTAATGCGTAGTTATTTGGTAGAAGCTACTTGGCAAGCGTTGCGTTTTGATCCAGTTATGCAGGCCTATTATCGGTCACATTCAGGTAAAGATGTCAAACGCATATTGGTAAAAGTAGCGAGGAAACTCTTGAGTCGAATTCATGCAGTAATTAGAACTGAAATTCCTTATGAAGTAGGTGTAGTTAGTTAAATAAAAACATAAAACAAGCTTAAAACTCATTATAAAATTGGCACAAAAGATAGGACAACAAAACACCGTAGGTGAAACTCTAATACAGTTATCACATATTTATAGCAAGTTGCCTTGTTTGCCAAAATCATCATAGAGATGCTGGTGGATTCGCTAAAGACGGATACCACATATAGGATGCGGAGTTTTATAAAGCTAGCATTGAATTATTGATAACGCAAAAAGCGTAATCAACAGTTCAACACTAAAAATAATATCATGAATTAAAAAAAAGAAAAATATTGTATATTTAACCTAAGACTCGGGAAAGTGCTTTACATAGGACACGGTGTTGTGCCTAGTTTTTTATATTCAGTTTAATTTTCTGTCCGTCTTTTAAATCCTTTATTTGAAATCCTAAATCTCCACTAAAAGAAATCAGTTCTGCAAAACTTATTTTTCCAATATTGGACTTTTCATATTCTCCACCAATAATCGCTGGCATCTTTAAACAGTATTTTTGGTTTTCCGCTAGTTCTCCGAGTTCCGTTTTTGCTATTTCCACAAGGTTTGTCATTTCCCAATCTTCTATAAATTCAGAGTCGGTAGAGATTCGGTCAAATTCCGATTCCGATTCCGCAATCTTTTCGCAACTTATTTCTTCGGGACAAATTCTCCAATATTCGGTTTTGTCCGTTTTGAAAATCACATTGCCAAAGTCATTCGTCCGAACTATTTCGGTCGCATTAAATCCTTTCCAATTCCAAGCTTTATTTATTTCGGCAATCATTTTCTCAAATTAGGCACAACGGTGAGGCTATGGCAAGTAGGGCGGCGGACACGCAGCGAACATTTCCCAAAACCCTTAGCCAAATCTTTTGTGTTTTGTTTTTATCTTTATTTTTTAAAAGCCAAATCAAAAGATTTGGCGGACTTAGTTAGCAAGCCCAAGCCATTAAATATAGTACTTTCTGCCCTATTTGCTATAGGTATTGTTGTCATCAGTAGCGACCCATTTGAGTAATCACGTTATCTTGTGCTTTTTATTTTTATAGGCTGGGTAAAGTCTTTCGACACCAACATGCTCATTTATTATCCCTCCTGGAATACTAGTTACATTTCTTGATATAGCACAAAATCTCTACCAATAACTTATAAAGATTCGGTAATCTTGTTGTTGGACAATGTCGAATTCCACTTCAGTTGGATAATTGTTTTCTCCATACTTATATGAATAATCGACAGCTTTGGAATCGAGAAAACAAGAAACAATATTGTTTTTATTAAAACAGACATAACCCCAATCTAACATACTCGCTTCAAAAGGAAAGTGTCCTACTCTCGTCGCTTCTTCCAACATTTTCAGACTTAAACCGTTGTTGATTTTATAATCTAAAGAGTTAAACGGGTTGATTTGATCATCATATGTAAAAAGTAACTCATAATCTGGCATACCACTGAAGATATTATAATCTACTATTTTATCTATATTACCATCTCCAGTATAAAAAAATTCTCTATAGATAGAAAATTCGTTTATCCCTATTGGTTTTAATTCCACCGTCGTAATCCTTTTATTTTTGTCAATTTTTATTCTTGTCTCGAATTCATTTCCTTCGTTTCTGACAATTGTGTCTTCATAATAAGAATAATGATATGAAATAGAACCTTCACTAGATTTTAGTGAACCATCATTATTATAGGTGTAATTAATTTCAGTAACTGGCACTATAGTCATGTTATCTTCCCGAAAACGCCTAATCAATTGGCCGCTATCGTTGTATAAATATTTTAAACCACTTGAATGATTAATTTGGTTATTCAGGTATTCTCTAATCTCTGTCACTTTTCCATTTTCATAAAATAAACTATCAATGCCAATAATATTGTTATTTGATAAGGTGCTAATTAGTAGTTTATTATCAGAAATTCTAGGTCCGCTATCATCTTTTGAACAGGAATACACCAGTAAACTGATAGTTATGATTATTAAAATTCTATTCATGATATTGTGTTTGAATTGATTCTTTTAGCTATTGATGACAACGAAGGGATATAAGTACCGTTACCTATATACTCCATATATCCTTACAAATCTAAAGGATTTTTTATTTGTAAAAAAACATTTGTCGCCACATGTGTATAAATTTCGGTAGTTTTTGGGTTTTTATGCCCAAGCAAGGCTTGGATATATCTTAAATCTGTACCGTTTTCAAGTAGATGGGTTGCAAAAGAATGCCTTAAAACATGTGGGGTAACATTCATCTTGACACCACTTTTTTTAGCTGCTCGTTTTACTATTTTGAGCACACTTTCTGCCGAATATTGATTTCCTTTAGGGCCTTCAAATAGATATATTTTGGGTTTCCATTCTCTATAATATAGCCTAAGGTCTTTTAAAAAAGTTTTTGAAAGCAAAGTATATCTATCTTTGTTGCCTTTTGCCCCTTCAATTCGTATCAACATTCTTTTACTGTCGATATTTTCCACTTTCAAATTCAACAATTCACTTCTTCTAAGACCTGCCGAGTATAGTAAGCTAACGATGCAACGATGTTTTATGTTGTTGGTTTGTTCAATTACACTCAAAACATCTTCTTTTGATAGAACTTTTGGTAATTTTTCTTCTTTCCTTGGTCTTTCAATAGTATAGAATCTGTTGGGCATGCCAAGTACAACTTCATAATAAAATTTTATGGCGTTGATCGTCTGATTTATAGATGAGTTTGACTTCTTTTCCTTAATTAGTTTTTGCAAATAGTCTCTAATGTCATTTTCATTTAAATCTAATAGATCCGAATCTTTATAATGGTTTATAAACGACTCAAAACATGACACATAATTCTTGACCGTATTGTTGGCATATCTTTTAAGTTCAAGTTTTTTTAAGTATTCTTCGGGGCATTTTCTATAGCCTTTTTTCTTTTCACGCTTCTTGAACCAGTCTAAATCAACATCTACATTATCATTTCTCAGCGTTTTATTTTGAAAAAAATAATTACCATTTATCCAAGCCACACCCTTAAATTTCTCAAAAACAAGGTTAACGTTCTGTTTAGTGTTTAAGATATAGACCATGTTAAACTCCTTGCTCCACTTAGGGCTTGGCAACTCTTTTATCAATGCTTGTACTACTGTATCAGTATAAAACTGTAGTCCAATACATTGCTGTTTTCGTATTAATAGGTGTTTAAGGGTTATTGATTTTTCCATTTGACTTACTACTTTATTCAATATTACATTTAAATACTAAAATAATCGTATATTATACGAATAGTATACGTATAATGTACGATTAAAATTAAAATTATATGAAACTTAAAAAAATATGTTTGTCCTGTAATAAGGAACTCAAAGGGCGATCGGACAAGAAATTTTGTGATCAATACTGTAAAAGTGCATACCATTATAAATTGTCGCAAGAACAGGCTCCAAAGTTTTTTAACCAAGTTGATAATCAATTGAAACTAAACCGAAAAATTTTAAAAGAATATAATAAAGCGGGCAAAGCAACCGTGAGAGCAGAAATAATTATAGATTTAGGCTTTGACCCAAATTTTTTCACGCATTACTGGAAAAATCAAAAAGGAGATGTTTACCTGTTTGTATATGAATATGGTTTTTTGTCAAAGAAAGAAAATGGAAGAAAAAAAATTATCCTTATTTTATGGCAAGAATATATGAATCACAATAAATTTAAGCAATAGTTAACTATTTGTCTGAAAAATTGTTCGCTTTTGGCGAACGGATTTGAAGAGCAAGAGGGTAGCGTGCTAAAGCAACGCTACTGGTGCATTTTGCTTCGCAAAGCTCTATATTTAAAGGGTTTTTCAAAATATTGTTTTTTTAAGAGCTTGCCAAAATTGTAACAAATCCTTTGTGAAGCCTTGAAAACAGTATAAAAATTTGTTACAATTTGTAGTTTTCTTGAAATTAGATAAGAAATACATTGATGATGAAAACTACCGCATCCGTCTCGAAGTGTCGAGAGCGGACTTGGTTCATTTTTAAACTAGTGGATTCTCTAAGCCATTAATCCGTAATTAATAAAAAATGTGTCATTGACAACCAGCCTCTAAATCCACAAGTTGAAAAACGTATATTTTTTTGCCTTAAAAGACTTTTTTTTGATACTGCAACCTTCGGGAGCAGGCAAGGTTGTTTTTATAGTATCAAAAACACATCTTGCACTTTGATTTGTCCCATAGACTAATGGGCTAAATGATTCTGCTTTTTCGATGCTATGGAGTTTGAATTTTTTTCTTCGGGTAGCATAAGCCTTCGCATTTCATCTAAATAATTCGCTTCCTCCAGGGGTATTAGATTTTTAGCAAATTCCAAAACGTTAATTACATCTGATTCTTTATTCCTAATATCAAGTGTCATATCGACTCTTCCTTCTAAAGCGAGTATGCATACATTGATTGAAGATTCTAATATGCTAAAAAGATGAGCATAGCTATAGATATGAACATATTTTAAGTAATAGCCCTTTCGAATTCCACCGATAGGTCGTAGCAACTCAAAACCATCTTCGCTTAATTCCTTAATTTGTTGTAAAACAGAAGGCTCATCAACTTCCTTTTCTTCCATGTTGATGGGCTTAATTTCTTTCTCAACTAAGCTAGAATCATATAATTTTATATTTTCTTTACAGGCATTCAATTCTGACTCAAACTTATCTTCTAAGAATTCAATTAATACGTTGGCTCTCTTGTATATCTTTTGAACTTGCTTTTTGCTTATTTTATAATTGAGGGTATATCGGGATTTACTATACGCTTTGTTTAATTTGTTCAAAAGGTTTATTTGTCTTTTATTTTCCTTTGGAAATATATTTCCAAATACAGGGTTTACCTTGCCAACAAACATTTGATGGTCACTTATCAGATGTCCAGTAAAACTTGTTCCCATTAAAAAATACTCTGCGGTAATATAGCTTTGTTCTATGGCTTGATGAAGCATAAATACTGCTTGTCCATAATCTTCTTGTTTTAAAAATAAGTCAGCTCCTTTTTTAAAGGCTAATATTTTACTCTTTCGTTTTATAAAGTTTAATCTTGCTGTTTTTAGAACCTTAGAAAAGTCTATTTTATTAAATAACCAGTTCTTATCATAACTATTGTGACAATAAACAAGTCTATTTTCAAGGCAATGGTTTAAAAAGAAAGTATTACCATTGTTTGTCTCATTTTGAATATAATGGAGTGTAAAGAATTTTGCATAACAGTCTGGGTATTCGTCAATACAAGCATCTAAAACTGCTTTAGTGCTTTCTTTGAATCGTTTTGCCATATCTTCTATAATCACAGTAAACTGATACTTAAAAGGAGTATTTTTCTCTCCTAAGGTCAAATAAATATGATTTACATTCATGCCCTTTACTATTTCTGAAACAATCTTTTTAATCGTTTTTGAAGATTCTACCCTGTTAAAATTCATAATTTTTGTTTTCATAATTAGGTTTTTTAAATATATTTCAAAGATTATAAGTACAGTATTTAAGAACAAACATTCTTAAATTCGGAATAAATATACTAAAAATAAGACAAAATTCAATATATGTATTCTTATTTTCGGAATAAATTGCCTTATTAGCTATATTTATTATCCTTAAAGAGGAATAAAATGACTGAATTAGGATTGTATTTATCAAGAAGATCTGTAAATAGATCAGATGTTGCCAGAAAGACTGGAATAAGTACCACAAGATTGAGTGACTTATCAAATAATCCAAGAACAAGATTAAGAGTCACAGAATTATATAAAATTGCCCTCGCCATAGAAGCCAATCCTTGCGAGATATTTAGTGTGATTTGCAAGGACATAAAGCTGCCTAAATAAAATACTTTGCTTTTATAATGTAACGGCTCGTTAAAGCATAATGATTTTTTAACTTAAAATTCCCTTTCCATGTACTTCCGTTATTTAAAGAGAAGCACATTGAAAGGGAATCCTATTTTAGGCTAAAAAAATGTTGATTGGGTTTGAGACTGAGATTGATGCTTTTTTGTTTCAAAACGGACCAATAAATTTTGAATATCCTCACTAATTTTATGTTCCAACACTCTGGCATAAATTTGCGTAGTAGATAATTTAGTATGCCCTAATAATTTTGATACAGTTTCAATAGGAACACCATTAGATAAAAGTACCGTAGTCGCAAAGGTATGTCGAGCTACATGAAAAGTTATATTTTTACGAATACCGCACCTTTTTGCAATTTCCTTTAAATAACTATTCGTTTTCTGGTTGGAGTAGAGTGGAAGCAATAATTCAGAACCTTTCTCTTTAGAAATAACCTTATACTTTTCAACAATAACCAATGCTTTTGGTAGAATAGGTACTTTAACCGTCTCATTTGTTTTTTCACGCTTTGTATAAATCCAATAGTTGGCATCAATACCTTTGACAATCTGATGGGCGGTCAGTTGCTTTACATCAATATAAGACAAACCTGTATAACAAGAAAAAATAAATAGATCCTTTATCCTTTCCAGTCGCTCACTTTTAAAATAAGTATTTTCAATAAGCTCTAATTCCCTTTTTGAAAGATATTGCCTATCATACTTATCAAACCTCAATTGAAATCGACTAAAGGGATTTTTAACCAACCATTCCAATTTAATGGCAAGGTTTATCATTTTTTTAAACCGTTCCAAATGTTTCATTACACCATTATTGGTTAATGTTTTCCTTTTTTTCTTTGGACTGTAATTTCTAAGGAACTGCTCAAAGTCAATGATAAATCGATAATTCAGTTGCTTTAAATAAATATCATTCGTTTTCAATTTTTTAACCAAGAACTTATTCAAATACTTTTCGGTGGTATAATAATTTTTCATCGTACCAGACTTTAAAACAGAAACCATATTGGTATTATGGTACTTTATAAGCTCGTTAAGTGTTTTAAGCTGGTCATCTTCGCCCAAATAGCGGGCTTTGATGGATTTGGCAGATATTATCTTGAATTCCTCTAAAAGCTGTCTATGGCAATCCAATAGTTGACCGTAAACATGGTCTAAATACTTGTTCAGAATACGCGAATTTGACGATATTCCTCTTGCTCGGGCTTTGGAATTGTCCCAATTGCACACCTGAATGCACCTTTTTAGACTGATTTCTGTACGCTGTCCATCAACGGTGATACGTGCGTAAATTAATAATTCTTTTGGGTTACTACGTGATTTTCTGGTAAAGAAAATGATTGCGAAAGTGCTGTTTTTATGCATGTTGTACGTCTTTAATTAAACATTATTTGTTTGTAAAGACGAAAGTCAAATCGCTTCTAAAAGTCCTTTAAAGATAGGGAAAAATTAGGATAAAACTGCACACCTAATTGCACACCTATTATACTGTTTTAAATGGTTTTGTTTGATACCCTATAAAACAAAAAACACTGATAATCATACGATTAACAGTGTTTTAGTTTGACCTATTACTAGGTTTGTCGGGGTGGCAGGATTCGAACCTGCGACCTCCGCGTCCCAAACGCGGCGCGATAACCGGGCTACGCTACACCCCGAAATAGCTATCACTTATAAAATAAGCTTCCAAATTATTGTAAAAAATATAAATTATAATCTACTCTTAAAATTTGGAGGTGCAAATATATAGCTTTTATTAATAGTGACAATACATAATTATTTGTAATTTTAGTTCCTGTAAAATAAATTTGATCATTATGAAGCTTTTTAAATTCTTTTCTCTACTTCTTATAGCTATAAATTATTCTGCTTGTGCACAACAAGTAGATTCAGAAGTTAAAGCTGAAGAACCAATTGATACCAATTATACAACAGAATTAATTATAGATGAACTTAGTATACCCTGGGGAATGGCGTTTTTACCTGATGGTAGTATATTAATAACGGAAAAAACTGGGGAACTGATTCATTTTAAAAATAATGAAAGAGTTACAATATCTGGTTTGCCTGAGATTTATAATAGAGGGCAAGGAGGATTGTTAGATGTGATTATTCATCCTAAGTTCAGTGAAAATGGATGGATCTATTTTTCTTACGCCTCACAAGAGGGTGATGGAGACGGCGGTAATACGGCTATTATGAGAGCTAAGTTAGATGGAAACACCTTAATTGATAAACAAGAATTATATAAAGCGGAACCGAATACCACTAAAGGTCAACATTTTGGTTCACGATTAGCTTTTGATAATGAGGGGTTTTTATATTTTTCTGTTGGAGATAGAGGTAATCGTGATGAAAATCCCCAAGATATTACTAGAGATTGTGGGAAAATTTATCGCTTAAATGATGATGGTACCGTACCAAATGATAATCCATTTATAAATGAACCAAATGCCAAAACGGCTATTTATTCTTATGGTCATAGAAATCCTCAGGGTATGTTTAAGCATCCTGAAACTGGAGAAATTTGGACTCATGAGCATGGTCCACAAGGAGGTGATGAGATAAATATTATCCAGAAAGGATTAAATTATGGTTGGCCAAAAATTAGTTATGGAATTAATTATAGCGGGACTACTTTAACTGAAAATACAGCTTTACCTGGTATGGAGCAGCCTCTTTTTTATTGGGTGCCTTCTATAGCACCTAGTGGTTTTGCAATCATTTCTTCAGATAAATATCCTGAATGGAAAGGTAATTTACTTGTTGGCTCATTAAAATTCCAATATTTAGAACGGTTAGTGTTGGAAAATAATAAGGTTGTAAAACGTGAAAAATTATTTGAAGGTTTAGGGCGTGTAAGAAATGTTGTACAAGCACCTGATGGTTATATTTATGTGGGTATTGAAAATTTAGGAATTGTTAAAATTGTACCGAAGTCATGATTAGAGTTGTAATGTTTAGTGTAGTTTACCTCTTGTGCTTTAATGTTTTTGGGCAGAATAGTGTAAATAATGAAGATGTAATGGATAGTATTGATAGAGGTGTCATTATTTATGAAGATTTCTGCATGAATTGTCACTTGGTTGATGGAGAAGGCGTAGAAAATGTGATTCCACCATTGGCTTTGTCAGATTTTTTAATGAAAAATAGAGAAGAAAGCTTAAAAGTTGTAAAGTTTGGTCAGTCAGGAAAGATCGTAGTCAATGGAAAAACCTATAATGGCACAATGACAGCTATGGGGTTAACAGGTCAAGAAATAGCAGATGTAATGAACTATATAACCAATAGTTTTGGTAACTCTAATGCTATAAAGTTTACGGAACAAGAAGTTTTAAAAATAGAGAAGTAGAATCAGGCATATTTGGTTAAATTTGCACCAAGAAAAATATTAATATTTATATAATTCATGCTCGTAATAGGAATTGCCGGAGGTACCGGAAGTGGTAAAACCACAGTTGTAAATCAGATTATTAACGAATTAGCAAATGAGGACGTTACCGTAATTTCTCAAGATTCGTATTATCATGAAACGGATAATTTATCTATTACAGAACGTGCGAAAATTAATTTTGACCATCCTAGAGCAATTGATTTTGATTTATTAGTCAAACATATAGCTCAACTAAAAAAGGGAAAAACTATTTTGCAACCTGTATATTCATTTGCAATGCATAATAGAACAAAGGATACGGTAAAAACGCATGCTAGTAAAGTGTTAATTGTAGAGGGGATTTTAATTTTCTCTCATAAAGATTTGCGAGACATGATGGATATTAAAGTATTTGTGCATGCAGATTCTGATGAGCGACTTATCCGCAGATTAAAAAGAGATATTACAGAAAGAGCGAGAGATATGGATGAGGTTTTACAACGTTATCAGAGCACCTTAAAACCCATGCACGATCAATTTATTGAGCCGATGAAAGAGTATGCTGATATTATAATACCGAATAATAAATACAATACGGTAGCCATTGATATTGTGAGGACCATCATTAATGAAAGACTGCAATAAATGACCTTTAAAGAGTTTCGACAAAATAAAGTGGTTCGATTTTTAAGCAACAGGTATATTCTTATTTTACTGTTGTTTTTAGTTTGGATGTTGTTTTTTGATGAGAATTCTTATTTAAATCATCGAGAATTGAATCGAGAACGAAGTAAAATAAAAAATACGATTGAGTTTTATGATGAAGGTTCTGAGAACGATAAAAAATTAATAAAAAATTTACAAGATCCTGATTCGTTAGAAAAATTTGCTAGAGAAGAATATAAGATGAAACGAAAGGATGAAGACATCTTTATTATTGATTTTGATTCAATAAAAGAAAAATAATGAGCCATTTTTTATTTGACAAATTTTATCAAGTATCTGCCAAAGAATGGAAACAAAAGATTCAATTTGATCTTAAAGGAGCCGATTATAATGAAACACTGGTATGGGAGTCTAATGAAGGTATAAAAGTAAAACCTTTTTACCATAAAGACGACATCAAATTTTTACCTATCGTTACTTCTAAAAAGAAATACTCTATTTGCCAATCTATTTTTATTTCTGACGTTAAAGTGGCTAATTTTTTAGCAAAGGACGCCCTAAAACGAGGAGCAAACACGATTGAGTTTGAAGCTCATGCTGAATTTGATATTAATCAATTACTTGACCAGTTACATAATTCTGGAGATACAAAAGATAATGTTCACATTTATTTTAAACTTAATTTTTTATCGGAATCGTTTTTAATACAACTAATTGAGAAATGTGAAAACTTACCTATTTTTCTGAATGTTGATTTAATTGGTAATCTTGCCAAAACAGGTAATTGGTTTAGAAATAAAAAAGAAGACAATTCTGTTTTAAAAAATATTCTCAAAAAAGCTACAAAAGATACGAGTGTACTTTCTGTAGATGCTGGACTTTACCATAATGCAGGTGCAGACATTGTTCAACAAGTGGCTTATGCTCTAGGTCATGGTAATGAATACTTAAATACTATTACTGGTGATAAAAAACAAATTGTTCACACGATCTCATTTCAATTTGCTATTGGTGGCAATTACTTCTTTGAAATTGCCAAATTGAGAGCTTTTGAATATGTATGGCAATTACTCACTAAAGAATATGATGTAAATATAAAAGCGGAGCTATTTGTAAAACCAAGTTTACGCAATAAAACGTTGTATGATTCTAATGTAAATATGTTACGTATTACAACGGAATGTATGAGTGCGATTCTAGGTGGTGCAGATGTTATTTCTAATGTGTCTTATGATAGTTTATATCATAAAAAAAATGAATTTGGTGAACGTATTGCAAGAAATCAGCTTTTAATTTTACAGGAAGAAAGTTACTTTAAAGAGGTGAGTCAGGTTGCTGAAGGTTCTTATTATATAGAATCGTTAACCAAAGAGATTGCTGAAAAGGCGTTACAGTTATTTAAAAATATTGAAAAAAGTGGTGGTTTTTTAAGCCAATTGGAGGCTGGTACTATTCAACGTAAAATTGAGCAAAGTGCAGCAAAGGAACAACAACAATTTGATAAAGAAGAAGTGATTTTGTTAGGCAGCAACAAATATTCTAATGTCGATGAAAAAATGAAGTCTGAATTAGAATTGTATCCATTCGTGAAAATAAAACCACGTAAAACGGAAATAAGACCAATTATTACCAAAAGATTGGCTGAAAAAATTGAACAGGAAAGGACAAGCCAAGAATAAATGTCTCGTAAAAACGTCCAACATATAAAATTGAATACAATGAGTTCTGAAGATAGAGCTCAAGAGTTTCAACATGAAAATTTTGTAGCAGGTATTGCACCCTATCTTCGTGGTAATAACTCTACAATGTATGTGAGTAATCCATGGACAATTCATGAATTTGCTGATTTTTCAACCGTCGAAGAAACGAATACTTTTTATAGAAAAAGTATAGCAAGGGGTCAAAAAGAATTATACGTGGCTTTGAACACGGTAGCAAACCATGGTTTTGATTCAGATGCTGAAGGAGGTGTACAAGCTGAGGTTGGTAAAGCAGGTCTTGTCATCGATTCTGTTGAGGATATGAAAATTCTGTTTGATCAGGTTCCTTTAGATCGAATCTCTGTTTTTATGTCAATTAATGGAGCCGTATTGCCCATTTTGGCCTTTTATATTGTAGCTGCTAAAGATCAAGGGGTAAATGTATCAGAATTAAAGGGAACTGTCCAAATTGATATTCTTAAAGAGTTAATGATGAATAGTGCAGATTTATCTCTTCTTATAAATTCAATGAAAATTAGTGTTGATATTTTTGAATTTACAAATAAAAATATGCCTAAATTCGGCTTAAGTTCAATATCGGGCTGTCAAGTTCAAGAAGCCGGAACTACACCTGAACTTGAATTGGCATATACGTTGGCTAAGGGTTTAGAATACCTGAGAATGGGGTTGAATTATGGTACAGATATCGATACTTTAGCTCTGAAATTATCTTTTTCATGGAGTATAGGTATGGAGCATTTTAAGGAAATTGCTAAACTTAGAGCAGGAAGAATGTTATGGGCAAAAATAGTAAAACAATTCAATCCCAAAAATCAAGAATCGTTGGTTATGCGTTCGCACAGTCAAACAAATAAGAAAAGCTTAACTGTACAAGATCCTTTTAATAATTTAGCAAGAACTACAATTGAAGCTATGGCTGCTGCTTTTGGAGGTACACAATCTTTGTATAGTCCTGCATTTGATGCAGGGATGAAATTACCATTTGATTTATCACACAGAAAAGCAAATTCGACTCAAATTTATATTCAAGAGGAAACCAACATAACAAAAACAGTTGATCCTTGGGCAGGATCTTATCATGTAGAGGAATTAACTGAAAATATGGCCAAAGAAGCATGGGAATTGATTCAAGAAATTGAAGAACTTGGTGGATTGACTAAAGCTATTGAACATGGGATTCCTAAAATGAGAATAGAAGAAGCGGCCGCAAAAAAACAAGGTAATATTGATAGTGGCGAAGATAATACGGTAGGTGTCAATAAATATCAATTTAAGGAGAAAGCTGTTTCAGCTTCATTAGCTGCAGATAATGATGCTCAAATTAAAAGATTACATACTTTAAAATCAATTAGGAATCAACAACTAGTAGATGCAGCACTTTTAAATTTAAGTAATTGTGCTAAATCAGGAACGGGAAATTTATTAGAATTGGCTATAGTAGCTGCTGAGCGAAGAGCTACACTAGAAGAAATGTCTAAAGCAATAGAAATAACTCCAGATAAATAAAATTAAAATTTAATTATTGACATGAATAGTAAGACAACACCAAATGATAATCAATTTAAAAAGGCATCAGAATTATCTGATACATTTGCTGAATTAGAAGGTCGTCGTCCGCGAATTATGTTGGCAACAATGGGACAAGATGATCATTATCTCGAAGTGAAAGTGGTTGCAACTAGTTTTGCCGATTTAGGTTTTGATGTAGATATTGGTCCGTTATTTCAAACTCCAAAAGAGGCCGCAAAACAAGCCGTAGAAAATGATGTTCATATATTAGGTGTTTTGTCTTTAGCTGATGGAAATAAAATTTTAATTCCACATGTTATAGAAGAACTGAAAAAATATGGTAGAGAAGATATAATGGTTATCGCCGGCGGTGTTATACCTCCTAATGATTATCAGCTTTTAATTGATAGCGGGGTAATGATCATATTTAGCCCAGAAACCAATATTTCTGAAGCTGCCGTTGATATATTACAATTATTAATTGAAAGTTAGATTCTATTTCAATAATTTAATTCCCGAATCTTCTAATGTAATTGCTCTGTTCTTATATAGAAACCCTATTGCTTTTTTAAATGCCTTTTTGCTCATACCTAGAGTGCTGTATATTTCTTCAGGAGAGCTTTTATCCGTTAATGGTAGTAAACCATCGTTTTTAGATAGAGCGGTTAGAATCAAGTTACTATTAGCATCGTTAAATTTTCTATATCCAATAGGTTGTATTGAGATGTCGATATGATTGTCTTCTCTTACTTTTTTTACATATCCTTTTAATTGATCACCAATGTTAAGGGTAGTAAAAACTTCATTTTCATAAACAAGTCCTTTGTGTTCATTATTTATTATAACAACATAGCCTAAATCTGTTTGTTGATATACTAACAAATCAACCTCTTCTCCTGCTTCTATGGTAATATTTATATTTTGTAATTGTTTTTCAATATAACTACTAGCAAATAATCTATTTGTAGCTTCATCTATATCTAAATACACTACATACCATTTACCTTCAGCCATTTCATCTTTTTGCTCACCAAAAGGTACTAGTAGATCTTTGTCTAAGCCCCAATTTAAAAATGCACCGACTTTAGTTAAAGCCACTACTTGAAGCAATGCAAATTGATATAATTGTATTTTTGGTTTTTTAAAAGTGGCTACTTTTTTTCCATCATTATCATGATAAACAAATACTTCAATAGAGGTGCCTATTTCAGAATTCCCTGAAGTAATTTGTTCAGAGCAGAGTACCTTTTCATTGTCATTATCAGTTAAAATGAATCCATCTTCTGTTTTCTCTAATATGTTAAGAGTATTGTATTGTCCTAAAGTGATCATTACTATTATTTTTTGCGAAAGTACTGTTTCTTTTTATAATTAAATTGTATCAAACCTTTGTTTCGTTAATTTATCCTTAACCTCTCCAGTATGTTTTATTGTAGAAGGTTCAAAAAGCAAGACCCAAACTTCATTTATGGCAACAGGTTTATGATCTATACCCTTTGGAATGATAAGCATTTCGCCTTCTTTTAATTTTACCTTTTTGTCTCGAAACTCAATTGTTAATGTTCCTTTAACAATAAAAAACAATTCGTCTTCCTCTTTGTGATTGTGCCACACAAATTCACCCATTAGTTTTGCTAATTTCACATCTTGTCCGTTTAATTGACCAATGATTTTTGGTGTCCAATACTCTTGGAAAAGAGAAAATTTATCATTTAAATTAAGAACTTCCATTGCGTTAGTTTTCTAAAAATTGTGGTGCTTTTCGGTGTTGTGTTCCTTGTTCATACGCATAAGCAATTTCTATAAGTATGGGTTCGCTCCAAGCTCTACCAAAAAAGGAAATTCCTACAGGTAGGGCATCTATAAACCCCATAGGTACAGTAATGTTTGGGTATCCAGCTCTCGCCGCAGGTGAAGAACTTCCTAAACCAAAAGAATCACCATTGATGTGATCTGTTTTCCATGCGGGACCTCCAGTTGGTGAAATTATAGCATCTAAATTATGCTCATCCATAACTTTATCTATACCATTTTCTCTAGCACCACTAAGCATTTTTGATAATGTTTCTTTATATGCATCACTATCTAAGCCTTTTTTTTCTTGAGCCATTTCTAAATATCTCTGATTATAAAATGCCATTTCGATGGAGTCTTTTTTGTTGAATGTAATTAACTCTTCTAAGTTTTTTATTTTTCCATCTTTTCCTAATGACTTAAAGTAGTTGTTAAGCCCATCTTTGTATTCAAATAACATGACTTGAAAAGATAATCCACCTACATTATTATCTGAGATTTTATTAATTTCAACAACTTCAGCTCCTTGACTTTTTATAAATGCTACAGCATCATTAAAAAGGGTATCCACTTTATAATTATTACCCAAAGGAGCCGTGTAAATACCAATTTTTTTACCTTTTAGTCCATCTTCATTTAAAAATTGGGTATAATCACTTTTAAAATTGTTATGGCTAGCGAAGGTCTTACTATCAGTAGAATCAATACCAGTCAATACTCCTAAGCATATGACAGCATCGGTAAGCGTTCTTGACATAGGACCTGCTGTGTCTTGTGTAAAAGATATTGGAATAATACCTGAACGGCTTATTAAACCAACAGTTGGTTTTATACCTACAATACCATTGTTGTTCGATGGGCAGACAATTGAGCCATTTGTTTCTGTACCTATTGCTAACACGGTTAAATTTGCAGAAACAGCTACGCCAGAACCGGCACTTGAACCACATGGATTTCTATCTAAAACGTAAGGGTTTTTTGTTTGACCTATAATACCGCTCCATCCACTTGATGACATTTCACCTCTGAAATTGGCCCATTCGCTTAAATTTGCTTTTCCTAAAATTACGACTCCAGCTTCTCTTAGTTTTTTAGCAACATAGCTGTCTTGTAGAGGTTTTGAATTCTGAAGAGCTCTTGAGCCTGCTGTAGTAAACATATGATCATGTGTGTCTATGTTATCTTTTAATAAAACAGGTATTCCATGCATGGCACCTCTAGATTTTCCAGCTTTTAATTCTTTATCTAGTTCTGCAGCAATTGATAAGGCATCTGGATTTACTTGAATAATAGAATTTAAATTCGGTCCATTTTTATCTATACGCTCTATTTGATTTATATAGTTCTGAATTACATCTGTTATTGTGAAATCTTCATTATTATATCCCTCTTGTAATTCTGCAATTGTAATTTCTTCCAATTCAAAATTATTAGTTGAGCTGTTTGATTTATTTTGATCTTTTTTAGAAGTGCAGGAGATAACTAATAAGAAAATTATAATAGATGTTATCTTAAAAAAGAAAGTGTATGAAGTGGGTTTTAGCAGCATATTTATTGGAATAATAAAGTAATGTACTAAGGTAATTAAATTTAATTTAAACTATCTATATGTTTTTTTACTTGGTCAGCGTATTCATCTACAATAATCCATTGATGATTACAGGTTGTTCCGTGATCTTCTTTCCATTTAGCATATGTGCCGTATTCATCGACTTCACGGGTGCTAATTAGTTCAACTTTTTTGCCAAATAAAGAACGTTCAAAGTCTTGTACTCCACAAACAGAACATGTTCTCCAAGTGGTTTTGCTCGATAAAATTAACACAAGAAGTAATGCGAAAATTAGTGTTACGAAATACATTGTCTTTATTTTCAAATCTTGAATTTAATTTTGTGAAAGTTAAAGATAAAAAAAAACCGAAGTATTTATCAAATACTTCGGTTTAAATTTAGTTATAAATTATGTTATTATTCACTTTTACTAAGCATAACAGTTTGCAATGCCGCTTCTTTTGAGCTTAACGTAAATGTGTATTTATCATCTAAAAAAACTTGCATAAGCTCTCTATCCTCACTTACCCAATAGTATGCATCTTTCATTCCTTTACCTTGATGAACAAATTTATGAAGTTTCATATCCTTTCCATTAATCTTAGTAGTTGTAGTACCTAAGTAATTAACAGTGTGGTTTTTTAAAACATACAATTTCGTTTCGTCTAAAGCATTAAATTTAAATGTTCCTCTTCTGTCAAAAGGTAATTTAGGAATAATTGCCCATAAATTAAATGTAGGAATTGTTCTTGCCGGTATTTTTAAAGTTGCATTATATTTTGCAAAAGTAAATCGTTGTACATCTGGATCTGAATCCATTTCGTCAACGTAGTCTCCTTTGAAATGCCAAAAAGAAATATCGTTTTTATCGGTCTTAATTTTTGTTCCTGTAAAATTTACGGGTTCAATATTAGAGTCTATGGTACCATGAAACTTAAATTCTTTAGCCATGACCATTTTTTCAGATTCGCATAAAGTACTTAAACTGAAATTCAATACTTCATTATCAAAATTAGAATTTACAACAGTATTTATTGTATTTTGATTATTCGCTTCTAATTTTTGAAAACTGATATATCCTTCTGTATCTAATGAAGTATAATAATAAATTTTCTCTGAGTCTTCTTGCGAAAAACTAGTGAAGTTAAGGCATAATAAGCCTAGTAATAAGGGGAGTTTTTTAATCATAGTGTTCTTTTATTAAGGTTAAAATTTTAAAATTGCATATAATTCTACACTGATAAAACAACTACAAGTCAAAAATTCCTACCTATAAAACTTAAAAATATTAAAATATTCGTAAATATACTACAAATTTTGTTCGGTTGTTTGTTAATTAGATTTACGTTCGGCTCTTCTCTGTTCCCTTTTTGCCTTACGTTCTGCTTTACGTTGTTCTTTTTCTAGTGTAGTATTATTCTTGTTAAATAGATTCTCAAAAAATAAATTAAATTTTGAGTCTTCTAAATAATCTTCGCAGTCTAAGGCATCTGCATATTGCTCAGGAAGAGGGGCGAAGGAAGCACTGTATTGCTTTTTTACATTTTGCAATGTTTTTCCTACTAGTGGGAGAGCCAGTTTACTTCCAGATCCGTATGTACCCGAGTTAAATCTAATGCTTGGTGAGGAAGCACCGACTCTAGATACGATTACTAATTTTGGGGTATAAGCAGCAAACCAGGCATCCGCATAGTCTTGTGATGTGCCTGTTTTACCTGCAATTGGAATATTTATACCATATTTGTTTTTTAATGAAGTTCCGGTTCCTTCATTTATAGCCTTTTGTAACATAGCCGAAAGTAATATGGAGGTGTTGTTACTAATTACTCTATCTTTTTCAGTTGGCTTTAATAATTTGTTTTCATATATTATATTTCCATCTGCTGTTTTAATACTTAAAACAGTCTTAGGTTCTACTAAATAACCACCATTGGCAAATGCACTATAAGCTCTACTCAATTCATAGATGCTTGAATTTGCTGTACCTAGTGCTACAGATGGTTTTTTAGGTAATTCTGACATGAAACCTAAATCTTTCCATAACTTTTCTAAATTGGCAAATGGGATATTTAAAAATAAATTTACTGTAGGGATATTCATAGATTTAGCTAAAGCGGCTGCCATCGAATAATTGCCACCCGTTGAATTGTCATAATTACTCGGTTGCCAATTATCAAAATCAGAAATAATTAACGATTTATTATCCAAATAGGAACACGGCATAATTCCTTGTTCTAAACCAGAGGCATATAAGATGGGTTTAAAAGTTGAAGCGATTTGACGCTGAGCAAAAACTTGATCGTATGGTTGGGTTCCAAAGTCAATACCTCCAACCCATGTTTTTACCGCTCCTGTTTGAGGATCTAAGGCTAGTAAGCCGGCATGTAGTAAAGTTAATGATTGACTTATGCTATCACGTATAGATATTGAATCCGTATAAACACCATCCCAACTAAACAATTCTCTATTTTGTATTTCATTGGCTTTATCCGCTAATTTTAAACGGTTTAGTTCTTTTGTAATTAGCCTATTTAAGGTTTTTAAACTATTTCCTGAACGGTATTGTTTTCGTAAGCGAGTTTGCATTGCACTTAAATGGCTTTTAAATGCATTTAGTGCTTGGTTTTGTAATTGTAAATTAAGTGTTGTGGTAATAATAAGTCCATCCTTGTTCGAAGTGAGGTCTGTGTTATTGTCATTATTGTAATCTTCTAAAATTTTATTAACTTCATCTTTAACCTGAACTAAAAAATAATTTGCAGGCCCTTCTGATTCTAAATTGGCATAATCGAGTTGTAATGGAATTTTTTGAAGAGAATCTTTTATTTTTGCCGTAATATAATTGTACTTTTCTAATTGTGTTAATACTACGTTTCTTCTTCTTTTAGCGTTGTCCGGATATATTCTGGGGTTATAATAGGTATTTGCCTTTAACATCCCCACAAGTATAGCAGCTTCTTCAATTTTTATTTCTTCAATAGATTTGTTAAAAAAACGTCTAGATGCAGCTTCAATACCTAAGACATTTTCCCCAAAAGGTACCGTATTTAAATAAAGCGTAAGGATATCCTCTTTAGAGTATATTTTTTCTAGTCGATACGCCAAAAAAGCTTCTTTACTTTTGTTAACTAGCATGCTTAAAGGTCCATGATTTTTACGGCCATACATGTTTTTTACCAATTGTTGATTGATGGTGCTTCCTCCACCAGAGCCCTTATCACGAAACAGAATTGTTTTAAAAAGCACTCTTAATAAACTCCGAGAATCAACACCGTCATGCTCAAAATATCTCGCATCTTCAGTAGCAACTAAGGCATTAATTAAGTGTTTTGGTAACTGTTCATATTTAATGTTTGTTCTGTTTTCTGAAAAAAACTTCCCTAATAACTCATCATCTTCCGATAATACTAAAGTGGCTGTCTGATTTTTAAAAGCTTTTAATTCATCTATGGTGTGAATTGGGCCAAATACACCATAATATATTGATGTTAAAAAGAGACCGAGTAAAACAGCCAGCAACGTCAGGCTTATTATTAAATATTTTAGTATTTTTTTTAACATATTAATAACTAAGGGAGTTTATGCAGTTTTAAACGACAACTTACTTTTGATATTCTTGTTTAGAATGGCAATTATAAACAATTTATAAACATTTTAAGAAAAAAATCATCCTTTAAAATCATGACAATCTTTAAGGGCTCAATCTTTTAATCTTACAATTAGAATACGTAATTTTGCAAACCTATTTTCAGTTTAATAAAAAACACGATAATATGTTTCATAAATTTATAAAATTAGGAATTGCAGCGGCTATTGTAGTATGGGCTGTTTTTCAGTTTGCTGACAAGCACATAGGTAATGGTATTGCTTTATTGTTTTTAGCAGGAATTTTCATTTTTTTTTATTTTAAGAATGAATTTTTGTTGTTGTCATTTATGAGATTACGTAAACAAGATTTTCCAGGAGCACAAAAATGGTTGGGTTATATTAAGAATCCTTCAGGTGCCTTAGTGCGT
Organism: Aureibaculum algae; assembly: GCF_006065315.1. Classification (GTDB taxonomy): domain Bacteria; phylum Bacteroidota; class Bacteroidia; order Flavobacteriales; family Flavobacteriaceae; genus Aureibaculum; species Aureibaculum algae. The sequence continues at coordinate 3,797,752 of NZ_CP040749.1, read as the reverse complement.
AAACAAGAAGGTTATTTTAACTTTTTACATGGTATTTTAGTTTCTCAAACTAATTTAACACAAGCGGAAAAATATTTCAAAAAAGCATTGAGCTTAGGTCTATCAATGGATCATGATGCAGCAATGGCTAAATTACAGTTAGCTGGTGTGGCTATGACCAAAAGAAGAAAGCGTGAAGCGACTAATCTAATTGCAGAAGCAAAAAAATTAGATAAGCATGGTGTGCTTAATGATCAGATAAAAATGATGAAGCAACAAATGAAAAAGATTTAAATTTAAATCTTTTTTACTTCAAAACGGGCAACTACTTAGAAAGCATTATTATCTAGATTAAAAGTTAGGTTAATTATACTAGCTATTTTTCTGAAAGAAGAACCAGAGTCATATCTATGGTGATATTAATAATCATATAATCGTTTGGAAATATTTACAAAATAGATAAATATAATAATTAGGCCTTTTTAATTTATTAGCTCCTTATAAATTATTAATTTAGTCTCAAAATAGAATCAATGAGACTTACCTTGCTAATTGTTGCGTTATTTGTATGCAACAACCTTTACCCACAAAAATTCGTAAAACAAAAAGTATTAAAAAGTAAAAACTCCTCTTCAGAGACCTTTCAGTCCATGACTTTTAATGGATCTTGGTGCTGGTTTTCAGACCCTAGAGCCGTATATTTTGAAGGTAAACACAAGAGAACCTATAGTGGCTGGGTTGACAATTATGGTGATATTCATGTAGGGTTTTATGATCATGATACCAGGGAGATTAAATCGACAGTTATTTATGATAATTTAGAACCAGATGATCACAATAACCCGTCTATTTTATTTGATGAAGAAGGGAAGCTAATTGTATTTTTTAATAGGCATATGATGGGAGTACAACCATTATATCAAATTAAAGCAACTAAACCTGAAAGTATTGAAAGTTTTGGAAAGGTTAAAGAATTAATTTTAAATGACCCCGCTTTAAAGGATATGGGGAGTTTAAATCATACCTATACCAATCCTATCAAATTATCTGCTGAAAATGGACGAATTTACCTTTTTTGGAGAGGTATTGATGGTAAACCTAGCTATTCATTTTCTGATGATAACGGTGAAAACTGGAGTATAGGGAAGATATTCTTTATGCCAGAGCGTATTTATGGTTTTAGACGACCGTATACCAAAATTTATTCTGACGGTGTTGATAAAATTCATTTTGTATTCACAGATGGGCATCCGCGTAAGGAAAAAGAGAACAGCATATATTATACGTATTATCAAAAAGGAAGTTTTTACAAGGCAGATGGTACTAAAATTAAAGATTTAGGAGGGGATCCATTGTTGCCAACAGAATTGGATATGGTTTATAGTGGTAAAAAAGGAAAAGCCAAAGCATGGAACTGGGATGTGGCTCAAGATAAAGAAGGTAATGCCGTAATTACTTACGTTAAATTCCCCGATGATGAAAAACATATTTATTGTTACGCTACCTATAATAAAGGAAAATGGAATAATTTTGATTTAATTAATTCAGGAAAATGGTTTCCAGATACGGCTGAGGGTAAAAAAGAACCTGAACCAAATTATTCTGGTGGTATGAGTATTGATCATGAGAATCCTAATACATTGTACTTATCTGTTCATAGAGATAGTGTTTTTGAAATTGAAAAATGGGTGACCAAAAATGGGGGGAAATCATGGAAAGTAAACCAACTTACCAAAGGTTCTTCTAAAAATAACATTAGACCTTTTGCAGTTCGAAATGCAAAAGAAGGCAATCCCTTACAAGTATTATGGATGCAGAATACAAGATATCCTTATTTTGCTTATTTAAGAAATGCTGACTTCAGAGGGCGTTTTCATTCTTCGATAAAAATGGGATTACAATCTCCAACAATTGATAATCCAGTAAATAAGGAAAACATTATTAATATTATGCGACAAACCGCTGATTGGCAATTAGCAAATCCTCGTTATAAAATAAATGAAACAGATTGGCATTACGGAGCATTTTACACAGGTTTGAGAGCATTGAGTGAAGTGACGGGAGAAAATCGTTACATCAATCAACTTTTAAATATTGGAGAAGCCGCTGATTGGCAGCCGATGGATGCCGTTTTTCATGCTGATCGATTAACGGTGATTGACAATTGGGCCTGGTTGTATGGTAAATTTAAACAACCAGAAATGATTGATAAATCAAAATGGGTGTTGGATATGCATTTGGCTAGAAATTATAAAAAGGCTACAGATGTTCGTTTTAAAGAGAATCCGTATCATTTAGAATGGTGGACATGGTGTGATGCCCTTTTTATGGCACCACCATCATTTGTTGAAATGTGGAAAGTGACTGAAGACGAGAAGTACTTAAATTACATGGATACGCAATGGTGGAAAACCTCCGACTATTTATATTCAAAAGAAGATTCACTGTATTATCGTGATGACCGTTATTTTGAAAAGCGTTCAGACAATAATAAAAAAATATTTTGGTCAAGAGGAAATGGTTGGGTAATTGCCGGGTTAGCAAGGATTCTAGAAAATTTACCTCAGGAGTATAGCAATCGACAAAAATTTGAACAACAATATAAAGAAATGGCTCTAAAGTTACTATCTATTCAGAGTGAAGATGGTCTTTGGAGAGTAAGTTTACACGATCCTAAATATTTAGACATGGGTGAATCTAGCGGTAGCTCTTTCTTTACTTTTGCCTTGGCATGGGGTATAAATAATGGCTTAATTTCAGATAAATATAAACCCAATGTGAAAAAAGCATGGGCGGCTTTATGTAGCAACGTTAATAATGAAGGGCGTTTAGGGTATGTACAACAAGTGGCGGGAGACCCTTATCCATTTCATGAAGATGAGTCACATGTTTATGCTACTGGAGCATTTTTGTTGGCTGGGAAAGAAATGATTGAGCTCGTTAAGGAATAAGTCTAACGGTGTTCAAAAATGCTATACTGTATTTTGTATCGGTATGATGTTTTTATGAGATTTTGGTCGAAGAGAGTGTGAAATTATTTAATGAGTACTATTTGATTAGATACATCTATGGTTGGTACCTTCTATTTTAAACTATTGAAAAAAGAACACGAAAAAAAACCTCGAAATTAATATTTCGAGGTTTTTTAATAGTTGAAAATCAAAAAGATTATTTTTTCTTTTTGAATTTATCATATTTGTTTTTGAACTTGTCAATTCTACCAGCACTATCAACTAATTTAACTTTACCAGTATAGTAAGGGTGAGAAGTTCTTGAAATCTCTAATTTAATTAAAGGATACTCAACACCTTCAACTTCTAACGTCTCCTTTGAATCGGCAGTAGATTTTGTTAAAAAAACATCTTCGTTAGACATGTCTTTAAAAGCTACCATTCTATAATTTTCAGGATGAATTCCTTTTTTCATCTTAGTATTTTTTTAAATGTTATAATTTATTAGCCATTTATGTAAAATAATCTACTTGGCTATTTTGAGACTGCAAATTTAATACTATTTTTGAAAATTCAAACATAATCTGAACTATTTTATATGAAAAAGCATAAAATAATTTTATCGTTGGTATTAATTGCATCATTTTTTGGTTCATGTGGTAACACGTATAAGCTGAAATTGAGTTCACCAAAATCAATGAAAATCAATGAAAAGCTAACACTATCCGTAACTGAAGAAAATAGTAAGCCTATTGATTCTGTTAGATATTATCTAGACGGAAAACGTTTGCCAGGAAATAAGGGGGTTACCTTAAATACAAGTAAATTAGGAGCACATGCCGTTTCTGCGACTGTTTTTTATGGTGAAGAACAGAAAAAATTAACCAATACTATTTTGTTATTTGCTGAAAAATCGCCAGAAATTTATTCGTATGAAATTGTAAATGAATATCCACATGATGAAAATGCTTTTACACAGGGATTAGAGTATCATAATGGGTTTTTATACGAAAGTACCGGACAAAATGGTGAGTCTACTTTAAGAAAGGTGGAGCTAAAAACAGGTAAAATGTTACAAAAAATAGATTTAGATAAGAGATATTTTGGAGAAGGCATGACCATTTACAATGATAAAGTGTACATGTTAACTTGGCAATCAGGAAAAGGATTTGTTTTTAATTTAGAATCTTTTGAGAAGGAAAAAGAGTTTAAATATGATCAAAGTAAGCAGGGATGGGGTTTAACTCATAACGGTGAGAAATTAATAAAATCTGATGGAACCGATAAAATTTGGTTTTTAGATCCAGAAACAGGTACTGAAGAATCTCACATCGAAGCGTATACCATAGATCGAGCGGTACCAAAATTAAATGAATTAGAATTTATTGATGGTAAAATTTATGCCAATGTATGGCAACGCAATAGCTTAGTAATGATTAATCCTAATACAGGTGCATTAGAGGGAATAGCTGATTTGGCAGGATTACAGGAGAAAGTAGGTCAAAAAGGTGATGAAAATGTATTAAATGGAATTGCCTATGACGAGGAAAACGATCGTCTTTTTGTTACAGGAAAAGATTGGAATACTTTATTTGAGATAAAATTAAATAAAAAGTAATAAATAACGTAGCAAGTAGTTATACCTTATAAATGCCCTCAATAATGCGATTATTGTATTCAGTTCTTATTGCTCTTATTATTTTAGGGATATCTTCTTGTCGTAAAGATTTTGGTACCATTGTAAGTTCTGGTAATTTAGAATTCTCAGTAGATACCGTATTGTTAAATAGAGTCTTTGATGATATTAGTTCAAGCACACAAACTTTTAAGGTGTATAATAGAAGTAATGAAGCCATTACTATTCCTACTATTAAATTGGGAAGGGGCGATAATTCTTTCTATCGCTTAAATGTGGATGGTGTTCCAGGAAAGTCATTTGAAAATATAGATATTTTAGCAAATGATAGTATTTATGTTTTTGTTGAAGCAACGGTTGATTTTGAGCAAATTACGGATACTGAGTTTTTCTATAGAGATTCTGTTGTTTTTCAGTCAGAGGCTATTGAACAAGATGTGAAATTGGAAGCTTTAGTATTAGATGTCAATTTGATAAAACCTGATAGAACAGAACAACCAGATGGCAGTTTTGTTTATGAAACTATTATTCTTGGGCAAAACACAGATGGTGATTTGTTAGGTGTTAGAGGGACAACTTTGTCAGGAAACAATACGTTCACAAATACAAAACCATACCTGATTTATGGGTATGTGGGGGTTGCAGAAAACACAACCTTAACCATTGATGCAGGGGCTACTTTATATTTTCATGACAATTCAGGAATCGTAGTGGGAAAAAACGCGACTTTAAATGTAAATGGTGCTTTTGAAAATGAAGTGTTATTTGAAGATGATAGGCTTGAACCTGAATTTGAGGATACTTCGGGACAATGGGGAACTATTTGGTTGCGTGCCGGAAGTAAAAATAATAGTATCAACTATGCAATAATTAAAAATAGTGTTATTGGTGTAATAGCTGATTCTATTGGTAATGCAAATCCAACCTTAACAATTAAAAATACACAGATTTACAATACGTCTAATTATGGAATTTTAGGTAGGGAGACCAATATTTTGGGAGAGAATATCGTAATTGGTAATAGTGGACAATCTACATTGGCGTGTACTGTAGGTGGTACTTACAATTTTAAGCACTGTACTTTTGCTAATTATTGGCGTAGTGGTTTCAGACAATATCCAAGTGTATTGGTAAATAATTTCTTTAGTTATTATGATGAAAGTAATACCGAAGTTATTGAAACCCGTAATTTATATGCGGCAAACTTTACCAATTGTATTATTGATGGTAATCAGGATGTAGAATTTGTTTTAAATAAAGTTGAAGGAGCAGACTTCAATTTTAATGTTAAAAATAGCATGTTAAAATTTAATACGACGAATACAGAAGTGTTAGACAACCCATTATTTGATTTTACAAATGCTTCTTTATATCAAAATGTAATACGTAATGGAAATCTCGATTTTAAGGATACACAAGAAAATGAATTGATTATAGGTGAAGCGTCTGAAGCAATTGGAAACGCAGATGTAAATGCGGCATTACAAGTACCCAATGATATTTTAAATGTAAGTAGAACTGCTTCACCAGATATCGGTGCATATCAACATATTATTTTCGAAGAGGAAGAAAATTAGTTGGCATTAGGAAGTTTCCAGTAAAAAGTAATAATATTACTCAAACCGCCCATACCAGCTCCAATCATAAGATAATTCATGATCTAAATCATACTTACCATAATTGGCGGTATCATTTTTATAAACCCTAAAAATTTTCATGTCTGGAAATACATTTAGAATTTTTTTAATGGAGTCAATTTGTTGTTCAGATACATTTTTATCTGCGATAAGGTTAAAATATAAGATATTTACTTCTTCTTCAAATTGTGCTCTTTCTGAATAAACGATAGATTTAATATTTTTTAATACATTATTATTTTGATCATTATACTGAACAATTAATTCTTTATTATTATATCCAACAAATAAATCAATTCCATACTGCATGTAATCACTTTTGATCATCTCAAAATCAGCTACAGGTAAATCTATTTGAAAATCAAATTGTCTTAAATAATGTTTCCAGTAATCATTGACTTTGAAAAATACGGGATAAGTAAAAGCAGAATCGTCTAAGTTTTTTATAAATAAAGAATCTCCATTCAGCTTATAATCAAAAATGAAACTAGCCTTGTAGCCTTCGACGAATTTTAACAAAGGTAAATTCATTTTTATTTGACTGATATCAGCACTCCATGTTCCTTTTCTTTTATTTCTATGTTCATAAGAAGAAATTGAATCCTTATAAAACCTTATTTCAACCGATCCTCCAGACGGATAATTATTCCAAGTGCCAAGTAATTCTTTTTCATACTTATTTTTAGAACAACTTATTAAAGCAAAAAATAAAAATAACTGTACAGTTATTTTAATGAAAAATCTCATAGGTTTAGTTTTTATAAACCTTTCCTTCTTTCATTACAAAAACAATATTTTCCATAGTGTTGATGTTTTTAGTAGGGTCTTCGTCCGTAGCCACAATATCAGCTATAAAGCCAATTTTTATTTGACCAATTTCAGTTGACATTTCTAATACTTTTGCATTGGTAATCGTTGCAGACTGAATGGTTTCTATGGCTGGCATTCCAGCTTCAACCATATAACCAAATTCTTTACCATTATCGCCATGGTCATAAACACCGGCATCCGTACCAAAAGCAATAGAAACTCCTTTTTTATAGGCTTTACCAAAAGTACTTTGAATTTTAGGTCCAATAGCTAAAGCTTTTGGAACAATAATTTCAGGAAAGTACCCTTTAATTTTGGCCTTATCGGCAACTGATTTTCCAGCTGTTATTGTAGGTACATAGTATGCATCATGCTTTTTCATGAGCTCCATGGTTTCTTCACTCATTAAAGTACCGTGTTCTATAGTTTTAACACCTCCTATTATGGCTCTTTGCATGCCTTCATCTCCATGAGCATGTGCGGCAACATGCATTCCGTAATCTTTAGCCGTCTCGCAAATCGCTTTTATTTCTTCTATTGTAAATTGTGGATTTTGCCCACTTTTTGCAACACTTAATACGCCTCCTGTAGCTGTGATTTTTATAAGGTCAGCTCCGTTTTTATAGCGTTGTCTCACGGCTTTTCTAGCATCTTCAACACTATTTACAACACCCTCTTTAGGTCCAGGATTCCCCATGAGTTTCTTACTAAATCCATTGGTAGGGTCGGCATGACCTCCAGTTGTAGCCAATGATTTTTCAGCAGTAAATATTCTAGGTCCGTCAACCTTTCCTTGATTAATAGCGTTTCGTAAAGATACGTTTACACCACTTCCGCCAAGATCTCTAACAGTTGTAAACCCTGCTAATAAAGTAGATTTGGCAAAACCTTGAGCGTCAAAAGCTATATCAGCGTCGTTCAATACAAAAGGTTCAATATAACTTTTAGGATTCAGTTGCCCCTCTAAGTGAACATGCATATCAATTAGACCTGGCATTACTGTTTTTGATTTTAAATCTATTATATTATCCTTTTTAGATTTCGGATTTATATATCCGCTTTTTACATCTGTAATTTTATTTCCAGAAACAATAACTGTCATTTCAGTAATAACTTTACCGTCTTTGGTGTCAATCAGCTTACCACAATGTAAATAAGTGTTTTGTGCAGATAAAATGAAACTGAATAAAAGGCAAAAACTAAGAAGTAATTTTTTCATAATGTAGGTTGCTGAGTTAATGATTATATTTGATGCTTAAAAATAAGAAATTTTAATGGCTTTTATTGATAATAATATTGAATCAGATAGAATGGTTGTGAAAAATATTGTAGTAACAGGGGCAAGCAGAGGTATTGGATACGAGATGGTAAAGCTTTTGAGTGAAAAAGGACATCAAGTTTTGGCGGTTTCAAGAAATATTTCAAGGCTTGAAGAATTGCAAAAAACACTTAACAACATTTCGGTTTTGGGAGTTGATATCTCTGATGAAAATCAACTAATTACTATTTCAAAGTTTGTAAAAGAAAAATGGAATTCTGTTGATGTTTTAATACATAATGCAGGAGCTATAGTCAACAAGCCATTTGCAGAGACGAGTGCAAAAGAATTTTTAGAAGTTTATAAAGTCAACGTATTTGCTGTGGCAAGCTTGACTAAAATTATGTTACCCTATTTGAAAGCGGGCAGTCATGTTGTAGCTATTAGTAGCATGGGCGGTATTCAAGGAAGTATGAAATTTCCGGGATTATCGGCATACAGTTCTTCAAAAGGAGCAGTTATTACGTTAATGGAATTGTTGGCAGAAGAATTTAAGGAAAAACAAATTGCATTTAACACGTTAGCATTAGGAGCAGTACAAACGGAAATGTTAGCAGCAGCTTTTCCAGGATATCAAGCACCCACAACTCCTGAAGAAATGGGAGCGTATATTGCTAATTTTGCTTTAACAGGTAATCAGTTTTATAATGGTAAAGTGTTGCAAGTGTCGTCTTCAACACCTTAAAAAAATGAAAGAAAGACAAATTTTAGAAAAATATATTCCTTTGGCATCTATTGATTTAGTAATTGATTTACTGAATAAATATCCGTGTAAACTGAAAATTGTAAATAATAGAAAGACAAAACATGGTGATTTTAGAAAATTAAATACAGGTCAATTTCAAATTACAATTAATAACGATTTGAATCATTATCGCTTTTTGTTGACTTTAATACACGAAATAGCTCATTTAGTAACGCATCAAAAACACAAACGAGTAAAACCACATGGTATTGAATGGAAAATGAACTTTCAGCATTTGATGTTACCATATGTTACACCTGAAATTTATCCAACTGAAATATTACCTTATTTAGCACGTTATTTACAGAACCCGAAGGCAAGTACTGATGCGGATGCAAAATTATCTTTAGCGTTAAAAAAATATGATGAAGCGAATGAATTAAATTATATTTTTGAATTAGCACCAAAGAATAAATTTATTCATAATAATCGTATTTTTGAAATGATTGAAAAACGAAGAACACGATATGAGTGTGTTGAAGTTAGAACAAAAAAGAGGTATTTATTTCATCAAAATGCAGAAGTAGAGGTAATTAAATAATAAATTATTTATCTTTCCTTATAGATATTAAATACTAAAAATAGTACAAAAAAAATAAAAAAATGCAACAAAACTATTACGCAGTAATTATGGCAGGTGGTGTTGGCTCAAGGTTTTGGCCAGTGAGTACTACACAATTCCCAAAACAATTTCACGATATGTTAGGGAAAGGAGATTCTTTACTGCAACGTACTTTTAAGAGACTGTCAACTTTAATTCCGAAAGAAAATATTTTAATAGCTACAAACGCTATTTATAAAGAGCTTGTTTTAGAACAATTACCCGAATGCACGGAGAAACAATTATTGTTAGAACCTGCAATGCGTAATACGGCTCCTTGTATTTTATATGCGGCATTAAAAATTCAACAAAAAGATCCTAATGCGGTTATGGTTGTAGCTCCATCTGATCATTGGATAGATGATGAGCAAGAATTTATAAATAATATTCAAACAGCTTTTGATGCTTGTGAGAAAAATGATATTTTAATGACCTTGGGTATACAGCCTAATAGTCCTAATACGGGATATGGTTATATAAAATTTGAAAATGATGACTCCGAAATAAAAAAAGTAATTAATTTTACAGAGAAGCCTGATTTAGAAACAGCTACAAAATTTTTAGAAAGTGGAGATTATGTTTGGAATGCGGGTATTTTTATTTGGAGTGTAAAAAGCATTGTTAAGGCTTTTGAGAATTATTTACCAGAAATGAATGCATTATTCTGTGAAGGGAATAAGGCCTACAATACCAATTTGGAAGATGATTTTATTAATAATAATTATCAAAAAGCAGAAAATATTTCCATTGATTATGGGATTATGCAAAAGGCAGAAAATATTTACACCTTGCCCGTTGAATTTGGATGGAATGATTTAGGAACTTGGAGTTCTTTACACGAAAAATTAGAAAAGGACGAAGAAAATAACGCCGTTGTAAATGCGAAAACTATTTTTAATGATTCTTCAGGAAATATGGTGAGTACTACAAAATACAAACATGTTGTTATTCAAGGTTTAGAAGATTTTATAGTAGTTGAAAAAGAAGATGTATTGTTAATTTGTCCTAAAAAGAATGAACAGGATATTAAACAAATAGTTTCTCAGGTTAAAGAAAAATTTGGTAAAGATTTAGTTTAAAAAGAATAAGCTCTATAAACCATGGAAGAAAACAAAAAGGTTGAAGTTGATCTTGATGTAAAAAAAGAAGAAACCCAAAAGAAGGTTACTGGTATCTTAGGTGGTATAAAAGAGTTTTTGATAGATCTTTTAGACATAAAACACGATACGAATAAGGAAGGGACAGTACAGGCAATCAAGGATAATATTTCCATGAAAGGTCATACAGCTTGGATTTTGGTCTTTTCAATTCTTATAGCCTCCATCGGTTTAAATGCGAACTCAACAGCTGTTGTCATTGGAGCCATGTTAATATCGCCTTTAATGGGGCCAATATTAGGAGTTGGCTTGTCCATTGGTATTAATGATATTGATACTTTGAGACGCTCTATGGTTAATTTAGGGGTTATGGTGGGGTTAAGTTTGTTAACTTCTTTCTTGTTTTTTAGTATTCCATTGTTTCAAGATGCGACTACTGAAATTTTAGCAAGAACAAGACCTGATGTGCGTGATGTTTTTATAGCACTTGCGGGTGGCTTGGCACTTATTATAGCGGTTAGTAGACCTTCTGCTCAAACCAATACTGTAGCAGGTGTTGCTATTGCGACAGCATTAATGCCACCTTTATGTACCGCCGGTTATGGTTTAGCTACTGGTCAATTTTCCTATTTTCTTGGGGCTATGTTTTTGTTTACCATTAATACCATTTTCATAGCATTAGCAACATTTGTAATTGTTAAGTTTTTAAGTTTTCCGATGGTTAAGTATATAAATTCAGCTAAACGGAAGCGAATTAGTCAATTTGCCTCAGTGGTGGCATTTATTATACTGGCTGGAAGTATATATTCATTTTACAATTTATTTAGAGAAAATGAATTTAAAAAAACGGCACAATCTTTTATTCATGAACTAAAAGAAGGTGGAGTATCTATAATTGGGGAAGACGATAAAAATATTGATTATACCAATAAAAAAATAACACTGCCTTTATTCAATCCCGTTTCTGATGCTCAAGTTGGTATTTGGAAAAATAGGATGGGGGAGTTAGGTTTGGGAGAAGTTGAGTTGAAAATTCAGCAGCAAGATGATACGGAAATGTTAGCACAAGTAAAAAATCTACAGGATTTGTATTCTCAAAATCAAAAAATAATTACTTCTCGTGATGAAAATATCAAAGAAAAAGAGGATAGAATTAGATTATTAGAAAATGAACTTAATAAATTTTATAAAGATCAAATCCCTTTTAAATCGGTCAGTGAAGAAGCGAAAATAAATTATGATGGTATTGAGAAGATGAGCTATGCTAAAAAAGTGGTAACTGATTTCTCTAAGATCGATTCTATAGCTTTTTTTAGTATAAAATGGAAAGTTAAAATGCCAAAAAAGGAGTTGAATATGCAAGAGGAAAAACTCAAATTATGGCTTAAGACCCGATTAGCTTTGGATACCTTAAAAATTATACGAGAATAGCGTAAGAGTTTTTTTTATCTATAATTTTTGGGTATCATCTTATTAAGAGCCGCTATTGTCTTGTTTTAATTGTGCTTCTCTTACTTTTTTAAATAAGTTAGAGGAATAAACAAAATCAACCAACGATTCATTATCTGTTTTAAAAACTTCGTCATTGGTACCTTCCCATTCTTTAACACCATGCTTCAATAATATAATTTTTTCACCAATTTCCATCACAGAATTCATGTCATGGCTATTAATTATGGTGGTTATATTATATTCTTTCGTAATTTCTTGAATTAAATTATCAATTACCGTCGAAGTTTTCGGATCTAATCCCGAGTTGGGCTCATCACAAAATAAATACTTTGGGTTCATTACTATTGCTCTGGCAATAGCTACCCGTTTTTGCATACCTCCAGAAAGTTCAGCGGGAAATTTTTTGTTCGCATTTTCTAAGTTTACACGGTCTAAAACAAAATTTACACGCTCAATTTTTTCTTCATATGACTGATTGGTAAACATCTTTAAAGGAAACATTACATTTTCTTCAACAGTAGAACTGTCAAATAAGGCACTTCCTTGAAAGACCATACCAATATCCTTTTTTAAATCACGTTTTTCATCACCGCTCATTTCATTATAGATCTGACCATCATAAATAATATCACCTTTCTCAGGTTGAATCAAACCCAGCAGACATTTTAAGAATACGGTTTTTCCTGATCCACTAGTACCGATAACCAAGCTCGTTTTTCCATTTTCGAAAGTGGCATCAATACCCTTCAATACTTGAACCCCGTCAAACTCCTTATTTAAATTTCTTACTTCAATCATTTTCCTAAAAGCATTTGAGTTAAAAAGTAATTCAATACGATTATTACAATACTTGTCCATACTACGGCACGTGTACTGGCATTACCCACTTCAATAGCTCCTCCTTTAACATAAAAGCCTTGATACGCCGGTATTGTAGCAATAACAAAAGCAAATACAGAAGTCTTAATCATAGAATAGACCAAGTGAAAAGGTTCAAATTCACTTCTAATACCCATTATGTAATCAGCTGAGCTTACTAATCCTGTTAAATTTCCAGCAACCCATCCTCCAAAAATACCAAGCCAAATACTAATAATAATCACGAACGGATAAAAGAAAACGTTAGCAATAATTTTTGGGAGCACTAAATAATTTAATGAATTGATACCCATTACTTCTAGAGCATCAATCTGTTCTGTAACTCGCATAGTACCAATACTAGAAGTAATGTACGAGCCTACTTTTCCTGCTAAAATAATTGAAATAAGTGTTGGTGAAAATTCTAATATTAACGATTCTCTAGATGCATATCCAATTAAATATTTTGGTGTAATGGGATTGTCCAAATTTAAAGCGGTTTGAATAACCACAACACCACCAACAAAAAAGGAAATAAAAGCAACTATTCCTATGGAGTTAATACCCAAATCTTCAATTTCTTTAAAAATGGATTCTCTAAAAATAGATCCTTTTTGAGGTCTTTTAAAAACCTCTTTAAGCATAATAAAATACTTGCCAATATATTTAAAATAGTTGATCAAATTATAGGTTTCTGTTATTGGAAATGAATTAACATTAATTTAATTTTCAAATATCAAAAATATAATATTAAATGTAAAAAAAGCCCTAATTTTGATTTTAATATAAAATATCACTGATGAAAAATTTATTATCTTTTGTTCTCACCTTAGTTTTATTCACTTCTAGTTTCGCTCAAAATTCTGTTGTAAATGAACCAGCGTTCAGTCATACTGCAATCGAAATGCAACGCCCAAAATTGGTTGTTGGTATTGTAGTTGATCAAATGCGTTATGACTATTTAACACGGTTTTACAATAGATATGGGAATGATGGTTTTAAAAGAATAATTGATGGTGGGTTTAGCTGTGAAAATGGGCATTATAATTACATTCCTACCTATACAGCTGTTGGCCATACTTCTATATATACAGGTACTACACCAAGTTATCACGGTATAATTGGTAACAATTGGTATGATAAGTTCGCTAAAAAATCTATTTATTGTGTAGATGATGTTGATTATAAGAGTGTTGGAGCAGACGATGGAGGTAAAAAGTCACCACGAAGAATGTTAGCTACCACAATAGGTGATGAGCTTAAAATGGCACAAAATAAGAGAGGTAAAGTCATAGGGTTAAGTATAAAAGATAGATCAGCTATTTTACCAGCAGGTCATGCAGCGGATGGATCTTATTGGTTTCAAGGAAAAAAAGAAGGTAAGTTTATTACCAGTTCTTATTATATGGATAAATTACCGAAATGGGTTCAAGAGTTTAATAAGAATGGCAATGCTAAAAAATATTTAAATTCCACTTGGAATACACTGTACGATATTAATACATACACAGAAAGTATTGCCGATGATAATAAGTTTGAAGGATTATTTAAAGGGAAAAAAACACCAACATTTCCTTATGATTTAAAAAAACTGAAGAAGAATAATGGCTATTACGATCTTTTAAAGGCTGTGCCTTACGGTAATACTATTGTAAAAGATTTTGCTGAGGCAGCTATAATTGGCGAGAATTTAGGTCAAACACAAAATGTAACTGACTTTTTAGCAGTTAGTTTTTCAAGTACCGATTATGTGGGGCATAAATTTGGGGTTGATTCCAAAGAAATTGAAGATACGTATTTAAGATTGGATAAAGAGTTGGCTTCATTTTTTAAGTTTTTAGACGAAAAGGTAGGTAAAGGTAATTACACCTTATTTTTAACTGCAGACCATGCTGCTGTGCAAGTACCTTCCTATTTAAAGACGTTAAAAATACCTTCAGGTTATTTTGATAATAAAGATTTTAAAAAGAAAGCAAATGCCTTTCTTTTAGAGAAGTATAAATCTGATGATTTGATTGAAGACATCTCTAATTTTCAAATCTTTTTAAACAAAAGTAAAATTAAAGAGTTGAAATTAGAGGCGAATGAAGTGGCTCAAAGCTTAGCAGATGAAGTTATTAATTATAAAGGTATTTCAAGAGCAGTAACGTCTCGTACCATGCAAACTGCCAATTTTACTGGGGGTATAATGCACTTTTTACAAAACGGATACAATCAGAAATTTTCAGGGGATGTATTATTAGTGCCAAACCCAGCTACAATAAGCTATTCAAAAACAGGTTCTACACATGGTTCAGGTTATAATTACGATACGCATGTGCCTATCATTTTTTATGGTAAAGGTATTAAGCAAGGATCAAGTAAAAGTCTCGTAAATATTACGGATATAGCTCCAACAATCTCAACTTTGTTGGAAATTACATTTCCTAATGCCACTTCAGGTAAAGTAGTACAAGAAGTTTTAGAAGATTAAGCTTAGTTGGTTCAACTATTGTTGAAACTTTTTAATAAGAGATCAGTGTTTGATATAGGGAGAACAGCAACGAGATAATTATCTCTTGTTTTTTATATGATAAAACTAATGATAAGGGTTTATGGTCTAATACCTATACACTACGGCATTAATGTTCATACCAGCACCTACGGATGCTAAAATAATTACATCTCCTTTGTTTAGGTTATGATTTTCTATTTTTCCTTTTAATACCAAATCGAGTAGGGTAGGAATAGTAGCCACAGAACTATTACCTAATTTATGAATGTTCATAGGCATAACATTTTCTGGAACTTGAGATTTATACAACCTAAAAAAACGTTTGATGATAGCTTCATCCATTTTTTCATTGGCTTGATGTATAAATATTTTTTTAACCTCTTCAATAGGGACTCCGCTTTTATCTAAAGCGTTTTTCATGGCTAAAGGCACATTGTTTAGGGAGTATTCATAAATTTTTCGTCCCAACATTTTTATATACCGAACACCCTCATTGGTATTGGGTTTATTTGACTCTCCGAAATAAAGATAATTAGATTCTTCAATAGTATCAGATAGTGCAGCATAACTTAAAATTCCGTTATCGCTATTTTCTTCTTTGGCTTCCATTACACAGGCACCGGCACCATCAGCAAAAATCATTGAATCTCTATCGTGATTGTCAATTACCCTTGATAAGGTTTCAGAACCAATAACCAAACATTTTTGTGCTTCGCCAGATTTTATATAAATATGAGCTTGTATGACACCTTGTAGCCATCCTGGGCAACCGAATATAATGTCATAAGCTACACAATTGGAGTTTTTTATTTTTAAATTATGCTTAACTCTAGCCGCTAAACTAGGTAAAATGTCTGTTTGAACACTTCCTTTTTTAACGTCACCAAAATTTTGAGCGACTATAATGTAATCTAATTCTTCAGCATCAATACCAGAGTCTTCTATAGCTCTCTCTGCAGCAATTGTCGCAATGTCTGAAGAGTTTAAATTATCTTTTACATAACGTCTTTCTCCGATGCCTGTAATAGATTTAAATTTTTCTATGATTACTTCATTCGATGTAGTAAAAAGTTCTTTATTGTCATCATAAAACTGACTTTCAATAAAATCGCTATTTTTTATAGTAACTGAGGGGATGAAACTACCGTTTCCAGTGATAACTGACTTCATATAAAAAAGGGTCTAGGGTGCTGAATTACAACCAACGGCTAAATTAATTATTTTAAGCTTAGTAATTAAATTTTAAAAAGAATATTTTAAGAATGACTGCTCATTTTAATTTCCATAACGGTAGCAATTGACAAGGCTCTTGTCTTGGCCATTTCTGATTTTTCGCCTTTAAAGTTGTCGTCAATAGACGAAGTGAAATGTAATAACCACCTTTTAAAGTGTTCATGCTTAAAAGGCTTACGTTCATGGAGAATTAAATGAGGTTGCATGGCATTTCTTTGGTAATCAGTGGCACTAAATAAAATTCCATTCCAAAAATCAGTTACAATATTGAGGTGTTCTTCTAAATGATTCTCATTAATTACATCTTCAAAGAAATGCTTAACAATATCATCTGATAACAATTTCTTGTATAGCTCAGTAATTATAAAATGGATGTCTTCTCTAGTTTTAATATCTTGCATAAGATGGAGCACTTAATCGTTTATCTAATAAAAGAAAATTAATTATAAAAAGCTACTGTCAAAACCAAAAGGTAATAAATCTTTTAAAGCATTTACCTTAACAACTTTTCCTTCTTCTCCCATAAAATAAATTTCTATGGCTTGCTTTTGTTTATGCTCGTATTCTGCAATACTTTGTCTGCAAGCCCCACAAGGGCCAACAGGGTTGGTTACTTTATGTTTCGATGAACTTGCTGAAATGGCAATAGCTAAAATTGTACATTCCGGGTAATTGGCACCTGCATTATAAATAGCAACGCGTTCTGCACACAAGCCAGAAGGGAAAGCAGCATTTTCTTGATTGTTACCTAGCACTATCTCATTATTGTCAAGTAAGATAGCAGCACCGACATTAAAATTGGAATATGGGGCATACGCTTTCTCACGAGCTTTTATGGCTTCGTTCATTAAATTACGAGCATTGGCATCGAGTTCATCAATATTTTCGAATAATAGATATTCTATTTTACTTTGTATTTTTTGCATAAAAAGCTACACTTTGGGGATGATACCAATTATTACTTAAAATCACCTCTTTAAATTTCATTATCGGGACTTTTAAATAAGAATTGAAATAAAAAAATCATTTTAGCTAAAATACTAAAATGATTTTTGAAATTATATTATTTAATATGAATCTTAATAATCAAATATGTCACCGAAATTGAAAGTCAAAGAAAAACGTAATGTATTTTCTAAAGGATTATTAACATCTGATGAGTTGATCAAGTAGGACATATCTAAATTTAAACTTTTAAATTTAAATCCGGCTCCTAATGTAAAATATTTACGAGCTCCTTTCAATTCATTTTCGTTAAAATATCCAAGACGAAGTCCCAATGTATTATCATACATGTATTCAGCACCCAATGCCCAAGTAAATTCTTTAAGTTCTTCACTAAATCCGTTTGGAGCATCGCCAAAAGAACTGAACATACCACTTAAAAAGCTAACATCATCATCTTTTCCTTCAAGAATTTCTCCTGTTGAAGAATCTCTAATTGGAGGAGTAGGTACTAATAATTTATTAAATTCAAGGTTGGTCGTTACGGAGTTCATATCATCTAAGATAAATTCAAATCCACCACCTAATTTTAAATTGGTTGGTATAAAACTTTCTCTTCCTCCATCAGATAAAGTGACTTTAGGACCAATGTTAGAAAGATTGAATCCACCTCGCCAAATACCATTAAAATTACCGTAATTTTTTTCTGGAGATTGATAATAACCAGCAACATCAACGGCAAAAGTATTTACAGTTTTTAGGTCAGAATTTTCAACCTTTAAAGCGTAATCAGAACGGATGTATCGTACACCAACAGCCAACGCGAAAGTTTCGTTTAGTTTTAAAGAGTATGAACCATCAAAAGATAATTCGTTAGGGTTTTCAGTACCTATTGGGTTTCCACCTGTATCTGTTAAATCTATGGTTCCAAGAGAAAAGTATTTTAAACTGGCACCCCAGGCACTTTGTTCATTGATTTTATTTGAAAAAGTTAAACTACTTACAAAGACATCGTTCGTTAAGTTACGTAACCAAGGGGTGTAATTTACACCTACCGCGAACTGAGTATCTGAAAAAGCAAATTTTGCTGGGTTATGATGTTGAGAGTTGGCATCAGGTTTTGTGGCTACACCAATATCACCCATACCTCCAGCACGAGCGTCTGGTACAATTGTTAAAAATGGAGCGGCCGTGGTTATCGGATTTGGTTCGTCTTGTGCGTTAGCTACTTGTAAGCATAAAAATGCTATAAGTAGTAAAAATGAGTTTTTCATCAGAATAGTTAAGTTAGGGATTTTGAACATTTTGATTTTACTGTAAAATGACAAGTTTTTCAAATTTTTCGTTTTTAGTATTTGTTAATGTCGATTTAACATTGAGTTTATAAATGTAAACCCCTTTTCCAATTTTATTACCAAAGTCATCTAAACCATTCCATGATATGGAACGTGATAGATTTTCAGACTGTACGTTTTGGTTAATTGTTTTAATTAGTTTACCAGAAACTGTAAATATCTGAACTTGAACCTCTAACGGTTCATTTGGTTTATTGTGATTAAACCAAAACTCTGTATAATTTATAAAAGGATTAGGATAATTAAGAACATTACTCAATACCAAATCGCTGTTATCTACTACAACAAAATTTAACGTTGCTTCTGATGAATTATTGTATGTATCCCAAACTTTAAAATTTAGTGTATGTAAACCCGGTTCTAAATTTCGAAAAGGGAACTTCACTTTTCCTGTAGTATAGTCGTCCAATTCTGTTTCATAAAAATCATTTAAGATGTATGGATTGGCCTGATCACCATCTAAAACGGCAACAATATCATGGTCAACTGCAGTAATTGAAGTATTGATACCTGAGCTATCTTCTAAAATGGCAATTAAATTTGGAGATTCACTTGTGTTACCTCCATCTGCAAAAGACTCATCATCCATAAAAAGTTGAATGATAGGTCCAACATTATCTTCAGGTGCATTTTCATCAATCCCACCAATAATAACTTCTTGATTTACACCACCTTTATCAATAGCGTCATTGTTGGCGTATAAACTGATTTTTGATTTTCCGTACGCTATTCTAATGTCTTTTGGTACAATAAAATCAAAATTAAAAACACCATTTTTTATGGAAGCTCTTCCTCTAAAAATTTTACTTTCAATAGCATCAAAAGATAGTTTATTTCCAAAATTATTGTTATCTAATGTAATTCTGTCTACCGATTTGTCATAAATGGTTGCTGACAACTCACCATTAAAATCAGTTAAATCATTTCCGAGAGCATCTTTTACAATTCCTTCTAAACTGATTTTAGATAAAGCTTTTAGCGTATCAGTTGCTGAGGTAATGTTTTGTCCGTTTAATTTAGTAAGCTCAATACTTGGTTTTGGACGAGCAAGTTTCATAGCAGGATCACCTAAATAAAAAACAAATAGACGTTGCGTGGTATTTGGAGACGTTGGGTCATTTTTCATGGCCATCAGAGCTTCAGCAATAGTATAATCTTCTCCGTTGAATCCAAAAAGTTTTTTGGTGAGTATGTCGTTAAAACGTTGCCCAACACTAATAAAAATTTCACGCGTTGTCGTTATTAAACTTGTGGCACCTCCGTAAGGATTTAAGAAAACAAATTCGCCAGCAGTAGGTCTAAGTGGGTTGTCAAATTTAGAAAACTCACACGTAACAGTTATAAATAGCGGTAACTTGTTGAGGTTGTTCCAATCATTTATAGCTGAGTTTTCTAAAATACGCTCGTTAGCCCAACCATCTTCCCCACCATGTCCGAAATAATTTATGACTAAAGAACCTGTTTCAACAGCGTTATTGATGGCTTCGTTTACATCAGGATAGCGTTCGCCACCGGCAGAAGTTTCCTGTACATAGGCATCAGCATAAATTTTTGACAAATTATAAATAGGCCGCCTGTTTTTAAGCGTATCGGCTAATTTTTCTACGGTTTCTTGAAGTATAAACTCGCTAGCCACATCAGGATCATCAGCTACCAAAGTGATTCTATTACGCCAGTCTCCAAAAGATTCTGTGTTATAATAATTTAAGGTTTTATCAACTGTAGATTTGGCTTCACTTACCGTCGATATAGGAAACCTTCCAGTAGCAACATCTTGATTATCAGCATTACTTAGTTCACCTTCATCATCATCCATCATACCATAATAATCATCCGTAACATAAGAACGTGCTAAATCAAAACTTTCTAAAGATTGAAAAGAAGGTACAATATTATTGTTATCGTTAATCCGATCCTTAAAATCATAAGAAGCATCGCCAAATAAACAGACATACTTTATTCTGGTTTCATCACTAGATGCATTTAGATACAAATGTCTTATAAAATCGCGAATAGCCGTTAAATCAGGTGAGCCAGAACCAAATTCATTATATATATGGTTTAAATTAATTACTTGAACCACTAAGTTAGAATTCTCTCTATGGTATGTAGCTAATCGTTCTGCTTCATTCATTAAAAAATCTTGAGTGATAATTACATAATCTATATCTTTTAAGGCCTGTAAATTTTGATTAGGAATTTTGGTCTGCTCAATAATTTTTGGTTTGTAATAATCATTTTCGTTCAGTACGATAAATTCTTGTAATGAACCTCCAAACGATTTAAAACTAAATTGATTTGAATTGGATTGATTGGTGATAATTTTTGGATTGATACCGTCTGTAACATTCCAGACTTGATCAATATTCGTATTGTTTTCTATTTGATAATTAAAGAGCGTAGAATTTGACTGAGAGTCAAAATTTCTAAAGGAGAATTGTTTGCCATTTGCAGTTAGCTTTTTAACACCTATTAGTTCTACATAATCTAAATAGGCTTTAGCCGAAGGGTTACCATTATTATTGTAAGTAATTTCAACTGCTATAGTTGAGGTGCTCACAGATGTACTCTGTGAACTTTCACGTGGAATGGCAAGTGTTAAATTACCTGATGTTGAGGGAATTGCTGGTAAACTAATATTCATCAAGTTTTGACCATTCACTTTTACATCAAATGAAGATGATGTTGAAGATATGGCTACACCTCTTACTCTTATGGTAATAGATTGTGAAACGTCTAAGTTCTCAAATTGAAATACTTTCGTTGTAGTATTTTCAAAACTTAACTCTTTACCAAACCATTGTTGTCCATTTGCAAATAAATTTGTCTTATCGTTTTCAATAAAATCATAATCATTATATGTAGTTATTGTTTCTGTGGCGGTTGCTAAAATATCAGGAGCGGTAGAAATTCGTTTACCCAAACCATTATCTACAGTTAAGAAATAATAAGCATTATCGCTATATATATTATTAATGTGTTTAGATTGGGAAGGTTGTGATGGAATAATATTCCAACCATGTGGCCCTATACCATAAAAGAGGATATAATCATTAGTATCAAAACTATTATCTTCTTCACCATTTACAAAAATTGCATTTTCTTGTAATCCATCATATCTGAAATCAGCATTTTTTTGAGGTAGTAATTGTCCGCCATTTCCAAAAATTCTGATGTTTCTAGGATTTATATCGTCTGTTTTTACCCCTAAGTTTTGTAAAAACTGTTTATCTATTTTAAAAATACCAGTAGTATCAATTGAGAACTTGTACCAGGTACCTTCAGATAAAACAGCGTTTTTAACGGTTGAATAAGATTTTGTATTAGATACAACGTTTCTACCATTGTTTTGAGAGGAAACAAGGAAAGGGACTATATATAATAGGTGTACTAATGATCTAAACAACTTTTTCAAATGAAATGACTTCATATATAAATTAAATGTCTCGCAAGATAATCATACTTATTTTATATTGAGCATATATCAAATCTAAACAGTATAGAGCTTGTTTGGACGGTTTGTTTTAAATGCTTGCAAATTTAAATAGAATTAATATCATTTTTTATAACACAACATATAATAAAGAAATAAAACTATCGTTATACTAGCATTAACAGGCATAATGTGTCAAAAAAATACACCCCTAATGCCGAATGATTCAACTCTAAAAGAATAAATTAAGAAGTTTAAATATGAGAAGGTATATCGGAAACAAAGTTTTGTTAACAGTATTAGTAGCTGCTACTTTAATAAGTTGTGGTAAAAAGTCCAGAACACATTCTGAACTTACAGGTTGGAAATTTAACGATCCAACTTATGGTGGTTTTACAGCTAATACAAACTATGCTGGTCAAAAAGTTCCACCAGGAATGGTACTAATAGAAGGAGGTACATTTACCATGGGTAGTGTAACTGATGATGTAATGTTCGATTGGAACACGACACCAACAAAACAACAAGTACGTTCATTCTATATGGATGAAGCTGAGGTTACAAACTTAGAATATTTGTTTTATTTACAATATTTAGAGAAAGTATATCCTCCATCAGATGATAGTTATAGAAAAATTTATCAATCTGCATTACCAGATACATTAGTATGGAGAGATGCTCTTGGTTTTAATGAGTTATTATCTGAAGCATATTTACGTCACCCATCATATTCTGATTATCCAGTTGTAGGTGTGTCTTGGTTACAAGCTACTGAATACTGTAAATGGAGAACCGATAGGGTTAATGAAAAAATATTAATGGATAAAGGTGTACTTAAGTCTTTATTTGATATGGATTCTGTAACTGTAGAAGGTAAAAATAGATTTGATACAGGTACGTATTTAGCAAATCCTGATTTGTTATTTGATGGTAACGAAGATATTTATGGAAAAGGTTTATATGATCCAAATGCCCAAGTAAAGAAACAAAGTAAAAAAGAAAGAAAAGCAGCGAAAAATGCTGATGATGCTTCCGGAGATGATGGTGAAAAATTATCAAGAAAAGATAGAAAGTCTAAAAAATCTGATCAAGGTTTTACAGGTCGTCACGTTAAAACGTCTGATGGTATGTTAACACAACGTTTTAGATTGCCTACTGAAGCTGAATGGGAGTATGCTGCAAAAGCTGAAATTGAAAATAGAGAATACAATACTATTAGAGGAAGAAAAAAATATTCTTGGAATGGTTCAACAACTAGAGATGATTCAAGAAGAAGAGGTGGTGACCAATTAGCCAACTTTAAACAAGGTAAAGGTGATTATAGTGGTTTAGCAGGATGGAGTAATGATGGTGCTGACATCACAATTAGAGTGAAATCTTATGATTCTAATGCATTTGGACTGTATGATATGTCTGGTAATGTTGCAGAATGGGTAGCTGATGTTTATAGACCAATTATAGATAACGATGCAAATGACTTTAACTATTTTAGAGGAAATGTATTTAAAAAACCTTTAATTGATGAAGAAGGTAAGGTAGTTGTTGTTGATTATAACAGCATAGAGTTTGATACGTTGGATAATGGTAAAATTGTACCTAAAGATTTACCAGGTAGTATTAAATATGTACCAATTACGAAGCGTGATGCTTTTATGAGACCTAATTATGAAAAAGCTGATAATATTGCTATTGGTGATGGAGATATGGCTTCAACTAAAAATTACTATCAAGATGAGGAAGATATGGAAAATCAACCAAGAATGTATAATTCACCTAAAACACCAAAACAAATTGGAGAAAGTGGTTTGATCATTCAACAATATGATACAAAAACTAGAAACACTTTAATTAGTGATCAAGCTAGAGTTTATAAAGGAGGTTCATGGAAAGATAGAGCTTATTGGTTAGACCCAGCTCAACGTAGATATTTGCCAGAATATATGGCTACAAATTATATCGGATTTAGATGTGCAACTGACAAATTAGGAGCAATGTCTTATAAAAGAAGACGTAAGGAACCACAAAGATAAGTCTTGCTATAGAATAAATAATTAAAACTCAATACATTTTGTATTGAGTTTTTTTTTAGTTTTAACCTCTGAAATGCCAAGGTTAAAATTCGGTAAACAGTCAAAGTGATAATTAAGGTATTCCATCTGACTATAAAATTAATATACATTGACACATGAATATTTCAGAACTCTATAAAATTTATAAACAGTCCTATCAAGTTTCTACAGATACTAGAAAAGTGGAAAAAGGTTGTGTTTTTTTTGGATTAAAAGGTGATAATTTTAATGGTAATAAATTTGCTGAAGATGCTTTAAAAAAAGGAGCAGCTTTTGCGGTTGTAGATGAAGCTGCATATCAAACAAAACCAACTATTATTTTAGTGAATGATGTTTTGAAAACGATGCAGGCATTAGCTTCCTATCATAGAAATGAACTAGGGATACCGATTATTAGTTTAACAGGGAGTAACGGTAAAACCACAACTAAAGAATTGATTAATGCTGTTCTTTCTGAGAAATACAATACAACAGCCACAGAGGGCAATTTAAACAATCATATTGGTGTGCCTTTGACATTACTTTCAATGACACCAAAAACTGAAATTGGTATTGTTGAAATGGGAGCGAATCATTTAAAAGAAATTGAACTTTTATGCAACATTGCCCAACCTGATTACGGTTATATTACGAACTTTGGAAAAGCTCATTTAGAAGGATTTGGTAGTATCGAAGGTGTTATAGAAGGTAAATCAGAATTGTACACTTATTTGAAAAATCATAATAAAACTGCTTTTGTAAATGCTAACGACCCAATTCAGTTAGAAAAATCAGTTGCTATAAACCAAGTTACATTTGGTGGAGAAAATACTAATGTTTCTGTTAGTTTTGTCGAAGCTAATCCGTTTGTTCATGTTCAATTTGATAATGAAATTGTAAAAAGCCAATTGATTGGGGCTTATAATTATAATAATATTTCGGCGGCATTAGCTATTGGTCATTATTTTAAAGTGAAAAGTGAAGATAGTATTAAGGCTATAGAGAATTACGTACCTAGTAATAATCGCTCTCAAATTATTCATAAAGGGTCTAATAAAATTGTTTTAGATGCCTATAATGCTAATCCGAGTAGTATGGAAGTTGCTTTAGAGAATTTATCCAATTTAACGGATTCTCATAAAATTGCAATTTTGGGTGATATGTTTGAACTAGGAAAGACTGCTGAAGCTGAGCATCAATTTATTGTTGATTTGTTAAGTAACCTTTCAATATCAAAAGCATATTTAATTGGAGAGAATTTTTATAAATGTAGAGCTAATGAGGATAAAATTCAACTTTTTAATTCTTATGAATCGTTTAAAAAACATTTTTCAACACTCAATATTACGAATGCAACACTATTAATTAAAGCCTCAAGAGGTATGGCTTTAGAGCGAGTGTTAGACATTGTTTAACTTACTTTTGTTTTAACAAAAAATCTTTAAAAGCATTCCAGTAATTTTCATGACCATCGTTCTTTTTCCATAAAGCTTTAGAACCATGGTATCCCTTTAGCTTAGGCTTAAATTGTGTAATTAAGTTTGGTTTAACTTGACTCAATAGTTTTTCTACAGGTTTAATTTCTCGCTTAGAAGAAGTTGCAAATACAGGAATACTTATAGATTTTATAGTTTGCTTTAATTTTATTCCTGTTAAATATTCTCCTGGGCTAAAGACAGCAATAGCCTTTGTTTTTAAATTCTCACTACCAATCCACAAAGCTAATGAAGCAGAGTAGGAACTCCCTACTAAAATAATAGGCTGTTCTCCGTTTAATTTATACAAATAATCTATGGCGGCCTCAACATCCTGTTTGGCTCCAGCGTAACCAACATTTCTTAATTTATTATTTGCATCAATTGCAGTTTGATTAATAATGCCATTTACCTCTAGACCGGAACGCTGATCTATTGCCATACAAGAAAAACCTAATGCATTAAGCTCTTTTGCAGTATTTAAATATTCACCACGACTAAAGCCCGCCTGATGGCATAATAAGACTGTAGGAGGTATGTCCTTTAAAAAGTAGGTGTCTGCCGTAATAATTACAGAATCTTTTGCATAAAATGTAATGGTTTTAGAATCTAAACTAGATTCTTGTGCCGGAATATCTGATAAATATAATAGACCAATAAGTAAAATATAAAAACGCATAGTATAGATTTATGTTAACAAGATAATAAATTTAAATAACTAATTTTATTGTTCTGATTAACTATTTTTTCAAACTTTTGAGCACAACCTTCAGTACATGGATACCATAATTGTAGCTTATTTTCAATAAGCTTATAATTAATTTTATACTCAGAAGAATTACATTCGTTTTTTACAAAAATAATCTCAGTTTTATCATTAGATGACCCAACGTTATTCTTTTTCGTATCACTATTTGTAGAGCAAAAAGACCCATTTGATATGTTTTTTTTATTTTTAAAGAATTAAATAATTCTCTCACCTACAATAGGTTGATAATCACCACTACCATCTCTTGGGGTCCCAATATTGTACAATCAATTTCCATTTTTCAATTAATTCTTCATTTTGTAATAATACATCCTCTTTTTTTGTACAAGAAGAAAGAATAGCTATTGTAAGTACCAACAATATAGGTCGATTCGTTGTTTAATATAGAATAATAGATGCTATTGGTCGAAAAAAGTTGCATACGAATAGTATTTTGGTTTATTTTATATTTAAACTTTAATCTAATCAACCCTGTATTATGAATAAAATCTTAATTATTTTATTAATATCAATTCTATTTATTTCCTGTAAAGACAAATCAGATACAGAAATATCGAAAAGTAAAGTTCCGGTTTATGCATGGACTGGAGGTCCTGGTGAAGCTACAGATGCAGAACTGTTGACCAGTTTTAAAGGTTTTAAAGATCATGGTGTTGATGGACTAATGTATAATGGAGGTCAAAACCCAGAAACGTATAAACGGGTGGGTAAAATAGCCAAAGAAGCAGGTTTAGAATTCCATACGTGGATTCCAACAATGAGACAAGACCCAAACGATACATTAACTGCTGATTTGTTTGGTGTTAATGGGGAAGGAGATTCTGCCTTTGATAAACCTGTTTATGCAAAGCATTATACTTTTTTATGCCCAAATAAAGAAAAAGTAGTTGATTATTTAACAGATTTATATGGTAAGATAGCTGATGTTGAGGAGGTTGATGGAATTCATTTAGATTATATACGTTTTCCTGATGTTATTTTAGCAAGAGGTTTATGGGAAAAATATGATTTAGTAATGGATAAAGAGTTTCCTAAATTCGATTATTGCTATTGCGATAAATGTAAGGCAGACTTTAAAGAACAGTCAGGTATTGATATTAATGAAGTGGAAGATCCGTCACAGGTACAAGAATGGAAACAATTCAGATATGATTTAATTACAAATATGGTGAATAAAATTGCTGAGGTAGTCCATGCAAAAGGAAAGCAATTAAATGCAGCTGTTTTTCCGGGACCTTCATTAGCGAAAAAAATGGTGCGTCAAGAATGGGAAAAATGGGACTTAGATGCAATTTTTCCAATGAATTACAATGATTTTTATTTAGAAGATACCAAATGGGTTGGTGAAATGGTTAAAGAAGAGGTAGCGTCAGTTAATAATGCCAAACCAATTTATAGTGGACTATTTATAACACCATTTCCTAATGAAAAGGCAGAGCATCCAGATCCTGAAGATCACGGTGTTTCTCCAGAAGAATTAGTGGATGCTATTGAACAGTCTATGATAAACGGAGCTGCGGGTATTTGTTTGTTTACTCCAGGGCGTATGACTGATGAGCACTGGAAAGTATTTAAAGAAGCTATTTATAAAGACTATTCTAAAACTGAAAATAGTAGCGAATAAAAAAAACGTAGGAAATTAAAACAAGGATATTTGTATTATTTACAAAATCTCTTTGGGTACAATTTTTCGAGTCCATGCCTTAATACGTTTGGCTGTTTTAACTTCACTATCAGGATTATAGTCAGTGGTAGTTTGCCATGAATTTTCGGGTTTAAACTCGATTTCCATGCCTTTTAAAACATTATTAGATATTTTTTTATTATTGATAATTGCCAAACATTCTGTGTTAAGGTTTGCACTTCTAGGGTCTAAATTAAAAGTACCTATCACTGTGGTTTCACCATCAACTACCATTGATTTTGAATGTAAACCAAAAATGGGTTTAAAATCTAACTTGGCTTGTAAATGGCCTGTCATTATTTTAAAACGCTCTTCGGCATCTGGTTTGAATTCATAGATTTCTACACCTGTTTCTAACAACGCTTTTCTATCGCGTTGATAACCGCTAAAGGCTTCTAGATTATCTGTAGAAGCTAAACTATTGGTCAAAATTCTAATTTTCACTCCACGTTTTACGGCATTTTTAAACAGGTTACGACTCAACGCTGTAGTAATCAAATAGGGCGTTTGAATATCTAAAGACGATTTTGCATTTTTTACTAATTTAATTAAGGCATCAGTGGTATATCCGCCACCACCTAAACCTTCAGAGCCATCATTTTTACCAGGTGCATCAGAAATAAATGCTACTTCTTTAGTCCAAACTAAACCGCCAGACTCTTTTATTTTTTTAAAGGTAGTGGGTAAATTTTCAATTTGTGTTCTTATCTGCGGCCAAAAATTATCGGGATTACATGCATATTGATGTAATTTTTCAAACCGATTAGGGTCGGTATAATTTTCGGGTAACTCCTCTGCTAAATTTTTAATTGGCACACTTAAATTATTATTCCAAAACTGTTCAAATGACTGTTCTACTTTTGGAGTAATTTTACCAAGTAGTAATACATCTCTATCCCTAAAGTTATATTCATGGTCATAATCAAAATATTCATCAGCAATATTTCTACCGCCTGTAATTACTACTTTACTATCAACGATAAAGGTTTTATTGTGCATTCTTAAGTTTGCAGATCTAAAGTCAGTTGCAAATTTTTTAAGTTTACTAACGATGCTTTTGCCTAAATTAACACCAGGATTATAGACTTTAATAGAAATATTTTCATGGCTTGCCATCATTAAAATATCTTCCAACTCCGCATCAACCATAATATCATCAACCAAAATTCTAACTTTTACACCACGGTCTGCTGCTCTAATTAAATAATCACAGGCTATAAGTCCTACATTATCAGTTGAAAATATAAAATACTGTATATCAATTGTTTTTTCAGCATATTGTGTAAGCCAAGCTCTTGTGGTCAAAGATCCACCACCATCTTCTAAAACATAAACACCAGTTTTAGTTTGCATTTCTTCCTCAATAGCTGATAATTCGTTAGAAAGACTAATACTATCATTTCTATGAATTGTTTCGCAGAAGTTTTGACTACTAACTACTTCGGGAATTGGTTTTTTGCAATTGCTAAGTAATAGAATGAGTAAAATCGTTACTGAATAATACTTCAAAGAATTTATATGAGTCATTTATTTTTAATAGGAGATTGGTTAAAGGCATTATAAGTCATCAGTAAAATGACCTTTGTGTTTTTCTTTTTCAAATTTACTTATGTTATAAATCGAAGATTCATTTTTAGGAATTGAAAGGCTTTTCCATTGTTCACCTTTTATTAATTTACCAACATAAACGAGCTGACCTATATGATAAGAATAGTGACACAATTGTCTGTTAATGGCCTCTAGAGCCGTGTGGCCTTCGTTTCTGATATAAATAATTCGTTGTAAATCTTCGGCTTTTAAGTTGTCAATTATAAGAAGTAAACAAGCCCATCCCTTTTCCCATGCCGTAATCATTTCAGTTTTTGAAGTATAACTGTCATCAAATTCAGTATCTCTATGTCTCCAATTTTTTTCACCATCTTCAGTATAAAAATTAGTCCAACGAGAAAACATATTACCTACGATATGTTTTACGATAATGGCAATGCTATTGCTATCATTATTGAGTGACCAATGTATTTCGGTATCACTAACCTGATCAAAAGTCTTATCGCCTAAACTTTTGTAATAACTAAATTGTTTTTGAATACTGTCTATATAATTTTTGTTCATATTTAAAAAAAAAAGAGTCCTCGCTACAAGGACTCTAAATTTAATAAAATAATATTAGTTATTTTTTCTCTGCGGGTACAAACTTTATAGAGCTTGTATTAACGCAATAACGTTGTCCTGTAGTCTCTTTAGGACCATCATCAAAAACATGCCCCAAATGTCCATCACATTTTGTACACGTTATTTCTGTTCTAATCATACCAGCACTATTGTCCTTTTTAAAATCAACCGTTCCAGGAATCGCATCATCGAAAGAAGGCCAACCGCAGTGACTTTCATATTTACTTCCTGATTTAAATAACTGGGCATTACAAGCTCTACATACATAAGTGCCTTTTTCAAAATGTTTTGTATAGCCAGTGTCACCTGGTCTATCAGTACCTTTTTGACGTAATACATAGTATTCTTGATCTGTTAATTCAGCTTTCCATTCTGCGTCTGTTTTTACAATTTTATCTTTATTGTCTGTCATGTCTTTGTTTTCTTTTTTTGATTTTTGAGCATTACCACTGCAGCTAATTAGTAGTGAAATACATAATAAAGTGAATATACTTTTCATACTTTTAAAATGTTTATTCTTTGCATTTATATGCTTTAAGAAAGTTGTTTTTTAGTGGTGAAATGCTTTAATTACTTTATAATTAGTTTTTTATAAATTTAATTATTTTCCCAATTATTTTAGGTTCTCGAAGTATTCTTCTATGTCCTAAACCATTTGTTATTAAAAGCTCACCATTACTTAAGTTCTGTCGTATTTTATAAGCGGAACTTACATCGGCATCATAATCTTCTATATCATGGACCACCAAGGTAGGGATGGTTACTTTTTTAGAACTTGTGTTGGCAGCTAATGATTCCAAATCTACTTTGAATTTAGATCTTATTTGTGCTTTCATTAATTCCGAAATTTTTGGTTTTAGTTTTAATTTTTTTACAAAAAGATCTAAAAATTTATTGTTTGAGCTTTCTACTCCAATGATAATTAGTTTGTTTATAAATGTTTTTTTAGCTAATGCTGCTGATAAAGAAATACCTCCGAAAGAATGACCTATCGCAGCTTCAAATGGACCAAATTTTTCATTTAGATATTCAATAGTTGCAATTGCTTCTAACATATTGGTAGTTTTTCCAGAAGAAAGGCCATGTGCAGGTAGATCAAAACTTATAACCATCATGCCGTTTTCAAGAAGTTTATCGGCTATTTCGTAGAGTTGAGTACCCCGTCCAGCCCAACCATGAACTAAAAGAACTTTCGTTTTTGAAAATCCATATTCATAAACATTTACATCTTTTTGGATTGATGGAATATTTACTAAAATATTTTTAGCACTCTTTCGCATCATTTCCTCTCGTTCAGGAGTTTTAAATTTGGGAGGAGTAGTAAATAGTTTTATGGCAAAATTTGCAGCTAATTTGTTAGAAAATAATTGTAATATTTTTCCTGTTCGAATAATTGAGCTAGGTATTTCAAAATTGTTTTTTTTTGGCATTATTTTGGATTAATTACAATAAATATTAGCAAATACGAAGTTAATCATTTTTTGTATATTTATATTTGCATTCTTAAAACTTAAAAAAACAAGATGAAAAAAATTATTGCATTAACTATTGTGACCTTATTTTTAATTAGTTGCAGTACAGTGCCAATTACTGGAAGGAAAAGAGTAAACTTTGTAAGCGATGCTGAAGTATTACCCATGGCTTTTGCTCAATACAAAGGGTTTTTAGAAGAAAATAAATTGTCTACCAATGCTTCGAAAACTAAAGAAATTAAAGATATAGGTGCTAGAATATCTCAAGCCGTTGATCGATTTATGCGTGTAAATGGTATGAAAGCAGAAGCTGATAGTTACCAATGGGAGTTTAACTTAGTTGAAGATGAAACCGTAAATGCTTGGTGTATGCCAGGTGGAAAAGTCGTTTTTTATACTGGTATTTTACCTATTTGTAAAAATTCCGATGGTATTGCTGCGGTAATGGGACATGAGGTTGCTCATGCCTTCGCTAAACATGGTCAAGAGCGAATGTCAACTGGTCAATTACAACAGTTAGGTGGTGTTGCAGTAGCTGTTGCAACAGCGAACAAATCAGCTGAACAGCAGCAAATATGGAATACTGCTTATGGTTTAGGTTCTCAAGTTGGAATTATGTTGCCATTTAGTAGAACTCACGAACGAGAAGCAGACCGATTAGGATTAGTATTTATGATTATGGCAGGTTATAATGGTGAAGAGGCAGCCGAAGTTTGGGTGAGGATGAGTGAACGTGCAGGAGGAGAGGCTCCGCCTCAAATTCTAAGTACGCACCCATCTAATGAATCAAGAATAGCCGATTTAAAGGCATATTTACCTGAAGCGAGAGCTCATGCTAAAAAGTTTAATGCGAAAGCATTGACAAGTGAATAAAGGGTAATGGATTGGTTGTGATCACTTAAAACTATATTTTATATCTGAAAAATTTAGATTGGTAAATAGATTTCCCCAATCTTTTAAAATTATTAGTACATTGTGAGCCGTATTTCATATGAAATACGGCTTTTTATTTACAATCAACCAACCCTATGTTAAAAAAAGGAGATAAGAAACTAATCAATGCATGGTCATTTTATGACTGGGCAAATTCGGTATATTCTTTAGTAATTGGTACAGCCGTTTTTCCCATTTATTATGAGTCTGTTACAGAAGGTGGTAATGGTGTAGTTCAATTTTTAGGTTCTGAGTGGTATAACACAACGATTTATTCGTACGCTCTTGGATTTTCCTTCTTAATTGTGGCCTTATTGTCTCCAATACTGTCTGCTATTGCGGATTATACAGGTAATAAAAAACGATTTTTAAAATTTTTCTGCCTGTTAGGTTCCTTATCCGTAATGATGTTATTCTTTTTCACAGGTAAGGAAAATGTATGGATTGGAATTGTCTTTACTATTTTAGCGAGTATTGGTTTTTGGGGCAGTATGGTTTTTTATAATGCTTATTTACCTGAAGTTGCTTTTCCTGAACAGCAAGATAAAGTGAGTGCTAAGGGATTTATGCTGGGTTATGTAGGTTCTGTAATTTTATTAGCATTTAACTTATCAATGGTTATGATGCCCGATTTATATGGTTTAACTGATGCCACATTACCAGCTCGGATATCATTTTTAACTGTGGGTCTTTGGTGGATTGGGTTTGCACAGTATACTTTTAAAAATCTCCCCAATAACCCTTATAAAAGAAAACCAGAAAAAGATTTCATTTTTAAGGGTTACAAAGAGTTGCGAGTGGTTTTGAAAGAAATAAAAACGCAATCGCAACTAAAAATATTATTAATTTCATTTTTTTTATATAGTGTAGGCGTACAGACAATAATATTATTAGCATCTATTTTTGGTACCAAAGATCTAGGCTTAGAAACTAGTAATTTAATTATTACTATTTTACTAATTCAAATTGTTGGAGTAGTGGGGGCTTACTTTTTTTCAAGACTGTCTACTAGAATTGGAAATATAAGTGCGTTAAAAATAACGATAGTAATTTGGGCTTTTGCCTGTGTTGGAGCCTATCTTTTGAATAGAGATGATCCTAACGTATATTTAAAATTTTATGTTTTAGGTGCATTTTTAGGTTTTGTTCTTGGTGCTATTCAGACCTTATCTAGATCTACATATTCTAAATTGATACCAGATGAAACACAAGATCACGCAACATATTTTAGCTTCTTTGATGTAACAGAAAAGCTTGCTATAGTTGTAGGGATGGTTATTGCTGGTGTTGTAACTTCTTATACCAGTTCTCTTAAATTATTTATTTTAATTTTAGGAGTATTTTTTATTGCAGGATTTATTGTGCTAAGTTTTATGAAGGCATCTAAGTATGTAAAATAAAGAGCTGTTGTTTTAGTTTTTAATGTTAAAGCAACCTATCTTAATTTTGGACATCTAACATAAAATAGACAACTCTAATTTGCAATTTTATGTTTAAAACAATAAAAATTTTATGTCTCTTTATACTTAGTATACTGTTATTTTCATGTCAAAATGATGAGACTTCCGAAGAAAATCAGGAAATTTATTTTGAGAAATTTAGTGTTAATTATGCATGGGGATTAAATTATAACCATTGGATAATTGATAATGAAGGTAATGTAAGGGTAAATAAAGAAAGAGATTCAATCATTTGGATAGATACAGATAACTTGAATAGTTATAAAGAAATGTTCGACTCTATTGTTTTTAAAGTTGATAAAAGTGAGCTTGAAGAATATGTAGCTTTAATTTCAAAAGCCGCTAAGGGGAAAGTTGTTGAAACCAAACAAAATCGTGCTGATTTTGGAAGTGTGGGGTTTAATTGTTTTACAAAAAACAATCATAATTATAAAACAGTTGTACTTACTGAAATGAGTGATCTATTAGATAAGAAAAACCTTAGTACAGAAGCTGAAAAAATTGCGATTTGGTTAAAAGAACTGAATCTTAAGATGAATTCTAATTAAAAAATACACCTTAAGATTAAATTCTAATAATGTGATTGTTAGTTCTTAATGGAGATTAACGTTTACCACTTCTTTTAGCTCCACTAAAACCTCCACTTTTCTTACCACCTTTATATCCACCTCCACTAGAGCTTTTTCCTTTATATCCTCCACTGCCTGAACGTCTTTCTCTTCCACCACCACCTGAATTTCTATCACCACCACCGAAGCTGCGTTTTTTACCACTTCTTCGTCCACCGCCACCTTTTGGTTTAGTGGTTACTTCTACAATTACAGACCTACCTTCAAATTCTGCATGTTGAAATGCTTCAACGGCTTGTTCTGCAAAAGCTTTATCAATTTCGAAGAAAGAGAAGCTTTTAAGAATTTCTATTTGTCCAATTTCAACATCACTCTTCTTAAGATTTTCGTTGATTAATCCTATTAATCTGGCAGGATTCAATCCATCCATTTTCCCTAAATTGATATAGAATCTTGTAAAATTCTCATCAGTACTTCTAGTTCTTCGTTCTCTAGAATCGTCACCATTAAGATCTTCAGCACCTTGGTAATAAGATAAGAATTGATTAAACTCTATAGAAACAAATCGTTTTATTAATTCGTCATGTTCAATATCTTTCAATTGAGCATAAATACCTTCTAAATAAGGATTTATTTGATCTTCATTTACTTCAACATCTTTTACCTTTTCAATCAGTTTAAATAATTGCTTTTCGCAAATTTCTTTACCGCCAGGTACTTGTTGAGCTATGAATTTTTTACCAATTTTACTTTCAATTGGCCTAAGAGAATTTTTCTCTCTGTTCGTAATTATTGCAATAGAAATACCTTCTTTACCAGCTCTACCAGTTCTACCACTTCTATGTGTATAGTTTTCTGCTTGATCTGGTAATTTATAATTGATAACATGTGTTAAATCATCTACATCTAAACCTCTTGCTGCTACATCAGTAGCTACTAAAATTTGTAAATGTTTAGCTCTAAACTTTTCCATCACAATATCACGCTGAGCCTGTGATAAATCACCATGTAAGGCATCTGCGTTATAACCATCATCAATTAAATTGGCGGCTACACTTTTTGTTTCTCTTCTTGTTCTACAAAAAACGATTGCATATATATTAGGATTAACATCTGCTAATCTTTTTAAGGTTGGATATCTATTTTTTTCGGAAACCAAATAGTATTCATGTGAAACTTTATCTGCACCAGCATTCTTTTTTCCTGCACTAATTTCTACAGGTTTAGTCATGTAGTTTTTAGCAATAGCATCTACCTCTCTAGGAAAAGTAGCTGAAAACAATAATGTTTGTTTTTCTTTTGGTGTTACCTCTAATATCTGGTCTAAATCATCTTTAAAACCCATATTTAACATCTCATCGGCCTCATCTAATACGACCCATTTAATGTCTTTCAGTTTTAACTGTTTACGTTTAATTAAATCTACAGTTCTACCTGGAGTACCTACAACAATTTGAGCACCTCTTTTTAATCCACGAATTTGTTCGTCAATATTGGCTCCACCGTAAACGGTAACCACATTAACACGTTTCATGTATTTACAGAAATCTTCAATGTTTTTTCCTATTTGAATAGCTAACTCTCGTGTAGGAGATAAAATAATAGCTTGTGTAGCCTTACTTTCTAAATCTAATTTTTCAAGAATTGGTAAACTAAATGCGGCAGTTTTTCCGGTACCTGTTTGTGCAAATGCTTTTAAGTCATTAGAAGCATTAATAATTTGGGGTATCGCTTGTTGTTGGATTGGTGTAGGTTTTTCGTAACCTAGATCGGTCAAAGCATTGACAATTTCTTGGCGTAGGCCAAGTTCATTAAATAAAGACATATATTAAAAATTTATCAAACTAAGGCTTCCCAATAGTGCTGTCTTAGCAGATAAATAAGCCTTTTCGTTTATGAATGTGCAAAAGTACTCTTAATTTAATGATTATGAGAGGTTTTTAAGATTAATTAGTAAAAAGACGAATCACACTTTATTTAATTTGCCTGATTTGTTTCTCAAAACTGCGATTGGAGAGATGCGTCATATTGTTTTGAATTCTCCCATCTTTGTCTATTAAAATTGCTCTAGGGAAATTAATGTCTAACCAATCAATCCCTTCATCAATACGGTATTGATTGACTTTATTTAGCTTCTTAAGTTTGATTAAACTTTTCCACTCGGCTTCTTGATAAGCAGAAGTAAGACCAATAAAATTATAATCTGGATATTTTTTTTCTAAATAATTAAAACGTTTAGCAAAATTTTCCATTTCACTAGAGTTGGAAGGCCAAGTACATATTACCGTTTTTTTATTTTTAATAATGGTATTTAACTGAATGGATTCACCATTAATATTGTTAGGAGAAATATTTGGTAACTTAAAGCCTTTAGCTAATTTTTTTGAAACCTCTATTAAATTTGAAATTTCAGCTACACTTTTTTTATCCGTAGAATGATCAAAAAATAATCGTACAGCTCTTTCTTTTTCTACAATCGGGGTTTCTTCATTTAACAGGGCATACCAGATTCCCATATATAAAAAGTTATTTTTTACAGACTCTGTTTTAATGTTTTCCAGTGCTGCTTGCATCATGTTAACATCTATATCGCTTTTAAAACTATCTAAAACTTGTTTTTCATAAGCTAAATGATGTAAATAGGCTCTTACATAACTTTGATGTGGATAAAATCCAGTTAACTCTTTATCGTCGAGATCTATATTTTTTCTAAATTTAAAGAATCTTGGACTTATTTTGGGGTGCTCCATAGAGCCCATAGATTTCATATGATTATGTGGGTAGATTTCCTTTTTTTTGTATAAAGGATAATTTATCGCGGTGTTTACCAATTTGTTAAATAGAATTGAACTTTCAGGAACTTCTGATTTAAACTGTGAGTACAGTAGATTTTTTAATATTAATACAGAATCAATTTTTGATTGAAATAAGCTATCACTTAGTTTATAATATTTGTTAAAATCATTATCTTCCTTTTGATTAACTAAAAATAAATTGATTAAAAAGTTATTGCGTTCAGCACCCTTTCCGCTAAAAACAAGCGATTCATCAAAATCCCAAGTATTTAATCTAATAAGTAAACTATCATTAGATTCTAAATATACATATTGGAATTCGTTACCATGTTTGAATTTGTAAAATCCGTTAGTACATTTTTTTAATTTTATTAAAAATTTATTATTGATACTTAGCTTAGAAGAGTCAATCAGTTGATCTTGATAATAAAAATAAACCTTGTCTGATTTCGGATTTATAATTTGTCCACCAAAATAAGCCTTGTCGGTCACAGCCTTATCTTTACAACTTACAATTAGTAATGTTGTAAAAAATAAAAACAATATTTTAGATGAAAAAAATGAGAGTAATTGTCTTGCCAAATTTGTTAGGTTTTTCTGAACAACACAAAAATAGCCATTCAAACACCCAAAATTAGTTAATAGGATGTTAAATTAAGTGGTCGAATAATTCAAATGACGCGTATTGATTTGTGTAAAATGTGTTTATGCTGCCGTTCTAAATTGATGTCTAAAATAAAATTTTACATTTCGGTCACCTGAGGATAGTATAGTATTTTAAATTATATACAGTTCTTTTCGCTAATAGCTAGGCATTTCTTACTTTTGCACGGAATTTAAAAAAATTATAATGTTATCAGTTTCTAATTTATCAGTACAATTCGGAAAACGCATCTTATTTGATGAAGTAAATACCATTTTTACACAAGGTAATTGCTATGGGATAATTGGTGCAAATGGAGCAGGGAAATCTACTTTTTTAAAGATTATTGCTGGTGATATTGATCCAACTTCAGGGCATGTTTCTTTAGAAAAAGGAAAACGGATGTCCGTGCTATCGCAAGATCATAATGCCTCAGATGAATTTCCTGTATTAGAAGCTGTAATTAGAGGTAACAAATCACTTTTTAAAATTAAGTCAGAAATTGATGCTTTATATGCTGATTATACTGATGAAAATGCAGAAAAAATTGGTGAGTTACAAGTGAAGTTTGAAGAAATGAACGGTTGGAATGCTGAAAGTAATGCAGCAGCGATGTTGTCTAACTTAGGTGTGAAAGAAGATCAGCACTTCACCTTGATGAAAGATTTAGATGGTAAGGCAAAAGTACGTGTGTTATTAGCACAAGCTTTATTTGGAAATCCAGATGTACTAATAATGGATGAGCCTACCAATGATTTGGATTATGAAACCATTAAGTGGTTAGAAAACTTTTTGGCCAATTATGAAAACACAGTTATCGTTGTTTCACATGATAGGCACTTTTTAGATGCGGTTTGTACTCATATTTCTGATATTGATTTTGGTAAAATAAATAACTATTCTGGTAATTATTCTTTTTGGTACGAATCTAGTCAATTGGCAGCTCGTCAAAGATCTCAGCAAAATAAAAAAGCTGAAGAAAAGAAAAAAGAATTAGAAGAATTTATACGTAGATTTTCTGCGAATGTTGCTAAATCTAAGCAAGCAACCAGTAGAAAAAAGATGATTGAAAAATTAAATATTTCTGATATAAAACCATCAAGTAGGAGGTATCCGGCCATAATATTTGACCGTGACCGTGAAGCAGGTGATCAGATATTAAACATTGAAGGTTTGCAAAAATCTATTGATGGTGAATTGTTATTTGATAATATTAACCTCAATTTAACCAAAGGAGATAAGGTGGTAATCTTTTCAAAAGATTCAAGAGCAGTTACCGCATTTTTCGAAATTATTAATGGAAATATGAAGCAAGATGCAGGGAAGTTTGCTTGGGGAGTTACTACAACACAGGCCTATTTACCTTTAGAAAATGCACACTTTTTTGATAATGAATTAAGTCTAGTAGACTGGTTAAGACAATGGGCAACAACAGAAGAAGAAAGAGAAGAAGTTTATATCCGTGGGTTTTTAGGAAAAATGATTTTTAGTGGAGAGGAAGCTTTAAAACAATGTAATGTATTGTCAGGTGGAGAAAAAGTTCGTTGTATGTTGTCTAGAATGATGATGCTAAGAGCAAATGTATTGATGTTAGATGAACCGACAAACCACTTGGACTTAGAGTCAATTCAAGCTTTTAATAATTCACTTACAAACTTTAAAGGCACTGTTTTATTTGCAACGCATGATCATGAATTTGCACAAACTGTTGCCAATCGTGTTATTGAATTAACACCGCAGGGAGCTATAGATAGATATACTACGTTTGATGATTATTTCGAAAACGATAAGATAAAAGAACAACGAGAAAAAATGTATCAGGTTTAAAAATAAAAGACGCGATACTTCGCGTCTTTTATTTTAACTATTTATAAATACTGCCTAAAAAGTCTGACGTTACATTTATTTCGTATTTTTTTTTTGTTTTTTTTATAAATTTTAAAGATTTTCAGACTACTTAAAGAATGAATATTCTCAATTTACTTACGGTCTCGCAACTTCGTAACCACCACCTTTTGACTTTTTATAAAAAACGCCATTTAATTTATAATACTTTACACCTGCCATTACTACATTTTCACCACCTTTAGGTAAGTTTTTAAGTTTAGCACCTTTTGGAGCTGTTCTTAATACAAACCTCTTCTTGATTTTTGCATACCAAACACCATCAATAATATAATAATCAATGTTTTTATAGACAATCTTTTCTGGTTGTTTGTCTGAACTGTTTATTGTTTCCTTATTAGTAGTAGCTGCATCAGATTGGGCGTTCATACTACTGAATGATAACATAGCAATACCCAAAATGGCAATAATTCTTAATTTTTTCATCTTTATCTTTCCTTTTTTCCGGTGCAAATTTAGAAAATAACATTGTCTTGCCAAATTCTAAGAGGATTAGTTTTTATTCATATTACCACCTCTATTTCTAAATCGTTTTAATAATTCCTTATTAAAATTTTGTTCTGCACTTAATAATTTTATCATTTTCTTAGAAGATATAACTCCCGTTAAATCTTTTTTTAATTTTTCTTTGGCTTTAGCAACATTACTATCAATTTCCACAAATTCTTCTAAAATAGTGTCAGCCTCGC
This sequence comes from Aureibaculum algae, assembly GCF_006065315.1. Lineage (GTDB taxonomy): Bacteria > Bacteroidota > Bacteroidia > Flavobacteriales > Flavobacteriaceae > Aureibaculum > Aureibaculum algae. The sequence continues at coordinate 3,756,594 of NZ_CP040749.1, read as the reverse complement.
TTTCAGATAACTGGTCAATTCCCCCCGCGATTCTAATTTTTTTAAATATTTGACGCGTTTTGGTGATTTTAATCTTCTGATATTCTTTTGAATACGCATTATAAACTGGCCAAAACTTTTCAGCTTCATCAACAGTTAATTCTAATGCTTCAGTTAGAAAAGCCGTTTTATAAGCCTTTATTTTTTCATTATCATTACGTTGAGCTATTCCAGTAAAAACTGTAAATAACAAAATTCCAAATATGATTTTTTTTAAATTCATCAGTTTTCTAGTATTAAGTTCTCAATATCCGTGCCATTTAAAAATTCTATAATTTCATCATCTTCGAAAATGGGTTGGCTTTCCAATTCTATATCTTCAAATACATCCGTTATTTCGTAAGTGTCAAAGGCAATTAAGTCATTGTCTATCCATTCTTCTATATCGGCAGACGCTAATTGATCTAAACTGGTATCTGAGGTGCTGTTGTTATAATTTATAAAAATAAATAGTAATAATGACGCTGCCGCCGCAAGAGGAATTAACCTTTTTAAGAATATAGTTTTGAAGTCAATAACTTTGGACTTACTTTTTTTACTTTTAATCTTTTCTAAGACATTGTCTTCAATTGAATCTAGATAGTTTTTAGGAATTTTGTATCCTGATTCTTTTTTCTTATTATCCAATTGTAGTTTTTGTAATACATTTTCTTCAATGGAGTCAAAATAACCGTCAGGACTTTCAAACCCCTCTTTTATAGGAAATGTTTCACTAGTCATTTTAGCAAAAACAGCATCCTCAACCGTATCAAAATACGCTTGTGGAGTTTTAAATCCTGATTTTTTAATATGTTCTAGTTTCTTTTTTGGCATCTTATCTTTTAGACTGTAATTTTTTGTAATGGTTTAATACTTATTTTGTTATATATTTTTCAATCTTTTTTACCGCGTGATGGTATGAGGCTTTTAAAGCACCAACAGAGGTTTCTAAAATATCAGAAATATCTTGATATTTCATATTGTCAAAATACTTCATATTAAATACCAATTGTTGTTTTTGCGGCAATGTGGCAACTGCTTTTTGTAATTTTAATTGTATTTCGTCACCATCAAAATAAACATCTGATTCTAAGTTTTGTATCATCTCACCTTGTAATTCATTGACGTCAACTTGCCTCATTTTGGCTCTCTTATTGATAAATGTAATGGACTCATTGGTCGCAATTCTATACATCCATGAGTAAATTTTACTCTCCGCATTAAATTTGTCAATATTTCTATAAACTTTAATAAACGTATTCTGTAAAACATCATCAGCATCATCATGTGAAATTACTATTTTACGGATATGCCAATACAAACGTTCTTTATATAAAGCCATCAATTCTCTAAACGCTTTTTCTTGCGTTAATGGATTTTTTAATTCAGATATGAGATCACGTTCTACTATCAATAAAGTACTTTTTATTCTTAGACTATAAAGATAGTGAAAGGTTTAAGATAAGACTTTAAGATTTAAGGTTTAAAAACAAGTACACTAAAGATAAAATATTTATGAGTTTTTATTTTTAAATTTTTGATTAATGTCATAAACATAACCTATTTCTTTACCTGGTGCATTTAACTCCAATTCGGGTAGTTTAGAATTATTATCGATTATATTAAAAAATGTTTCCGCTACTTTTCCCCATTTAAAAGAAACCAAATCTCCCGCAATTTCGGCTGTTGTAATGGTGATAATTTTTAAGTTTCCCTTTCTAGTCCTTATTTTATGCCATTTTAAATGAGCCTCGTAATCTGCGTAGAGGTATTGATATTTTTCTTCAATTTCTTTAAATGTATAATGACCTTTAGAGATATCAATCATCCAATTCCTTAATGCAAGAAATTTTCTTTGTGAGTTAGAGTCGTTTCTATAATCGATAAGCTGTTCGAAGCTTATATTGTCATTTATAATGGGGAATTTATTCAAAACAAATTCTAGCAAAGGATAATCTTTTGTGAAGTTATTATTTATTGAAGTATTAAAATTTTTTAAAATAGGTGTTGGTGCAGCTATATTTAAAATAGACAATATATCAGATAGAATTATATTTTTGAGAGAACCTTCGGTATCAATATTTGCAGGTAATTTCTCCATTAAAGTTTCTCTCATCGAAGTTGAAAATGTTTGCATTAATATTGCATTACTTATATTCTCGATCGTTTTTTTATCAAAATTATCACTTATGATTAACTTACGTAAAACATCATCTGAATTTATTATTTTTATAAGCCCTTTTTGGTTTAAAAATTCTAAATTAGACAGTCTAAAATCTATTTCTTTTCTTATTTGGGGGTTATCTGTTAAAGCAGGATCGGTAATTATTTTCGTATTGTAAATTCTCCTAGGAGAATTTAGGATTCTTATTGCTTCATCAATATCCTTTTGATCTATATAAATTTCATCAAAATAAAGTAGGTCTCGTTTAAGATTAACTTTACCTAATAAATAACTACCACTCAGTGTTTTATATCCTACTTGCTTCATTACCTAATATGTTTTCCCAAATATAAATTATAATTTTGTTATTAAATAGATTTAAAATTACTCGTTTCAAGTTCCCTTCCCTTGGGAAGGACTAGGGATGGGCTTTTTCTACAAACCGATTTTTAGCTTTACGTTGAGTACCCTTCCCGATAAGTAATTAGGAATTCCGATAGAGCGTGATGAAGAAATATCTCTTACCCAAGTATTGGTAATAGAATTTTGAACATCAAACATATTAAAGAGTTCAATACCCAAAGAGAATTCTTTAAAATTTTCTAGCCATTTGATGTTGGTGGTATTTTCTGCATCTTTAAAAACATAAGACATGCCAATGTCTGATCTGAAATAATCTTTCAATCTGCTTTGAAAAACATAAGGGTCTGCATATGAGGGAGAGCCACCAGGTACACCCGTATTATACACCATATTCAAATACATTTTTAAATTAGGATAATTTGGTACATAATCTTGAAACAACACTGCAAATTTTAAACGTTGATCAGTAGGTCTGGCAATATAACCTTGGTTATCGATATTTTCTTCCGTTTTTAGATACCCAAAACTAAAGTAAGATTCTGTACCTTCTACAAATTCTCCATTGATTCGAGCATCAAATCCTACAGCATAAGCTTTAGCATTATTTTCGGCTCTATAACGTATTTGTACGTTGTCAACCGTGAAAGGATTTACATCAGTTAAAGATTTATAATAGGCTTCAGTAACCAATTTAAAAGGTCTATTCCATAACTTAAAACTGTAGTCATTCCCCAATACAAAATGAATAGATCTTTGGGCTTTTACTTCTGGGTGCACCATACCAGAAGAATCTCTTAATTCTCTATAGAATGGAGGTTGGTAATAATAACCACCGGAAACTCTGAAAAGCATGTCTTTTTTCCAATCTGGTTTTATTGCAAATTGTGCTCGAGGACTTATCACTGTATGTCCTTTTTCTTCAATGCCTTCAGCTTTAACTTTCCAGTTTTGAGCTCTAACACCTAAGTTAAACCACAGTTGAGTGTCATTTATATATGTTGATTTACTCCATTGTCCAAATCCTGAAATTCTGTTGATTTGAACATTGTTTGTAGCTCTTACGCTGGTAAATGGTACAATTGGTCCTGTATAAGAATTATAAGGTTCATCATTATTTGGCAGCAAGTTAGGAGGTCTTAAGGAGAACCCAGCAGAGTCAATCACTTCCCATTCAACAATACGGTCTTTTATGTCTTCTAATTGGTATTTCGCTCCAAATTCAAAAAGGTGTTTGTCTTTTTTTAGCGTTGCTTTTACTTGAATGTTTGTTATTAAAGCATCTAAATCATTACGAGCATGGTCTAATTGCGAACCAATGGCTTGCGAAAATTCTACATCTCCAAAGCTATCACTACCAAAATCGGCATTTACATTGCCAATACCATAAAAAGCTAAAATATCGTAATGTTCTTCTTCTTGCGTATTATAAGCAGATGATGTTAATTCTAATTTAAGATTATCATTTACTAAATAAGTGCCTTTTAAAGCACCAAAAAGCGTTAAGTATTGATCAGTTTCTTTACCTCTGTAATTTACAATAAGGGCTTTGGGATCACTAATTGTACCAAATTTCGTTTCTCTACTAACAGGTGTGTATTTGTAATTATTAAGAGAGAAATTACCTAAAAAATCTAAACTAAACTTATTATTAAATTGATATGTAATGTAGGTCTGAACATCTGTGAAATTGGGTTTAAAGTTGGTTTCAATATCTTTTTTATTTACAAAAAGACTATTATTTCTATATCTAGCTCCCAATATGGCAGTGAGTTTTTGGTCTTTAGAGATTCCTTCTGCTGTCAAACTTCCTCCCAAAAGACTTGCTTCTAATCCAATGCCAAAAGATTTAGGTTTCTTATAGGTAATATCTAAAACGGAAGATAATTTATCGCCATATTTTGCTTGAAATCCACCTGCAGAAAATTTGACATTTTGTGTTAAATTAGGGTTTACAAAACTTAAACCTTCTTGCTGACCAGAACGGACTAAGAAGGGTCTGTATACTTCAATACCATTAACATAAACTAAATTCTCATCATAATTACCACCTCTTACATTGTACTGTGTGCTCAATTCATTATTACCACTTACACCTAGTCCAATATTTTTTAAAGTACCTTCTATTCCCGCATTAGCACTCGGTAATTTTTTTATCGTTTCAATAGGTACTTTATCAATGCCTTGAGCATCATCTTTTTTATCCTTAACAACAACCGTCTCTATTTCTTCAATTTTAATTTTAAGTTTAGGTGAAAAAAACAAATTTCTGTTTTTGGGAATTTTCACTTTTTTATTGAGAGTGGTGTATGCAATATGACTAAAGATAACGGTAACCTCTGTGTTTGCAGGAAGAGAAAGTGTATACGTTCCATTACTATCGGTAGTAGTTCCCTTTTGGTTATAGATAACAGAAACATCTTCAATAGGTTTGCCTTCTTCATTTTTCACAGTACCTTTTATAGTTGCTGTTTGTGCAAAAGCAATACTGGTAAAAAAGAAAAATACGACTAAAAAAGAAATTGATGCTTTCAACAATGATTGTCTTTAGTGAAATATGGTTTAATACTCCAATCGGTTTACTATGCCGAATTTATAAATTACGACGATGACATGTAGCTATCCTACTTGGTATTAAACGATGCAATATACACATTAGTATTGTTTACATTATCAACAACCGTTAGTTTTAACTTGTGTTTTACGCCTTCAATTTTACCATCATTAAAATCGTAAGTCAATACGTTTTTTTTAGGCTCATATTCAAACAATACCCACTTGCCATCAATCTCTCCTCTATATGATTTTATTCCAGAAAGATTATCAGTAATTTTTAATTTTAAATAACGGTATTTCGATAGCCATTGTTTATCCTTAAAGTTAACGGGACTAATTTTTGGAGCTACAGAATCAATAGCTAATGTGTAATTTCCTAAGCTTCTACTTAATGTGTAAACTTTGTCGTCTTTTCTTTTTGTTGAGGCGTAAGACCGTCTCCCTTTATTATTAATTGATGCAATAATTACTTGCTTTTTATCCTTGGCGGGATAGTCAGATATATCAAATGTTAAGGTGAAATTACGATGTAGTGGAACACCTCCATTGTGTAATTTTACAATATTTTTATCATAATTAAAATCGAAATAAATGTCCTCATAGAAACTGTTTTTAGGAAAAGCAACACTTATGTTTTCTTTGTTAATTTTGTTAAACTCATTCGCTCTGAAAAAATGAGGCGTCGTTTCAGATTTCGTTTTTACAATGGTAGTTGTCTTTTTTCCTTTGATAGGAATAATTAGTTTTGTTGTGTTACCTTTAAAATCTTTAGCCGTAATTTCAACGTTATAGGATAATCCATCCTCAATGGTTAAATAACCATTGTTAATTAATGATTTGTAAATACTTAGTTTGTTAGAAGGTTCTACAAAGCACCTTTGAATTTTTTGCCTTTTTTTATAATATCGTTCATAATCGACTAAGGTATTTATGTAACGTGTTTCCGCAAAACTGACAGTATTTACTTCATGTTCATAAACCTTTTTACCATTAACGGTCATTTGTAAATTGAAAATACCATTGTTGTTTAAGGCTCCATCTAATTTATCAACAGCATTAATGCCAATACCAATTTTTCCATAAGCAGTTATCGGGTTGGCAACTAAGTTTCCATTCTTATTTTTGATAATTAATTCTTTAACGGCATTCGTTCCGTCAACATTTGTAGAATCACCAAAAGAATAAACCACTCCGGCTCTAATCAAGGGGTTCTGATGATCGGGAATGTCGATACCAAAAAACATTGGATTTATGGGATTTGATTTTCCATCTCTAATTTCAAAATGTAAGTGTGGTCCACCAGAACTCCCTGAGTTACCACTATATGCAACTAGTTTTCCTTTCTCCACTTTTAAGGCATTGGCTTGAGGGAATAATTCTAACGTATATCTCTGTTTTTTATATTGTTGTTCTTTAACATAAGCCTCAATTTCAGGAGCAAATTTCTTTAAATGCCCATAAACCGTAGTGTAACCGTTTGGGTGTGTAACATAAAGAGCCTTACCATAGCCCCAATGTGCAACATTTATCCGAGATACATAACCATCAGCCGCAGCCACAACATTTAATCCTTCACGTTGTTGTGTTTTTATATCCAATCCTCCGTGGAAATGATTGGTACGCAATTCACCAAAAGTACCTGATAAAATTAGGGGCACTTCTAATGGTTTAATAAAGTAATCTTTCGGGTAATTGGCTTGTGAAAATCCCTGGAAAAAGACCAAGAAAAGTAAGGTAACTAAAATTGTTTTTCTCATGATAAGGGCAAAAATAATCAATCAAATTTGAATTAAAAAATATTATAAATGATGTTAATTAATCATTTAACAATCAGTAGTTTAGGTTGAATAATTAATAATATTTTAAAAAACCTTGTTTAATTCTAAATAGAACACTAAATTTGTTGATAATGTTTAGAATCTCTGTATTTAATGAGTAATGTTTTAGAAATAGTTGATTCCCTGCAAAGTAAGCTTGAAAACTTGCTTACCAAATATGAATTATTGAAGATTGAAAACCAACAGTTGTTGGAGAAAAGTGAAAACTTAATTCAAGAAGTTCGAAAAGGGAAAGAATCTATAAACGCTATTGAAAGTAAATACGAATCATTAAAAGTTGCAAATGCGATGGTAGGCAGCAAAGAAGATAAACATTCAACTAAATTGAAAATAAATACATTAATACGCGAAATTGATAAGTGTATATTGCAGTTAAGTGAATAAACCCGATGGAAGATAAGTTAAAGATAAAAGTAACTATTGGAGATAGAGTTTATCCTTTGACTATAAACAGTGAAGGTGAAGAGGAAGGTGTAAGAAAAGCTGTCAAAAAAATAAACGACTTAATAAAACGCTTTGAAGAGAATTATGAAGTAAGAGATAAGCAAGACGTTTTAGCCATGTGTGCATTACAATTTGCCTCTTTACAGGAAGTAAAAAGTATTTATAATGATCAGGATGGTGAAGAAATAGAAAAAAAATTACTAGAAATGAGTGAAGTTTTAGATGCTCATTTATAATATACGTTCTTTAAAATATAACAATTACTGCCTACATTTAGTTATTTGTTCATTAAACTCAACATTATTTTTTTAAAAAGGGTGAGTCTAAGCTAGTAAAGCATGCCGCATGTGCCAAATTTATTTTGGATTTGGCGGATCCTTGATCAGCCAGTTAGCCCTAAACTTGTCTTACAAGGAGTTTAAAAAACCGTACTAGATGTAGGCTTTTTTTATGGACGCCGTTCAAGTTATTGAGCTGTGTTTTATTACACCAATTTACCTAAAACTAAAACAATGGATGGAATGATATTACCAATAATTATTGGTATTGTAGCAGGTTTGATTATCGGGTTTTTTATAGCGAAAGCTCTTGAAAAAAACAAAGCATCTGCTATATTAAAAGATGCAAAAAGCCAAGCCTCATCAATTATTAAAACAGCAAAAAGCGATGCTGAAGTATTAAAAAAAGATAAAGTATTACAAGCTAAAGAAAAATTTATTGAACTAAAATCGGAACACGAAAAGGTGATTCTAAGTAGAGATAGAAAAGTTTCTGAAGCAGAAAAAAGAATACGAGAAAAGGAATCTAAAGTAGCTCAGGAACTTGATAAAAGTAGTAAGCTTAATAAGAAATTAGAAGAAAAAGCTGCCGATTACGATTTTAGAATTGATTTTTTAGAAAAGAAACAAACTGAGGCTGAAAAATTACATAAAAAACATGTTGAACATCTTGAAGTAATTTCAGGACTTTCTGCTGAAGATGCTAAGAAGGAATTAGTTACTTCTTTAAGAGATGAAGCCAAATCAGATGCAATGAGCTACATTCAAGATACACTTGAAGAAGCTAAATTGACCGCTCAACAAGAAGCTAAAAAGATTATTTTAAGTACTATACAACGTATAGGTGTAGAGCAAACTGTAGAAAACTGTGTCTCTGTCTTTAACTTAGAATCTGATGACGTTAAAGGAAGAATCATTGGTAGGGAAGGAAGAAATATTAGAGCTATAGAATCTGCTACTGGTGTTGAAATTATTGTTGATGATACTCCAGAAGCAATTATTCTTTCATGTTTCGATCCAATACGTAGAGAGATTGCGAGATTATCGCTTCACAAATTGGTGACAGATGGTAGAATTCATCCTGCTAGAATTGAGGAAATAGTAGCAAAAACTTCTAAAGAAATTAATCAAGAAATTATTGAAGTTGGTAAACGTACCGTAATTGACTTAGGAATTCATGGGTTACACCCTGAATTAATTAAAGTTGTAGGTAGAATGAAATACCGTTCTTCTTATGGACAAAATTTATTACAACACTCGAGAGAAGTTGCTAATTTATGTGCATTAATGGCTGCGGAATTAGGGTTAAATCCTAAAGTGGCTAAACGTGCAGGTTTATTACATGATATAGGTAAAGTACCAGAAACCGAGAGTGAATTACCTCATGCTTTATTAGGTATGGAATGGGCTCAGAAATACGGTGAAAAACCTGATGTTTGTAATGCTATTGGTGCTCACCATGACGAGATCGAGATGAAATCTTTATACGCTCCAATTGTTCAAGTTTGTGATGCTATTTCAGGTGCTAGACCTGGTGCTAGACGTCAAGTGTTAGATTCTTATATTCAACGTTTAAAGGATCTTGAAAATGTAGCATTCGGTTTTGTAGGTGTACAAAAAGCCTACGCTATTCAAGCGGGTAGAGAATTACGTGTTATTGTTGAAAGTGAAAAAGTAGATGATATAAAAGCATCAGAATTATCATTTAATATTTCACAAAAAATTCAAAACGATATGACCTATCCAGGTCAGGTTCGTGTTACTGTAATTAGAGAAACAAGAGCTGTAAATATTGCAAAATAATTGTGAAAGGATTTATAAATGATAAGTTAATTGATTGTGGTAATGCACAAGTAAGTGCTTATGATTTAGGTTTAAATAGAGGATATGCCGTTTTCGATTTTTTTAGAATCGTAAACGGCAATTTTCGTTTTTTATCAGACCATTTAGATCGGTTTATCAATTCAATTTACTTAGCTAAAATTCCTAATCCCTATTCTAAATCTCAATTACACGATAAAGTTTTAGAACTACAAGCCATAAATAAAGTAGATAATGGTTATATTAGAATTACATTAACTGCAGGTACATCACTCAACTTTGGTTCATTAGCTGCATCTACCTTAATTGTTTTAACTGGTGTTTCAGGTGCGAATACAAAAACTGATTATACGGAAGGAGTAAAACTAATTTCTAAAACGCATCAAAGATCTTTTCCTAGAATAAAGAGTACCGATTATTTTTTTCCTCAAATGCTTCATGAAGAATTACAAGCCGCAAATGCCACAGATGTGTTGTACGCTACTAATTTTATTACAGAAACTTCTCGAGCTAATATTTTTTGTGTAAAAGATGGAAAAATCAGTACTCCCCAAAAGAATATTTTAGAAGGTATTACCCGAAAAAAAATAGTGATGCTAGAACCTTCCATAATCTTAACTGATATAACTATTAAAGATTTATATGCTTCTGATGAAGTATTTATTACAAGTTCAAGTAAAGAGTTGATGCCTGTTGTACAGATTGATAATCAAATTATTGGAACAGGAAAAGTGGGGCAAGTTTATAGAAACTTACACACTCAATTTTCTACATTTTGTAAGCAATAATTATAACATTAAATTATCATAGGTGGTAAAACTGATAAGAACAAATTCTGCAAACAAAGATTTTATTGAATTGGTTAAATTACTCGATGCTGATTTAGCCATAAGAGATGGTGAAGATCACGATTTTTACAATCAATTTAATAAATTGGATAGTATAAATCATGTCGTAGTTTTATACGAAAATGAAATTCCAATAGGCTGTGGTGCGGTTAAAGAGTTTGAATCAAGTACTATGGAAGTTAAACGCATGTTTACATTACATGAAGCTAGAGGTAAGGGAGTAGCTAGTAAAGTGCTTAATGAATTAGAAAAATGGACAGCGGAATTGTTTTATACACGACTTGTATTAGAAACCGGATTACAACAACCTGAAGCTATTGCATTATATGAAAAATGTGGTTATAATAAAATAACCAATTACGGACAGTATGCAGGTGTTGAGAATAGCGTTTGTTTTGAGAAAGTGATATAAAACCTACTCTTTTAATCCGTTTAGTTACACCGTATGCTGCCAACTTATTTCCTCGGATGATATTTTTCTACGACCGCCTTTAAAAAAGACTTATCCACATGCATGTAAATTTCTGTGGTAGTAATGCTTTCATGACCTAACATTTGCTGAATAGAGCGAAGGTCAGCCCCATTTTCTAACAAATGCGTAGCAAAAGAATGTCTAAATGTATGTGGACTTACCGTTTTACCAAGTTCGGCTTTTAGAGCCAACTCTTTAATGATCATAAATACCATATTCCGTGAGAGTTGCTTTCCTCTTCTGTTTAAAAACAGAGTATCTTCAAACCCTTTTTTTACGTTAATATGAACCCTTATTTGTTTTATGTAAATAGCAATAAACTTTTGAGTTTCTATATTTATAGGAACAAAACGCTCTTTATCTCCTTTACCAGTAACTTTTATAAAACCTTCAGGAAAAAATAAGTCTGATATTTGTAAGGTAATTAATTCCGTAACTCGTAAGCCACAGCTGTATAAAGTCTCTAGCATAGCTCTGTTACGTTCACCTTCTGGTGTGCTAAGGTCAATTTGACTTATGATTAAGTCAATCTCTTCAATAGCTAGAGTATCTGGTAATTTTCTGCCTATTTTAGGTGTTTCTAGAATTGCAGTGGGATTGTCTTTTCTATAATTTTCAAAAATTAAATAATCAAAAAAACTGCGTAGACCCGAAATTATTCGCGATTGACTTCTCGCATTTACTTCTTTAGATATATGATAAATAAATTGTTGAATGGTTTCGTCGGTAATATTTTTAGGGGAAATTTTAATCTCATTTTCTTCTAAAAAAAGAATTAATTTTTCAACATCTCTCGTGTAACTTTGAACTGAATTAGCAGATAGGCCACGTTCAATTTTAAGATATAATTGATAATCATGTAAAGCGTTTTGCCAAGTCATGCTGAGATGATAGTTTTTTTATATATTGCAATATTAAATTAAAAAAATCGAAACGAGTGAAAATAATCATTATCAACGGACCAAATTTAAACTTATTAGGTAAACGTGAGCCAACTATTTACGGTAATGCCTCTTTTGAGGAATATTTTAATAGTTTAAAAAAGCAATATCCTAACATTCAACTTGAATATTTTCAATCGAATATTGAAGGTGAACTTATTGATAAAATGCATGAAGTTGGTTTTGATTATCATGGTGTCATCTTAAATGCTGCTGCTTATACACATACCTCTGTGGGTATTGGTGATGCTGTAAAAGCTATTGAAACCCCTGTGGTAGAAGTGCATATATCCAATGTTTATGCTCGTGAAGAGTTTAGACAGCATTCTTATATTTCTCCTAATGCGGCTGGAGTTATAGTGGGGTTTGGATTAAAAGGATATCAGTTAGCGTTAGAAAGTTTTATAAAATAGTGAGTTCTTCCGTTTGAGCAATTGTATGATACAATTGAAAAACGTGGATTTTACAATGAGAGTTCTTTTAAGCTAATGCATTATATTAAAAAAAGTAATATATAGCTTATGTATTGATAAGCTCTTTAACACCTATAAATAGCACTCCTTTTTTGCGTAATTCAATTTGTTGCTGGTGATAAACATCATTATCTAATGGTTGTACGGCTTCATTGATTACAATACACTTAAATCCTTCATTTAGAGCATCAATTATAGAGAAGTAGACACATATATCTGCAGCCAATCCACAAAAATAAATTTCACGAACTCCTTTATCCTTTAAATACCCAGTTAATCCAGTAGATTTTAAATGGGCGTTATCATAAAAAGCACTATAACTATCAATTTCGACAGAAGTTCCTTTTCTGAAAATAGCTTCAATAGCTTGATCATTAAGTTTTGGATGCAAGGCAGCACCTGGTGTATTTTGCACACAATGTGTAGGCCATAATGTTTGTGATAGTCCATCAATGGTAATAATGTCAAACTCTTTTTTACCTGAGTGGTTATTAGCAAAACTAATATGGTTCTTTGGATGCCAATCTTGCGTTGCTACCACCAAATCAAAATGCGATTGCACTAGATTGATGAGCGGTAAAATGGAATCGCCATCAGGTACAGGTAAATTACCATTAGGCATAAAATCTGGCTGAACATCAATTAAAAGTAGTGCTTGCATATATTTAAACGGGTTAAATTTTACGTGATTTGATCAGTGCTTCTTGCTCTTTTTTGAGTGCTGTACTTATTCCAATTTTGTATTGATGTGGATTGTAAAAACGTTTGTATTCTAATGGTAATTGAGCAAAACGTTCTCGACTATATTCTGCAATTTCTGAAAGCGTACGTAGTTTAATTTTAATTTCTCCTTCGCCCATTACTTCTTTTAGCAACGGTTCTTGTTTTAAACTATCAATGTCCATTTGCTTAAATGGGTCAAAAGGATGATGCATCGTTGTAACATGATTCTCGGTTTTCAAACTAATAACGTCCGCCCCAATCCATATGCCCTCCTCAGATGTTACACGGTAAACTTGCTTTGCGTGTGGTAATGTTATTTTTTCTAAATTTTCTGAAATTTTAATTCTTGGTTTTCCATTAGAAAAAGCAAGTTTATATACACCATCTAGAGCTCCATTTGGTTTGCCAATGACCAAGTTAGTACCTACGCCATAGATATCAATGGGTGCATTTTGTTCTTGCAAACTTTTTATTACATATTCATCTAATTGATTTGACGCAGCTATTTTTACATAGTGTAGTCCGGCTGCATCTAGAAGCTTTCTGCTTTCTTTGGCAAAATAAGCTAAATCTCCACTGTCCAAACGAATAGCAAATAATTTTTCACCACGTGCTTCCATTTCTTTGGCTACGATAATGGCGTTAGGTATACCACTTTTTAAAGTATTATACGTGTCTACTAAAAGGACACATTTTTTTGGAAGTTGTATTGCGAAATCTCTAAAAGATTCGAGCTCATTATCATAACTTTGCACAAAGGAATGAGCCATGGTTCCAGAAATAGGGATATTAAAATCTTCTCCAGCAATAACATTACTAGTGCCATCAAAACCACCAATAAAGGCAGCACGAGAAGCATAATAACCACCTGGTCCTTGTGCACGCCTTAGTCCAAAATCTAATAAAGAGCGATTACCTGCAATAAATCGCATACGACGAGCTTTAGTAGCAATTAAGCTTTGAAAATTAAGTAAATTTAGAACTATTGTTTCAATGAGTTGAGCTTCAATAAGAGTGCCTTCTACACGGAGCGTCGGTCGGTTTGGAAAAATCACATCACCTTCCATAACAGAAAATATTTTTCCATGAAAGCGAAATTTTTCTAAATAATCTAAAAAATCGTCAGGAAAATTCTGAGTTTTTAAAAACGAGATATCTTCCTTGCTAAATTGTAAATTTTTTAGTTTTTGTAATAAATCTTCAAGACCAGCAAAAATAGTATAGCCTCCTTCAAAAGGGTTTTTTCTAAAGTAATAATCAAACACAGCTGTTTGCTCATGTTTATTATTTTTAAAATAGGCTTGTGCCATCCTGAGTTGGTACAAATCGGTATAAGTAGCAGAAATTTTGAACACGTCTTGTTTTTAAACAAAGATAAGTATTAGTCTTTAAGTATGATCTTAATTAATTATACTTTTTTATGAAAAATAGACTAAACTAAGGGGCTATGTGAGGTAATAAGTAGTTTAAAAGCCTTAAAAATAGTGACAAAATTTAAAAAAGAATGCTGTTTTTTTAAATCGCACACATTCGTTTATATTTTTAACTTCTAATCATTATCTTTGCACGATACAAAAAAATGCAGAACGCCAATGTTTTCAAATTTAAGTGATAAATTAGATAAAGCTATTCATGTCTTAAAAGGACATGGACAAATAACAGAAATAAATGTTGCAGAAACATTAAAGGAGGTCCGTAGGGCTTTGTTAGATGCCGATGTTAATTATAAAATAGCTAAAGAATTTACCTCTCGTGTAAAAGAAAAAGCCTTAGGTCAAAACGTGTTAACCACGTTAAATCCAGGTCAGTTACTTGTTAAAATAGTTAAAGATGAGTTGACAGAACTCATGGGCGGAGAAACGGTTGGAATTAATTTAAAAGGTACTCCTACTGTAATTTTAATGTCCGGTTTACAAGGTTCTGGTAAAACTACTTTTTCTGGTAAATTGGCTAATTATCTAAAGACCAAAAAATCAAAAGAAGTTTTATTAGTAGGTTGTGATGTTTACAGACCTGCGGCAATAAATCAATTAAAGGTTGTTGGCGAGCAAATTGGTGTTGAGGTTTATGCAGAAGAAGGTAATCAGAATCCTGTTGAGATTTCTGAAAATGCCATAAAGTATGCTAAAGCCAACAGTAAGAATGTTGTTATTATAGATACTGCTGGTCGTTTGGCTGTTGATGAAACGATGATGACCGAGATCTCAAATATTCATAAAGCTGTAAATCCACAAGAAACATTGTTTGTGGTAGATTCTATGACAGGGCAAGATGCTGTAAATACGGCAAAAGCCTTTAATGATGTCTTGAATTTTGAAGGAGTTATCTTAACGAAGTTAGATGGTGATACCAGAGGTGGTGCTGCTTTATCTATAAAATCTGTTGTTGATAAACCGATAAAGTTTATTGGTACAGGTGAAAAAATGGAAGCCATTGATGTTTTTCATCCAGATAGGATGGCAGAACGTATTTTGGGGATGGGTGATGTAGTTTCTTTAGTAGAAAGAGCTCAAGAGCAATATGACGAAGAAGAAGCTAGAAAAATACAGAAGAAAATAGCTAAAAACCAATTCGGATTTGATGATTTCTTAAAACAAATTCAGCAAATCAAGAAAATGGGTAACATGAAAGATTTGGTGGGTATGATTCCCGGTGTTGGTAAGGCTATGAAAGATATAGATATCGATGATGATGCTTTTAAAGGAATTGAAGCTATTATACATTCAATGACACCTTTAGAAAGAAGTACACCAACGGCAATCAATGCAAGTAGAAAGAAACGTATTGCAAAAGGTTCGGGAACCTCTGTTCAGGAAGTGAATCAACTTATGAAGCAATTTGATCAAATGAGTAAAATGATGAAAATGATGCAAGGTGGTGGTGGCAAAAAAATGATGCAAATGATGAAGGGGATGAAATAAAACGAGAGCTGAGACTTGAGTAATTTAACTTGAGACTCAACTAAAATTAATATTAATATCTCATATTTTTATAATGATAATTCTTGACGGTAAAAAAACATCAGCTGATTTAAAATCTGAAATTGCTGAATCAGTAAAACTAATAAAATCACAAGGAAAAAAAACACCGCATCTTGCTGCCGTGTTAGTAGGTACCGACGGAGCAAGTATGACCTATGTTGGGGCAAAAGTTAAGGCCTGTGAATTGGTAGGTTTCGAGTCTACATTAATAGATTTACCAGAAGAAACTACTGAAGAGAAATTATTGCAAGAAATTGAAAATCTCAACAATAATGATAGTATTGATGGTTTTATAGTTCAATTACCATTACCAAAACATATTGATGAACAAAAAGTATTAATGGCGGTAAACCCTGATAAAGATGTTGATGGGTTTCACCCCACTAATGTTGGGAAAATGACCTTAGATTTACCTTCTTTTTTACCTGCTACGCCTTATGGCATTTTAGAGCTTCTTGAAAGATATGAAGTTGAAACATCTGGCAAACATGTTGTTGTTATTGGTAGAAGTCATATTGTTGGTAGGCCAATGAGTATCTTAATGAGTCAAAAACGTAAAGCAGGTAATGCTACTGTAACCGTCGCTCACAGTCGTACAAAAAATCTAAAGGAATTAACATTACAAGCTGATATTATTGTTGCCGCTTTAGGAATTGCAGAATTTCTTACTGGTGATATGGTAAAAGACGATGTGGTTGTTATTGATGTAGGTATTACAAGAGTTGATGATGCTACAAAAAAACGAGGTTATAAATTAGCTGGTGATGTGCATTTTGAAAGTGTAAGCAAAAAAGCGAGTTTTATAACTCCTGTTCCTGGAGGTGTTGGACCAATGACTATTGCAATGCTTTTGAAAAATACATTGTTAGCTTGCGAAAATAAGGAGTAAGCTTTATTCGATTGAATTCCAGATGTCTAGATATATTTTCCAGTCTTCATTTACTTTTTTCCAAACAATAACATATTTGCCTTTAAACGCGGAAGTAGTGTTGTTTTTGTTGTTTTTGGAAGTTCCTTCGAAGTATCCATAATCATATGCATAATTGTCAATTACGTTAATTTCTTTTGGAGTAACTTTATGTGATTCTATTTTTATGTGTTTGGGTAGCGTCCACCGTTTTTTTATGGCTTCATATCCCTCAATTATATCCGAATTCTCAGGGAAAATTTTACCATCTTCACTATAAATAGAAGTTAATTTTTCAATATCACCATCGATATAAGCCTTCGAAAATTCTTTAGTATTTTTTAAAATAACACTAACATCTTCACCCTTACCGACATACTCTTGTGCGTTAACAGAAATTGTTAATAGTAAAAACACTAAAAAAGCATTAACTCTAGATGGCATAGTGACTTTAAACTTAATTGAGTATTGAAAGTAGCGTAATAAGAACAGCAACAATAACTTTAACAAGAATCATGATGTATGAATTTTTGTTAAAATTACGAATTCTGTTATTGTTAAAGTATCATTATTAAAATAATTAGTAAATATTTAACCTTTATTTTAACATAATTTTCATCAAAATATTTTTAAGCTATTTAGCGAAAAGTTGATTCACATCTTTAAAAGCTTTAAATTCTAATGCATTTCCTGCTGGGTCTAAAAAAAACATAGTGGCTTGTTCTCCTATTTCACCTTCAAAACGGATGTAAGGTTCAATTATAAATTCCACATTTTTAGACTTTAATTTACTTGAAAAATCTTGAAAAGTATCCCATTCTAATACCACACCATAATGTGGCACAGGTACACTTTTTCCATCAACAGCATTCGTATGGGCTTTTTCTTCAGATTTTGGCTTAAAATGGATTACTAACTGATGACCGAAAAAATTGAAATCGACCCAGTGGTCACTACTCCTGCCTTCTTCACATTCTAAAACGGTATTGTAAAATTTTCTGCACTCGGCTAAGTTATGAACGGGAATTGCAATGTGGAATGGCTGTACTTTTGTCATCGTTTTTATTATTTTAAGATTCTCTATTTACGGCGTCAATTGAAAATGCGGGCAAGCAAATTGCGATATATTCACATGCTTCATTAAACGGATTTGAATACTGAACTCTTGCATTCTTTTTTATTTTAATGGATTGTCCCGTTTCTAAAACTATTTTTTCACCTTCAATAATAAATTGTTTTTTACCTTTAATAATATATGTGTATTCATCAAATTCAGGAGACTGAAAAGGTTCAGACCAGCCTGGGGGAGCTATCATATGAGCAATACTTACATCTGAATTGCCATCGGTTGCTAAGCCAAAATGTTCTTCAATTACTTTTCCATCATCAGTAGGAACGACAAAGGGTGATTTCTGAATTTGGTAATTTTTCATTTTTTTCATTTTTTGTAAAAATAAGAGTTATTCCTCTTCGTATAAACTTAACCTATTGTTAAGTGATATAATTTCTGTTTGTAAATTTTCAACACGTTTTAAAAGTTTATCTACAACATCTAATCCTTCCATATTAATATCTAGGTCAAAATGTAAACGTATCAATTTTTCAATAGTTCTAATGTGATTTTTAGCTACACATTGTGTCTTTTCTATTTTAACAATTTCAACCAATTCATATTCACTTAATGTGTCTAAGAAAGATGATGGTACATTATAATGAAGACAAAATTGCTGTATTGATATATAATTATCTGTGTCCATAATTACTGTAATTTTTTAAGTTCTTGAAATAATTCTTTCTCTTTTATGGAAAGATTTTTAGGCATCTCAACGGTATAGGTAATATACAGATTACCATATTCTCCTTCTTTTTTGTATTTAGGAAAACCTTTACCACTCAATTTTACTTTGGTACCATTTTGTGTTTCTGGCTTCACTTTCAATTTCACCTTACCATCAAAGGTGTCTACGGTAATATCACCACCTAAAATAGCTGTATAAATATCAATAGAAGCATCGGTATAAAGATGCTCATGATCTCGTTTAAACTTGGTGTTATTAATTATAGAAAAGGTAATAAACAAGTCACCATTTGGACCGCCATTAACGCCTTTACTACCATGTCCTTTAATTTTAATTACCTGTCCGTTTTCTATACCTGCTGGAATTGTAATTCTTATATTCTTACCGTTTACGGTTAATGTACGCTTATGTGTTGTGTAAACATCTTTAAGATTCAGTTGTAATTCTGCATTAAAATCTTGTCCTCTAAACTTAACACCAGCACTACTTCGTTGACCGGAACTTCTACCGCCGAACATCGATTCAAAAAAATCTGAAAAATCATGTTCTGAAGAACTACCGGAGTAGGTACGTTGCCCTGAATTTCCTTGGTATTGATTTTGTTGTTTTGCCTTTTCGAACTGATCAGCATGCTGCCAGTCTTTACCATACTCATCGTATTTTTTTCTGTTTTCAGGATTACTTAAGACCTCATTGGCCTCGTTAATTTCTTTGAATTTTTTTTCAGATTCTTTATTATTTGGATTTAAATCTGGATGATATTTTCTGGCTAATTTTCTATAGGCTTTTTTGATATCCTTTTCTGATGCTGTTTTTGATATTTCTAATATTTTATAGTAATCTATAAATGCCATTTATTTAGATTTTTAAATTTTAATAATATCTGTTGGTGTCTCCACTAAAATAGTAATTTCTCCTCTCAAGGCAATGGGTTGTTTCATTATTTCAGGATTGTTTTGTATCATCTTTATCCAATCATCAGTAGAGAAGTTATGATGTTCAAATTGTTTAGCATAAGCAGGATGTTCTTGATTGACCAAATCTTTTAATTCCAAATTTAATTTATCAGCTAATTCAACAAGTTGTGTACCTGTTAATTTGGTTTTTAACATGTCTATTTCATGTATTGGCAATCCTTCTGATTTAGCATAAGCTAATGTTTGCTTTGCCCTTACTGAATTTGAATTATAATACAGTGTAATTTGTCTGTTTGGTGTTGCTATTTCGCCCATCTATTTATAATATATAACTATTGATTTATAAAAGTAGGAAAAAAGAGATAGAATAGTACTGATTAATATCATTTTAAATTGTAAAGCTTAAGCTTAATATTACATATAAATTAAAATATATGAAACTTACTTTTTTTGGAGGAGCTGGTACGGTAACAGGTTCTAAAATATTATTAGAAGTTAATTATAAAAAAATATTAATTGATTGTGGCTTATTCCAAGGGCTTAAAGAATTACGCTTAAAAAATAGAGAACCACTCCCAATAAACCTCAGCGATTTAGATGTTGTGTTATTAACTCATGCTCATTTAGATCATTGTGGTTATTTACCTGTATTGGTGAAAAATGGTTATCAAGGTAAAATTTATTGTACAGAAGCGACTAGAGATTTAACCGAAATTATATTACTTGATAGTGGTAAAATTCAAAAAGAAGAAGCCGAAAGAGCTAATAGATATGGTTATACGAAGCATAAACCTGCTGAGCCTTTATACGATGTAGATGATGCTAAAGAGACTCTTGCTCATTTTAAAACTTTTGAAGAAAATGTATGGCACGCTATTGACGAAGAAATTAGATTTAAGTTTATAAATAGCGGTCATATTTTAGGAAGTGTTTTTATTGTTTTAGAAGTTAAAAGTAAAATATTTGTTTTTTCGGGAGATATTGGTAGAAAGGAACCTATACTTTTACATCCTTATTCATACATTCAGAAAGCTGATTATTTGGTAATAGAATCAACTTATGGTAATAGAATTCATGAAAATGTTTCTATTGAAGATGAATTGTTAAGAACAATTAAACATACCTATACAAAAAGAGGGATATTAATTATTCCAACTTTTTCAGTAGAAAGAGCTCAAGAAATTATTTATATTTTAAGTGTTTTAAAACGCAAAAATTTATTGCCCAACATTCCTATTTATTTAGACAGTCCAATGGGAGTAAACGCAACGGCGGTTTATTTTAAACATACAAAAAATCATATGTTAACCACGGCAGATATTAATAGTATGATAGCAACAGTAGAATTGATCAGTAATATTGATGCCTCAAAAGCTATAGTAAATGATGATAACCCAAAGATAGTTTTGGCAGGTAGTGGAATGATTACAGGTGGGCGAGTACTTCATTATTTGGATAAATATATTAGTGATAAAAAAAACAGTGTGCTAATTGTTGGTTTCCAGGCAGAAGGTACTAGAGGTAGGGCTTTGTTGGAAGGAGATAGAGAAATAAAATTTTTTGGTAAATATCATAAAATTCAAGCGGAAGTCTTTAAGATTAATGCATTTTCTGGCCATGCAGATCAGAGTGAATTATTAGATTGGTTAACTCATTTTACCAGTCCACCAACGCTTACATTTATCAATCATGGAGAGCCACATCAAAGTCAAGCGTTAAAAACTAAAATAAAAACGGATTTAGGATGGAATTGTACTGTGGCCAAAATGAATAAAGAGTATTACCTAAGTTAAGAGAGTACCTTATAGTTATTCTTTATTGAATAATTCTACTGTGTAGGATAATAATGCTGTTCCTCCAGCTTTACCATGTCCTGGAATGACGTGTTCTATGGTTGGTAATTCCTTTATGATTTTTGAAACGGTAGTTGACCAATCTGCAGTATTAGCATCCTCCAAATTTCCTTTTTTTGCTCCAATTGATTTTATCAAACAACCTCCAAAAAGGACTTTTTCACTGGGTATGTAGCTTACAATATTGTCTTTAGTATGTCCTTCTCCATAATATGAATTTCTTATGGTTTTACCATTTAGTACTAAGTTTTTTTGAAGGTCTAAAGTGACTTGAGGTAATTCTACACTTTTATCTTTTATCATTGCTATGGTTTTTTCAGAGGCATATGATTCTATATTGTTTTTGTGAAATTCCTTTAATCCGCCAAGGCAATCTTTATGAAAATGAGTTACCACCACACCTTTAATGTCCACCTTTTTATTATTCTGAAGCCAATTGATTAGTTCTATTGAAGTAGCATTATCCGTAGGCGTATCAAAGACCATTGCTTCACCTTCTTTAATAAACAGCATACCATTACAGGCTACCTTCCCAAAATCTTGAGTTTGTAAATAAGAGATGTGAATAAATGTATTTTCTGTTACTTGTTGTATCACAAGGTTTTCAGATTTGTATATTTCTTTTTCGGTTTGCGTTTGACATGAAACTAAAATTAAAAATAAAAGTATACTTGTTAGGTGTTTAATTTTCATTTTGGTGTATTAATAAGCTTTAAAAATAGTAAATCCTTTATGAATTCATTAATTTTGCCCCCTAATTTTTTATTTTGATGAATATTCAAGAAACCATAAACAAAGCGATTAGAGCTGGATTGCAAGAGATTTATAATGTTGACATTGAAAATGTTGAATTTCAAGCTACTCGAAAAGATTTTGAAGGAGATATAACTGTAGTGGTTTTTCCGTTTTTAAAAGTAATTAAAGGCAACCCTGTTGAAATAGGTACAAAGTTAGGTACGTATCTTACTGAAAATGTTACTGAAATAACAAAATTCAATGTGGTAAAAGGTTTTTTAAATCTAGTATTGAGTGATGCTTATTTTATTGAAAACTTTGAGACGAGCTATCAAATAGATAATTTTGGAATTAAAGAACCTGAGTCAGGTCAGAAATCGGTTATGGTAGAATATTCTTCACCAAACACTAATAAACCTTTGCATTTAGGTCATATTCGAAATAATTTATTGGGTTATTCAGTTGCTGAAATAATAAAGGCATCTGGTAAAAAAGTATATAAAACACAGATAATTAATGATCGTGGTATTCATATTTGTAAAAGCATGTTGGCTTGGCAAAAATGGGGAAATGGAGAGACGCCAGAAAGTACAAGCCTAAAAGGTGATAAGTTGGTAGGTAATTATTATGTGAAATTTGATCAAGAATACAAAAAGGAGATTCTCGATTTAGTCTCTAAAGGATATGCTGAAGATGATGCTAAAAAACAAGCTCCATTACTTTTAGAAGCTCAAGAAATGCTTCAAAAATGGGAAGCCAATGATAAAGCGGTGGTTGATTTATGGAAGGAAATGAACCAATGGGTTTATGATGGGTTTGAACAAACTTACAAAGCTCTTGGTGTAGATTTTGATAAAAATTATTATGAAAGTGATACCTATTTATTAGGGAAAGATATTGTATCAGAAGGCTTAGAAAAAGGTGTCTTTTATAAAAAGGATGATGGGTCTGTTTGGATAGATTTAACAGACGATGGTCTAGATGAGAAAATAGTATTACGCTCTGATGGTACAGCGGTGTATATGACACAAGATATAGGTACGGCTATACAACGTATTAAAGATTACCCAGATGTTGGAGGATTGGTTTATACGGTAGGTAACGAGCAAGATTACCATTTTAAAGTACTCTTTTTGATACTTAAAAAACTAGGGTTCGATTGGGCAAAAAACTTATACCATTTAAGTTATGGTATGGTTGATTTACCTTCTGGGAAAATGAAATCTCGTGAAGGAACTGTAGTTGATGCTGATGATTTATTATTGGATATGACAAATACCGCCAGAGAAATTTCTGAAGATCTAGGGAAACTAGAAGGGTATACGGATGGAGAAAAAGCAAGCTTATTTAAAACCATAGGCTTGGGAGCTTTAAAATACCATATTCTAAAAGTTGATCCTAAAAAGCGAATCCTTTTTGACCCCAAAGAATCTATAGATTTTCAAGGAAATACAGGGCCTTTTATTCAATATACCTATGCAAGAATACAATCTATATTA
The DNA here is from genome assembly GCF_006065315.1 of Aureibaculum algae. Classification (GTDB taxonomy): domain Bacteria; phylum Bacteroidota; class Bacteroidia; order Flavobacteriales; family Flavobacteriaceae; genus Aureibaculum; species Aureibaculum algae. The sequence continues at coordinate 3,732,967 of NZ_CP040749.1, read as the reverse complement.
CGAAAAGCAGATTTTGACTATGCTTTAGTGTCAAACGGAAACGAAACAGTTTTAGAAGATAAAGAAAAATCAGTTTTAAAGCAATTGGCTTTATTTCCAGAAGTTGTGCAACAAGCCGCTGAAAATTATAGTCCTGCTGTTATTGCAAATTATACGTACGACTTGGTTAAAGAATACAATTCTTTCTATCAAAGCATTCCCATTTTAGCTGCCGAAGACGAGCAAGAAAAAATATTTAGAGTACAGTTATCCAAAAAAACAAGTGAAGTTATAAAGAGTGCATTTGATATGTTAGGAATTGAGGTGCCTGAGAGAATGTAGTAAAATAATTATATGAATATACAACTAATTTGTTCTGATATTGACGGAACGCTTTTAAACAAAGATAGAGAACTCTCAATTGCAACAATTGAGCAGATAAAAAGATTATCTCATATTCCTTTTATATTAATTTCTTCTAGAATGCCTAAAGCAATGACGCATTTGCAAGATCAATTGGGAATTGAAAATTTAGCTCTAATAGCATATAATGGTGGTTTGGTTTTAGAAAATGAAACGGTTGTAGATTCTACCGAAATATCTACTAGCATTATCGACAAATTGCATAAAACAATTTTGAACACGGAATTGCACTTTAGCTTATATCATGCCAATGAATGGTATGTACCCGAGTTGGACTATTGGGCAAAAAGAGAAGCGAATAATACAAAGGTTGATCCTGAAATTCAGGCTATTGACGTAACTATTGCGAACTGGAAAAAGGAAGACAAAGGAGCTCATAAAATCATGATAATGGGCGATGCAGAAGATATTGATCGTGTAGTTGAAATAATAAAAGACCAATTTGATTCAGAAATTATTGGGTATCGATCAAAAGATACCTATTTAGAAATTGCTCCAAAATCCATTTCTAAAAAGACAGCCATCGAGGTTTTATTAAATAGTCATTATCCAAAATTAGCATTAGAAAATGTGGTGGCTTTTGGTGATAATTATAATGATATTGAAATGCTAAAAGCTGTTGGTGTTGGTGTCGCTGTTTCTAATGCTATAGATGAGGTACTCGCTATAAGTAATACAATTACAGACACCAATAAGAACGATGGTGTGGCAAAATTTCTTCGAGACTTTTTATAGATTTTTTGAGGGATTAAAATTCAGCGTAGAGTGATTTTAATTTTGGAATATCTGTAAAAAAATAGCCGAATATAAACATTACTCGAACTTGATAATCCATCAATTATATAAACCTTATCTTTGCCAACTTATAAAAAACTATGACATTTAAAGACTTAGGCATTGTTGAGCCAATATTAAAAGCCTTAAACGAAAAAGGCTATACACACCCAACACCAATTCAAGAACAAGCTATCCCCATTTTATTAAAAGGTAAAGACCTAATGGGCTGTGCACAAACAGGTACCGGTAAAACGGCCGCGTTTGCCATTCCTATTATACAACATATTTATAATAACAACCAAAAAGGTAGAGATTCTAAAAAAATTAAAGCCCTTGTAGTTACACCAACTCGTGAGTTAGCTATTCAGATATTTGACAATTTTAAAATCTACGGTAAAAATACAGGTATCAAATGCAATGTTATTTTTGGTGGAGTAAAACAACATGCCCAAACTGCAGCTCTTCGACAAGGAGTTGATGTACTTGTGGCAACACCAGGTAGATTATTAGATTTGATGAACCAAGGTTTTATCAGCTTAAGAGATATTGAGTATTTTGTATTAGATGAGGCAGATCAGATGTTAGACATGGGGTTTATACACGATATTAAAAAAATATTAGCCAAATTACCTCAAAAAAGGCAATCGCTTTTCTTTTCAGCAACAATGCCTAAAAGTATTGTAGAATTATCTAGAAAAATATTGGGTAATTTTGAAACGGTGACGATAAAACCAGAACAAGCCACTGCCGAAAAAGTGGAGCAAGCTATTTATTTTGTCCACAAAAAAGCAAAAATAAAATTATTAGTACATATACTTGAAACGCAGTCCATTAATTCTACATTGGTGTTTTCAAGAACCAAGCATGGTGCCAATAAAATTGTAAAGTTGTTGGATAAAGAAGGAATTAATTCAGCAGCTATCCACGGTAATAAATCGCAAGGAGCAAGGGTAAAAGCATTAGAAGGTTTTAAAGATGGTAAAATAAAAGTGCTAGTTGCAACTGACATTGCAGCAAGAGGTATTGATATTGATGAACTGGCCTTAGTTGTAAATTATGATTTGCCAAATATTGCAGAAACGTATGTGCACAGAATAGGTAGAACAGGACGTGCTAAGGCAAGTGGTATTGCTGTTTCATTTTGCGATCAAGAAGAAAGAACCTACTTACGTGATATTGAAAAATTAATCAAACAGAAAATACCTGTGATATCAGAACATCCTTTTATTAATTTTAAAGATGATAATCCAGAAAGTGATGAAAAGCCAAGACAACGTTCTAGATCTAATAATTCATCTAACAGAGATAGTCGTAATGGGAATAAAATCAAGAAAAATCCTAATAACAAAAGGCGTGAGTCAAACTCTAGGAATAGATAATAGGTTTTATAATAGATTATGGTACTGTTTGATTTTAATAAAAATACCGATATCTCTCATTGGAAAGTTACCAATGATGCCGTTATGGGAGGTAAATCGAACGGGCAATTTATTCTTGATAATGAAGGTAATGGTGTTTATAAAGGAGAAGTGTCATTAGAAAATAATGGCGGATTTTCTTCTGTGAAAACTACTTTTGAACCAAAAAATATTGCGGACTTCAATACTTTTATTTTAAAAATTAAGGGAGATGGTAAAGCATATCAATTTAGAATAAAATCAGATTCATCTCAGCGTCATTCCTATATTTATAAATTTGATACAACTGGTGATTGGCAAACTATAGAAATTCCTTTATCTGATTTGCACCCTGTATTTAGAGGGAGAAAGTTAGATTTGCCAAATTTTTGTGATCACCTATTGGCGGTAGTAACTTTTCTTATTGCCAATAAGAAAAATGAATCTTTTCAATTAAAAATAGCGAGTATTGATTTAAAATAATTAGTTATATTTAACCTAACGTAAAGCCGAAATCATATATAATTTAAGAAGGTTATGAGATTTCTGTTTTATAAATTATTTTAGAAGTCCGTCTATGAAACCAACTATATTTTTACTACTCATGTTTTCATTTCTTCCAAATAATAAAGTATCTGCTCAAGATTGGCCTAACCTCACTAAATTCAAAATAGACAACGCTCGAATAGAAAAAGAAGCCAATAGTGAAAGTCGTATTGTGTTTATGGGTAACTCAATTACGGAAGGGTGGCTGAAATTAGATACTGCTTTTTTTGACAATAAAAATTATATAAACAGGGGGATAAGTGGTCAAACTACACCGCAGATGTTACTAAGATTTAGGGCTGATGTAATTAATTTGAAACCTAAAGTTGTGGTAATTCTTGCGGGTACAAATGATATTGCTGGCAATACAGGACCAATGAGTTTCGATATGATTATGGATAACATGAAGTCTATGTGTGAGTTGGCAAAAGCTAATGCTATCAAAGTTGTACTATCTTCGGTACTTCCTGCTTATGATTATCCTTGGCGAAAAGGACTCAATCCAAATGAAAAGATTCCCGAATTAAATAAACTATTAAAAGCATATGCTAATGAACAAGGCATGGTCTATTTAGATTATTTTTCAGCGATGGTTGACGATGAAAACGGATTGAAAAAAACATTCACTGCTGACGGTGTGCACCCAAATAAAGAAGGTTATCAAATTATGGGGCCTCTTGCTAAAATAGCTATTGAAAAAGCCTTAAAAAAATAAATAATGCATAAACAACTTACGTTTCTTATTCTCGCAGTAATTGTAATTTCATTTAAAGTCCCGGCACAAAAGGAAATTACCAAAATAGCATTTGGTTCCTGTGGACATGAGACACATCCTTTACCTATTTTTGATGTTGTGGTAAAACATAACCCTGATTATTTTATTTTTTTAGGTGATAATATCTATGGAGATACAAAAGATATGGATCTGTTAAAAACAAAATATCAAAAGCTGGCTGATAAACCTACCTTTCAAAACCTTAAAAAGAATACTGAAATTTTAGCTACTTGGGACGATCATGATTATGGATGGAACGATGCCGGTCGACATTATTCTCATAAGAAAGAATCGAAAGAAATATTTCTCGATTTTTTTGAGGAACCCAGAAATTCTGAGCGTAGAAATCATGAAGGTATTTACACATCATATTTAAAAGAGATCGGCAACAAAAAAATACAAATCATTCTATTAGATGTTCGTACGTTTAGAGATGATATTAAAAGAAACGAAGGAGAATTTAAAGATGATAAGCGGTATTTTTATAAACTTGATTATGCTCCGTATCAAACTGCTGATTCTACTTTTTTAGGTGCTAAGCAATGGAAATGGTTAGAAAAAGAATTAAAAAAACCAGCAGATATAAGAATAATAGGTTCCGGTTCACAATTTGGTATTGAATTTAATGGATATGAAGGTTGGACTAATTTTCCGCATGAACAGAAAAGATTACTAAACCTTATTAAAAAGACAAAAGCAAGTGGAGTCCTATTTATTACTGGGGATGTACATTATGCAGAAATTTCAAAACTTAAAGACCCAGATCTTTACCCCATATATGATGTAACTTCAAGTGGATTGTCATCAACTTGGCATTTTGCAACACCCAATAAAAATAGAATTGAAGGTCCAGTAATGGAAAATCATTTTGGCCTAATCAGCATTGATTGGTCATTGAAAATTCCAGAAATAAAAATGGAAGTTTGGGATGTTAACGATAATCAAAGGTTTGAATACACCATCAATTTGGCAGATATTAGTTTTAATTAATACTGTTTAATTTGGAAGATTGGTTGTTCAGCTAAATAATTTATAATAATAAATTATTATGTTTATTTTTAGGGCTTAATCAATCAGTATGAAAAATAAAATATTTTACCCTTATTTCTTAATTATTTGCATCGGACTTGTTAGCTTAACTTCTTGTGAAACTAAAAAACCAGCTATTCCTAGAGATTTAGCGAAGCAACAATTGATACCAAAACCAGTCAATGTTAATGCTACTGGTAGTTCATTTGAAATAAATGGCAATACCTCTATTCAGTATCAATCTGATGAAGTACAACCTATTGCAACCTATCTTGCTGAAATTTTACGTCCAGCTACAGGCTTTGAGATTCCAGTAAAAGTAATGGATTCTAAACCATCATCTGATCATATATTTTTAACCCTAACAGACAGTATTACGTCAAATGAAGGTTATGAATTAATAACTAAAGAAAACGGTATCGTAATCAAAGCAAATAAACCTGCAGGTTTGTTTTATGGTGTACAAACGTTGCGACAATTATTACCGGCAAGTATTGAAAAAGGCACTAAAGTATCTGATACCTTGTTAGTGGCTACAGGAATAATTACAGATAGTCCATCATACGGTTATCGTGGTGTAATGCTAGATGTATCTCGTCACTTTTTTGGTGTTGATGATGTGAAAAGAGTAATTGATTTACTTTCAATTTATAAAATGAATAGATTGCATTTGCACCTTTCTGACGACCAAGGGTGGCGAATAGAAATAAAATCATGGCCAAACTTAACTAAGCACGGTGGAAGCTCGGAAGTAGGAGGTGGAGAAGGAGGGTTTTATACCCAAGAGCAATATAAAGACATCGTTAAATATGCTCAAGATCGTTTTATAACTATTGTTCCAGAAATAGATATGCCAGGTCATACTAATGCGGCATTGGCTTCTTATCCAGAATTAAACTGTAATGGTAAAGCACCAGAATTATACCATGGAACAAATGTTGGATTCAGCACATTATGCATAGATAAAGAAATTACGTATAAATTTATTGATGATGTTTTTGGTGAATTAGCAGCTATGACTCCGGGAGAGTATATTCATATTGGCGGTGACGAATCTCATGTTACTCCGTTAAAAGATTTTATTCCATTTATTAATAGAGCTCAGAAAATTGTTGAAAAACACGGTAAAAAAGTCATCGGTTGGGATGAAATAGCACATGCTGAGTTATTACCAAATACAGTGGTGCAATATTGGTCAAAAGGCGAAAATGCTATAAAAGGTATTGGGCAAGGTGCAAAAGTATTAATGTCTCCAGCAACAAAGGCCTATTTAGATATGCAATATGATTCTATTACTCCAATCGGTCTACATTGGGCAGCTTATATAGAGGTTGATGAAGCTTATAATTGGGATTTAGCCACTTTTGAGGAAGGAATATCGAAAGAAAATATAATAGGTATAGATGCTCCTTTGTGGACTGAAACAGTTCAAACTATGGACGATATTGAGTACTTGGTCTTTCCTAGAGTTTTAGGTTTGGCAGAAATTGGATGGACACCAACGTCTCAAAGAAATTGGAATGAGTACAAAGTGAGACTGGGTAATCACAAAGATAGGTTAGAAGCTTTAGATATAAATTATTATCCCTCAACCCGTGTTCCTTGGAAATCTGTTTCAGTTCAAAATGATAGCATTATAAAAAAATAAAAACAAGTATCAAGTTAGCAGGTTTTATCGTAGTTCAAACGCTATAGAATTAGGGCTATTTATTTTAAATAAGTAGAAAATAGTATTAAAATGAAACAAATTTCAATTCTATTATTTCTAATTATTCTCTTTTTAAGCTGTACCAAGTCAAATAAAGAAGAGGAAATTGAGGTTCAAGTTGATAACGCCTATAGGGTTATTGCTTATGTTCATGGATGGAACGATATTTTAGTAACACACAAAGAAAAAGCCAATCAAATAACCCATATTAATTATGCCTTTGCCAATATTAAAGATGGTAAAGTCATTGAAGGTAATAGTTCTGATACAGAAACTTTAGAAAAGATAATTCAATTAAAATTGGTAAATCCCGATTTGAAAATCCTAATTTCTGTGGGAGGATGGTCTTGGTCTAAAAATTTTTCAGATGCGGTTTTAACGGAACAATCCAGAGAGGTTTTCGCGAATAGTGCCATTGCTTTCATGCAGAAACATAATATTGACGGAATTGATTTAGATTGGGAGTATCCCGGGCAAATTGGCGATAACAATACCTTTAGACCAGAGGATAAAGAGAATTTCACCTCAATTTTAAAGTTAATTAGAGAAAAGTTAGAAGCTATTAAGCCGAAAACATACCTTTTAACAATCGCTACAGGAGCCAATCAAGCCTATTTGGACCATACAGATATGACAAAAGCTCATCAATATTTAGATTTTATAAATATTATGACTTATGATTATTATACTGGTGGGTCAAATAGTACTGGTCATCATTCAAACTTATTTTCTTCGCCATTGAACCCTAATGGAGTTAGTTCTGCGAAAGCTATAGAAGAACATGTAAACGCAGGAATTCCAATAAGGAAATTAGTGTTAGGAGTTCCATTTTATGGAAGATGGTGGAAAGGTGTAAATTCAGAAAATAACGGATTATATCAAGACTCTTCGGGCGAAAGAGGAAGTTACAACTTCAAAGAAATTGAAGAAAATTACATTGATAATAATGGATTTGTTGCTCTTTGGGATGATAAAGCTAAAGCACCTTATTTATGGAATGCGACAGAAATTCAATTTGTGACCTATGAAAATTCCAAATCATTAAAATTTAAAATTGATTATATTAAAGAAAAGAAAATGGGTGGTGTAATGTTCTGGCAATTGAACCTAGATAGTGGTACGTTGCTAAATACTATTTCAGATAACTTAAAATAACAAACGTGTTTAATTGTTTTATTCACGAGCTACTTATTGTGGAGAAATACAACCTATCTCAATTTTTTCAATAGCATTGGGCCAATTAGTTTAGAAACAGCTGACTTATTTATCTTCATTCTATTGGTTTACTTTCAGTTCAACTAATCATATTTACTTATATTTGTCGCCACTTAAAAAATCAGGATGTTACAAAGAAAAGTAGGTGCCATATTATTGTTTTGTTTATTATGTAGTGTCTTTACGAATGCACAAAAGGATACCGTAAATTTGAAAGAAGTAATTGTTACGTCAAACAGAATATCAATACCTTATTTTAAAACTTCAAGAACAATAAATCTTATAACTGCAAAAGAAATAAAAAACTCGACAGCAACAAATGTTGTAGAAGTTTTGCAGCAGATAGCGGGTATTGATGTCAGACAACGGGGTGTAGATGGTACGCAAGCAGATCTTTACATTAGGGGTGGTAGCTTTGATCAGACACTTATTTTAATTGATGGCATAAAAATGGATGATGCCCAGACAGGTCACCATACAATGAATGCAATGGTAGCCTTAGATAATATTGAACGTATTGAAGTTATTAAAGGTCCAGCTGCTAGAGTATTTGGACAAAACGCCTTTGCTGGAGCTATAAATATTGTGACTAAAAAAATCCAATCAAATGCATTGACAGCATCGCTTGGGTATGGTTCTTATAATAATTTAAAGGCTTCTGCAGGTTATAGAAAAGCTTTTACAAATGGAGGAGGTTTTCAAATTCATGCACAAAAACAAAAATCGGATGGGTATAGAACAAATTCTGATTTTGATAACACTTCTGTATTTTTAAAATCACAAGTTAAAAATTATAATTTTTTAGTGTCTTTAAGTGAGCGAAAATTTGGTGCAGAAAATTTTTACACATCAAATCCTGATTGGAAAGAATATGAAGAAACAGAAACAAGTTTATTTGCAGTTTCTTCTGTGTACAGAGCTAAGAATTTGATCATAAAGCCAAGAATTTATTGGAGAAGAAATCAAGATATATTTTTATTGAAAAGATATGAGCCTAGCTTTTTTAGGAATTTGCATATCACAAATAAAATTGCGGCTGAAACTAATTTTGAACTGACCTCTGATTTGGGGAAAACGGGATTTGGAATAGACTTAAATAAAGTGTTTTTGTCAAGTAATAATTTAGGTGATCGTGATCGATTTATGTTAACTTCATTTTTAGAACATCGTTTTGAAATTGGTGATTTAGATCTAACGCCGGGATTAGCATTTACCTATTTTTCTGATTTTGATGCTCAAATATTTCCTGGTTTAGATGTTGGATATGGGGTGACAGATCATATAAAGTTATATGGAAATATTGGCTATACCTATCGGATACCAACTTTTACAGATTTATATTATTCTGATCCTGGTACTGAAGGTAATTCTGATTTAAAGCCTGAATCTGCCTTGTCTGAAGAAATTGGATTTAAGTATACCACTGAAAAATTTCAGGTTAATGTTGCTGTTTTTAACCGGACTTCTGATGATTTAATTGATTATACCAAAGAGATTGAAGCAGATAAATGGAAAGCTCAAAATTTTAGTAAAATAAATACCAAAGGATTTGAAACTTCAGTTAATTATAATTTTGAAGTTAGTAATTATAATCAAAATATAAAATTAGGTTATAATTTTATAGATGACGATATAAAAGATGTAAACGTTGCATTTACCAGATATGGATTAAATAGTTTAAAGCATCAATTTACTTCTAGCATACATACACAATTTTTGTCTTTTTTAGACCAAAGTATTAGTTTTAGATTTGTGGAAAGAACCAATGGACAAACTTATAATTTGGTTGATTTTAAGGTAAGAGCCAAGTTCAATAATTTAGAAATTTCGGCTAAGGCTAATAATATTTTTAATACAGATTATATAGAGCAAGGTTTGGTGCCTATGCCAAAAGGAAATTTTATGTTTGGGTTAACCTATAATTTATATTAATCAACTATAATTGAAGACGCTATAAGACGTTGTTTTTATCGAGTAAATTAATTAGCTGAGGTTATTCTTACTAAAAAAGATAGCTTCAGCAGAGTTAATAGACGAGATTATAATATCAACATCTTACAAATCCGTATATTTATACCCAAACCCTTTTCCATGAGATTTTTAGTGTTATTTGTGTTTGTCTTTAGTATTGCTTGCTCGCAACCCAATAGAAGTCCTCTGGAACAAGCTCTAGCGTCTGAAAATCAAAAAATTCGTGCTGTAATGGATAGCTTAGAGCAGTATGAAGTACAAATTTTATATACAGAAATAATTAGAGATGAAGCTAATCGACCTTCATTTAAAGATGATAGTTTTCAGGTTAATGATAGTAATTATTTTTATCCCGCAAGTACAGTAAAATTTCCAACTACAATTTTGGCTTTGGAAAAGCTAAATGAAGATGATCGTTTTGACAGAAACACCAATTTTTTTGTTGAAGGCGATTCTCTAATCACAACATTTGGTAATGAAATTAAGAAAATATTTGCAGTTAGTGACAATACGTCTAACAATAGGTTATTTGAATATTTAGGGCAAGATGAAATGAATAATCGATTAGAAAGTAAAGGTATAAGTGCTCGTATTTCACATAGATTATCAATACCAAATTCAGATGAGCTAACTACAAAATCACTGGTTTTTTATTTAAATGATAGTACCACAACCCCTACAGTGTCTATAATTAATAAACCTTTAGTACCACTAACTATTAATAAACTAAGTAAAGGGGTAGGCTATTTAGATGATGATGAGTTGATAAATGAACCGATGGATTTTTCTTTTAAAAATTATTTACCTATTACTTCATTGCATAATACGATGAAGCAATTGATGTTTCCTGAACTATATTCTAAAGAAAAACAATTTCATTTAACAGAAAGTGACAGAGAATTTTTAATCAGTATGATGAAACTAACACCAAAAGAAGCAGGTTATAAAGGTGATGCTTATTATGATAGTTATGTGAATTTTTTGGTATTTGGAGGTGATAAATCTCCAATGCCTGATACTATCGAAATTTATAATAAGGTGGGGTATGCCTATGGTTATTTGACTGATTGTGCATATATCAAAAACAAAGAAACAAATAAGGAATACATTATTACCGCCACTATTCATACCAACAAAAATAAAATTTATAATGATGGTATTTATGAAACAGAATCCGTTGGAATTCCTTTTTTGGCTGAGTTAGGTAGGCAGTTGGTTAAAATATAAGTTTATATTTCCTCCAAAACAGATTTCCCTATTGATTTGTCCCCTGAAGTCCATTGCCAACTTTCATGTAATCTAATTTTACCTGAAGGCATAATTTCAGGAGTCGAATTACAATTACCAGTCATTATTTCACCGCTTTTATTAATTTGATGATAGCTCATTTCAATCTTTCCATCACCGTCAACCAAGCCAATTAAATGACCACAAATTATTTGTCCACCTGAATAAGTGGAGGTTAGTATATTGTTCTTTTGTTTGTATTCGAAAACGGTTTCGATTGAAGTTTCTCCATTTTCGCTATTGGCAATAGATCGAAAAAATTTGTTATTATAATTCATTTTTTTTGATGATTTTCCCTCATTATAACATTTTTTAAAGAGCTAGCTCAATTGATCTTTTGAAAATCCGTATGAATAAAGTTATAAAACATATTTTTTAAAAATATCATCTAACGCTTCTTCAGGATTAGAACAGAGTCCAGAGTGGGTATTAGAGCTTTGTATAATGGTACTTCTACAAGCTGCTAACCACCTAAACCTATCTGATAGTTCTAGTTTACCAATGGGACCACCAGCAGATGCTCCATCACAAATTAATTTCCAAGCATGTAAATATTCGTTCAATACCTCTAACTCCGTTTCAGGAGAAAACACCTTTAATAATTCTTGATTAACTTTATATTTTATGCCTAGAAATTTTTTCCGTTTAGAAAACAGAATTACGCCAACATTAAAGAATTCTTCGCGTTCTACTCTAGGAACGACTCTGATTATGGCATATTCAAATGTAACTCTATCTTGCATCGGCTGCTTCTTTAACTAAAATATCAATCATAGATAATTTAGTAGTTATAAATTGAATATATGCTGCTTTCATTTCCTCAGGACTTAAAGTATCAGATTCGCTTAGCAACCAGTCTTCTGGAATATTTGAAACAATTTCAATAATTTTATCTTTATGAACTAACTTTTGTATTTCTATTGAAGCCTCTTTTAAGCAAGTGGCTCGTTGTAAAAGTACATGGTCTTTTATATAAGGAAAAGTCCTGTCAAGATGGCTTTCCCAATTTTCCCAGTGATGATGGAAATAGAAACTGGCTCCGTTATCTATAACCCACAGTTCCTTATTCCAGTTAAGTAAATTGGTGTTTTTAGCTGTTCGGTCAATATTACTAATTAGGCTATCTAAAATAACCACTTTAGAAGCTGTCATTGCATCTACTTTTGAAACTAAAGGGTCAAAAGTAATGGAACCAGATAAATAATGCAATCCTAAATTTAAACCAATACTAAATTTAAGTAAGTCCTGTATTTCTTCATCAGGTTCTGTTTTACTAAACGAATCATCCAAATTCATAAAAACCAATTCAGGAACATTTAAACCAATAGCTCTAGCTAACTCTCCACCAATAAATTCAGCAATAAGAGCTTTTTTTCCTTGTCCTGCTCCTCTAAACTTGAGCACATACAGAAAACCATCATCAGCTTTTACTATAGCGGGAAGCGAACCACCTTCTCTTAATGGATGTACATATTGAACAACATCTACTGTTCTAATATCAATTTTATTCATGAATACTAAAATAGTAAAAATATTAGGTTGAGAGCCTATAGATATTTTTATTATTAAAATATCTTGGTATAAGATAATGGGTTATGGATTGGGTAATTGTATAAATAGTATGAGCTATTAAATTGAATCACCTTAACTGTATGTTAAGTTGCTCTTCTAGGTATGTTTCAGTAAAATTTAACTAAAGACAACGATCTAAGATAAGGTTATTATTATAGGGTTAGTTTAAAATATAAATGAGAGCATAAAACGAAATAAATACCCATAATGTAAATGCTAAAAGAATCGGTTTAATACCCGAAGATTTTAGATCGTTAATTGAAATTGTCGAGCCTACAATAAAGAGCGTAACTATTAATAAGCGTTTTGCCATTAAAACAATGATATGCGTAGCTGGTTCAGGGATAATATGATAACTATTTATGATTATTGCAATGATAAATAGAATTATAAAATAAGGAATCCTTATGCGTTCTCCTTTTGTTTTAAATAGAAACATTGAAAACACGGATAAAGGGATAATCCATAAGGTTCTTGATAGTTTTACAGTCGTTGCAATTTTTAAGGCTTCATCTCCATAACCTATTGTGGCTCCTACAACCGAACTGGTGTCATGTATTGCTACGGCACACCATAAACCAAATTGTTGTTGTGTTAAACTTAATAAATGACCAATCGCAGGGAAAACAAACAAAGCAATAGAATTGAATAGAAATACGATACCTAAAGCGATACTTATAGTATTGCTTTTAGCCTTGATAACTGGTGATATTGCCGCTATCGCACTACCGCCGCAAATGGCAGTGCCTGAGGTTATAAGGTAACCTAATTTTAAATCTAATTTAAAAAGCCTTGTAAGGAATAGGCCTAATGACATGGTCAAAAATATTGTAGAAATGGTTAAGCTGAATCCTTCTTTGCTGGCTACTAGAGTTTCTTTTAAGACCATACCAAAGCCCAAACCAATAACCGAAATTTTTAGAAAATAATGAATGGCTTTATGACTATACGATTTATATGGATTATCGAAAATAAGTACAAATACAAAACCTAACAATAATGCGGATGGGCTATTTATTTCACCTAAGAGAGTAGTAATGATTATAAGGAAGTAGACTGCTTTAGCGAAAATAGTCTTCATATCAATTTACTTTGTTTGATACAAAAATAATTTTAACAAATAACTAATAAGCAAAGTGATTTGTTATCTTGGATAACTAAAAGTTATAGCTGTGTCGTATAAATTTTTCAAAATATTCTATATTACTTGATTGATAGCCAGTTCTTTTTACAAAATAAAACCACCGTTCTATACCTGAGCTATTAATATCTATTATTTTTAATTTATTATTAACCAGGTCGTTATTAATAGCACTTATAGAAAGAAGAGCATAATCGTCAGAATGGTATAAATAATTTTTAATGGCTTCTGTACTATTTAAGGAGACCACACTATTCAGTCTTTTAATGTTATTGTCTTTTAAAAATGAATCAATAATGTCTTTAGTACCAGAGCCTTTTTCGCGTTCTATTATTGGAATTTTTTGTAGGGTTTCTATATCTACACTACCTTTTTTGAAAGAATTATTATTAAAATTGGTAACGAGGACAATTTCATCTTTAATAAATTTTTCAAAATGTAGTTTTGTATTTGTTACGCTTCCTTCTGTGATTCCAAAATCTAGTTCATCATTTAAAATTAACCCTTCAATGTTGGATGAATTATCACTGATTATTTCAAATTTTGTTTGTGGAAATTGAACTCTAAATTTGGCAATTACTTTCGGAATAATATAATTGGATAAAGTGGTACTTACACCGAAACTTATAAACTCAGGAAAAAGTTCTTTTTTATGAAGAAATTGTTCATCCATTTCAGAATATATAGCAAGTATTTTATTGGTATATAAAAGGAAAGACTTCCCTTCGGTGGTAAGTTCAATTGAGTTTCTCTTTCTAATAAATAATGTGGTTTTGTATTCTTCTTCTAAATTTTTTATAGCTTTTGATACAGCAGGTTGCGAAACAAATAATTGTTCTGCAGCTTTTGTGAAACTTAAATGCTTAGCAACAATTTTAAATATATGTAACTTGGTTTTCATTAGCTTTTATAAAGAGTTTATTTACGGTATTAATTAATAAGTTTTTAGAAACATAATTGGAAGCTTAACGAATGTCTAATAAAATTCAATTGAAAATTGATTACGCTCTTTTATTTCTTTATGTGGGGCCTTATTTATTGCATAATTAAATTCAAAACCTATTATTTGGTATTCTACATATTCTTGATTTTTTTTAAAATTACAAACTTTATAGTTTGGAGAATAGAATTAAAACTTATTTTTAAATTTTGCTTATTATTTTTTAGTCTAGACTCTGCGTTTCATATGAGAAATGTTTGTGTCCTATAAGGTATTTGCAAATTGAAATGTACCTTCATTTTGAATATAAAAGTAGAATAAATTTTATTAATAACCCTTTGTTGTTACATATCTAAAGGCATAAATCTTTACGATACCTAGTAGTTAACGATATCCAATTATATAAACCTAATTTAAGAAATTATTGAACTATATAGATGCAGTATACACAATTTTATTTTTTTTGTAAGGCTGGTCTCTTTTTCCGTCTACATAAAAAAATAAACATAAAATACATGAGAAATTTAACATTAGTTATTGCATTATTTATTTCAACAATTTCATTTTCGCAGATTGATGCTGAACATTTAGAAATAGGAGATGCAGCTCCATTAATTACCGGAACCGATCAATTTGACAATAAAATTAATTCTTCAAAAATTTTAGAGGACAATAAAATTATTCTTATTTTTTACAGAGGTAATTGGTGTCCTCATTGTAGAAAACACTTGAAAACATTACAAGAAAATTTAAAAGCCTTAAATGAAAAAGGATATGCTGTTGTAGTAGTTACACCTGAAAAGGTTGAAAAAACTAAAGAGACTGCAGAAAAATTTGGAAGTACATTTTCTATTTTGCACGATGCGGATAATACAATAATGAACAATTATAAAGTGGCTTTTGAAGTAAACGAAAAAAGTGTTCCAAATTACTTTAGTGCTACACAGAAAAAATTAGCAGAATATAATGCTGAAAATAATAATGTCTTACCTGTTCCTGCTACATATATCATAAATAAAAAAGGTGAAATTGAGTTTGTACATTACGACCCTAACTATTCTAATCGTTTTGATGTTACTGAGTTATTGAAATAGTAGAATTACGAGAATATATGATATTAAAATTCCAAATAGTTTGCTTTAAAAGTAACTATTTGGAATTTTTATTTTAACACTGAAATAAGAAGTGGTGCTATATTTAACGCTTAACCAATAACACTACATTCTCTACATGGTGTGTTTGCGGAAACATATCTACTGCTTGTGTTTTAACAAGCTTATATTTTTCGTCTAATAAGGCTAAATCTCTGGCCTGTGTAGCTGAATTACAACTTACATATACAATTTTTTCGGCTTCAATTTTTAAGAGCTGCTCTATAACATTTTTGTGCATACCATCTCTTGGTGGATCAGTAATTATGACATCTGGTTTACCGTTTTTTGCAATAAATTCATCTGTAAAAACTTTAGCCATATCACCAACAAAAAAGTCAGTATTGCTGATGTTGTTATTTTTGGCATTTTCTTTCGCATCTGCAATAGCTTCAGGTACACTTTCTATACCTACTACTTTTTTTGCTTGCTTGGAAACAAACTGAGCAATGGTGCCTGTACCGGTATACAAATCGTATACAACTTCATTGCCAGATAAATTGGCAAAATCTCTCGTTATTTTATACAATTCATAAGCTTGTGATGAATTAGTTTGGTAAAAGGACTTGGCATTAATTTTAAATTTTAATCCTTCCATTTCCTCAAAAATATGGTCGCGACCTTTAAAGCAAACTATTTCTTGATCATAAAAAGTATCATTAGCTTTCTGATTCACCAAATACTGTAATGAGGTTATTAGTGGAAATTTTTCGGCTACAAAATTCAATAACAGTTCTCGTTTTTCTTTGTCATCATCATAGAATTGAACAATTAGCATAATTTCTCCATTGGAAGAAATACGAACCATCATGGTACGTAATAACCCACTTTGCTCACGTGGATTAAAAAAACTTAAATTGTTTTCTATGGCAAATTCTTTAATTGAATTTCTAAGATCATTAGAAGGGTCTTCTTGTAAATGACACTTATTAATATCTAATATTTTGTCCCACATGCCTGCAATATGGAACCCTAGTGCGTTTTTATTTTCAATAGTAACATCAGAGTTTATCTCTTCCAATGTCAACCAACGACTACTTGAAAATGAAAATTCCATTTTGTTCCTATAAAAATAATGTTTGCTAGCTCCTAAAATGGGTGTAATTTCAGGTAATTCGATATGACCAATCCGTTGTAGATTATTAGTAACTTCCTTTTCCTTGTAGAACAGCTGATCTTCATATTTCATATGTTGCCATTTACAACCACCACAGTTTTCAAAGTGTTCACAAACGGGAATAGTTCTTTTATCAGAATAGGTTTTGAAATTAATGGCTTTGCCTTCGTAGTAGGCTTTACGTTGCTTATAAGTTTGTACATCAACCACGTCTCCAGGTATTGCATTTGGTAAAAAAATAACTTTACCATCTGGTGCCTTAGCAACTGATTTACCTTTAGCTCCTGCATCAAGAACTTCTATATCTTCAAAAATTTTATGCTTATTTTTTCTTGCCATTTTGCAAAGGTAAGGGTTTGATTAGAAATAAATTTTATAAATTAGTTTCAAATGCTACTATTTAGTATGTAATTCATCTACATGCATCATATAAGTGGCAATGGTGTTCAACATTTCATCGGACAACCCTCTAACAAAACCATTGATGTTATCTTGCATAATAGCAACTTGGCTGGCAGTTGTATCTACAATAGGTTCAGCTTTACCTTTTAAAAAGGCTACGATATTTCCATTTTTTTCTTTATAAACACGCATAATATCTAGGACAGAAGGGCCTATTTTCTTGTTTTTAATATCATGACAGGTAATACACGTTTTTTCGGAGAAGAGTCTATTACCAAGAAAAATTTGAGAGTCTAAACTTAATGTTCCACGTGTTGGGGCTTCTTTTATTTTATCATCAACTGATTTTCTATCAGATGCACAATTACAGCAAAGTAGAAATAAGAAAGCAATTAGAAATAAACGCATTTTTTTAAGTATTAGTTAGCACTAACAAATATAATTAAATTGGTAATAGTAGTGACGAACTTGTGTAAAACAAAAAAGCATCTACCTAAGGCAGATGCTTTTTTGTTTTTAATAATAGATGCTTATTTATTTACCAGCATCTCTCATGTAAGCAGATAGTGCTTGTAATTCTTCAGCACTCATTTCTTTCACAAAACTGTCAAGGTTTGCTTTCATTATAGCTACTTGACCAGGGTCAGTGTCAACAATTGCATCAGCATTTCCCTTTAAGAATTTAACGATATTACCATCTTTTTCGCCATAAATTTTTACAATGTCCTTTAAAGAAGGGCCAATAACTTTAGTATCTAAGGCGTGACACGTAGTACAGGTTTTATCAGTAAACAGTTTTTTACCCATAGCTATTTGAGTATCTTTATCAGAAGCAGCATCAGTAGTTGTAGTTTCTTTTACTACCTCTTCTTTTACTTGTTCTACATCCTTTTTAACATCTTCTTTCTTTTTGTCGCCACAACTTGTAGCTATCATTGCTAAAGCGATAAACAGAATTGATAATTTTTTCATAATTTTAGTTTTTAATGCAGCGTAAATTTAATTAATTATTAATTTCTAACTATAAAATTGAATACATATTGTTATAGAATTTCTAATTTAGAGATATTCTAAATTATTTAAGGTTAGAATTTTAGTTTAGTTGAAAATTATCCTAAAATTTAACTAAATTTGTCATCGGCTAAATTTACTATTTTATTAAAATTAGCTCTTAAAAAAAACAGTAGATGTTAGATAGATTATATATTGTAAAACAACGTTTTGATGAAGTTTCTGATTTAATTATTCAGCCAGATATTATTACTGATCAGAAACGATATGTAAAACTTAATAAAGAATACAAAGACCTTAAAACTATTGTAGATAAAGGGGAAGAGTATAAAGTTATATTGAGTAGAGTAGAGGAGGCAAAAGAAATTATTGATGATGGGTCTGATGCTGAAATGGTAGAGATGGCACAAATGCAATTAGGGGAAGCTTCTGAGAAATTAGAAAAATTAGAATCAGATATAAAATACATGCTGATACCTAAAGATCCAGAAGATGCTAAAGACGTTATGGTCGAAATTAGAGCGGGTACAGGTGGTGATGAGGCTAGTATTTTTGCTGGAGACCTTTATAGAATGTACACGAAATTCTGTTCTGATAAAGGATGGAAAACCGAATTAGTTGATGTCAGTGAAGGTACTTCAGGTGGTTTTAAAGAGGTTATTTTTAGTATATCAGGTGATGATGTTTATGGTGATATGAAATTTGAGGCAGGTGTACATCGTGTACAACGTGTACCGCAAACGGAAACCCAAGGTAGAGTACATACATCCGCTGCAACAGTGATGGTTTTACCAGAAGCTGAAGAGTTTGATGTAGAACTGGATATGAAAGATGTGAAAATTATTAGAACAACATCTACAGGTCCTGGTGGGCAGAGTGTAAATACTACCTATTCGGCAATTCAATTGAAACACATTCCTACGGGTATTGAGGCAAAGTGTCAAGATCAGAAATCGCAACATAAAAATTTAGAAAAAGCGATTAAAGTATTACGTTCTAGATTATACGAATCTGAATTGGCAAAAAAACAAGCTGCGGACTCCATAAAACGCAAAAGTATGGTTTCGAGTGGTGATAGATCTGCAAAAATTAGAACTTATAATTACCCCCAAGGTCGTGTTACTGAGCATCGAATTGGACTAACGCTTTACGATTTAAGTAATATTATTAACGGAGACATCCATAAAATTGTTGAAGAATTAAAACTTGCTGAAAATGCTGAAAAGCTGAAAGAATCTGGCGAAATATTATAAGTTACTCTAAACTTTTTTATACTAAACGTACAACCGCAACACGAATGAAATTATTTTCAAATGCCAGAAAACAAATAGTAAAATCTTCTGGTTTTAGAAAATATTTATTGTATGCTTTTGGTGAAATTGTTTTAGTTGTTACTGGTATTTTGATAGCTCTGTCAATTAATGATTGGAGTGAAGATAAAAAACAAGCAAAAAATTTAGATAATATTTTACATATTTTCAGAAGTGATGTTGTTAGAGATACCACTAGAGCAGACTTTATAATTACATATTATAAAAAGCAAGATTCTGTTGGTAGATTGGCACTTAGTGATACTATTACAAATCTTTTTTATAAAAAGAATGGAGATCTACAATCCATTATTTTTACGGGTATTCCATTAGCAATTACTAAAAATGGCTATGACCTTCTTAAAAATTATAGTTATGATGTAGAAATTGCTCAGGATTCTGTTGTGGTTTA
Organism: Aureibaculum algae; assembly: GCF_006065315.1. Lineage (GTDB taxonomy): Bacteria > Bacteroidota > Bacteroidia > Flavobacteriales > Flavobacteriaceae > Aureibaculum > Aureibaculum algae. The sequence continues at coordinate 3,712,804 of NZ_CP040749.1, read as the reverse complement.
TGGATTGGCATTGTACAATGAAATTAATTCAAGTTTTATAGACCTAAATACAAAAATTGAAAAAGATGTTTATGAAAACACCTTAAACATGAAAGAGAACTACAATTTTGCCGCTGATATGTATATGAGAAGAGAAAATCAAAAGGCAAGAGATTATTTTAAATCTGAAGATTTTAAGAACAGATTAGCCTTGAATCTACAATTGAAAGCTCAAGGAGCTGTTAGCTTACTACAAGGTTTTAATGCGGCTTCAAAAATACTGCTAGAGAAGATGGATAAACGTTTAAATAATTAATTTTCAATTATTATACTTGTTTAAATACTAACGTATATAAACTATTCGTTTAATTTGAATACATTGCCATTAGTTTACAACCCGAATTATTAATTTTGCCTTACAATTGTTAAAAACCAATGAATTTTACAGGTTTAAAAAAGAAAACAGCTGCACAGTATTATCAAAAACAATTAAAAAAATTAAAGAGTACAAATGATAATATTCCGAAAAAAATAATAACGATTGGTGTTTTAGCTGATTCGCGATTATTTGGTGGTTATGATATTTCTAGGAACTTGAGTCAGAAATTAAAAATGCCTCATAAAAGCTTAGAGATTATCATTTTTGAAAACCTAAAAGACGATTTTGTAACGCAACATTACAATACTTTTACTGAAAAAGATTTGGGTATGTTTGGTAAACCAAAAGCATCTAATGTATTAGATTTCGTAAATGCGGATTATGATTTGTTAATCAATTATTGTAGTCATTCAAGTATTTATACAAATATATTATCAATGCGGTCAAAAGCAAAATTTAAAGTGAGTTTTGCCAATGAAGAATTACAAAATTTGTATGATTTTACCATTGCTGTGGAAGGAAATAAAATTGATGTTTTTAACGATGAGTTAGCAAAGTATTTACAGATTTTTAATTTAATAGAATGACACAATTTTATGGTACCGGAGCGGCTTTAGTAACTCCTTTTAAAGTAGATAAATCAGTTGATTATGAGGCTTTAGTAAGGCTTGTTAATTTTCAGATTGACAATGATATTGACTATTTGGTGGTAATGGGAACTACCGGAGAGCCAGCCACCTTAACAAATGTTGAAAAACAAAAAGTAATAAAGACAGTTATTGAAACAAACAACGGTCAATTACCTTTGGTTATTGGTATTGGAGGTAACAATACACAGGCTGTTATTAATGAAATAGAAGAAACGGATTTATCAGCTTTTGATGCTATACTTTCAGTTTCTCCGTATTACAACAAACCTACGCAAGAAGGAATTTATCAGCACTTTAAAGCGATTGCAGCGATAAGTCCTAAACCAATTATTATATATAACGTACCGAGTAGAACAGGGGTAAGCATGACTCCAAAAACGATCTTAAGATTAGCTTCTGATTGTTCAAATATTATTGGTGTAAAAGAAGCCTCTGGTGATATGGATCAGGCATTTATGTTGCTGCAAAATAAACCAGAAGGGTTTTTAGTTTTATCAGGTGATGATATGGTTGCGTTACCAATGGTGTTAATGGGTGGTGCTGGAGTAATCACTGTAATTGGTCAAGGCATTCCAGGTGATTTTTCTAAAATGATAAAATTAGCTTTAGAAGGTAAAAGTAAGGAGGCCTCTAAGTTGCATTTCAAAATAATGAATAGTATATATTATATTTTTGAAGAGGGTAACCCAGCAGGTATTAAAGCATTGCTAAAAAAACGTTCCATTTGTGAATGTACAGTAAGACTTCCTTTAGTAGAAGCTAGTGCTGAATTACAAGAAAAAATTAGTAACTTTATCGATAATTATTAATAAAGTTAAACTTAGAAAAATAGATAAAAAATGTTGATTAAAGAAGTAGAAAAAGCCCTTAATGAGCAAATAACAATAGAAGCAGAGTCTTCTCAAATTTATTTAGCAATGGCGTCTTGGGCAGAAGTAAAAGGATTAGAAGGTGTTGCTGAGTTTATGTATGCACAATCTGATGAAGAAAGACAACATATGCTAAAATTGGTAAAATATATTAATGAAAGAGGAGGTCATGCTAAAGTTTCTCAGTTAAACGCACCTTCATCTTCGTTTGGTTCTTTTAAAGAAATGTTTGAAACCTTATTTAAACATGAAGTTCATGTTTCTGAATCCATCAATGAATTGGTACATATTTGTCTTCAAGTTAAAGATTATGCAACACATAATTTTTTACAATGGTATGTGGCTGAACAAATTGAAGAAGAGGCTGTTGCAAGAAATATTCTTGATAAAATAAACTTGATTGGTGACGATAAAGGAGGGTTGTATTTATTTGATAATGATATAAAACAACTCACGGTTCAGTCTTCAGTTCAAATACAACCTTAAAGTTACGTTTTGTACTATTAACAAAGTTTTAGTAATCATTATTCTAACATTAAAATAACAAATTTTACATTTGTTTTTCGCTTAAAGCGATGCTCTACGAAGAGTTATTAAAAAATAGTTTTTATTAATTAGTTTTAAATAAGTACTTTTGCAAAATGTTTAGAATAAAACAACTTGGTTTATTGGTCATCATTGCCGTGACTTTTTCCGCTTGTAGTGAATACCATAAGGTGTTAAACAAAGGCACAACTGAAGATCAGTATAAATTGGCTACTCAATTATTTGAAGAGGGTAGTTATAATAAATCCATTAACTTATTTGAGAAGGTAATTCCAAAATATGGTGCAAAACCTCAAATGGAACGTATCCAATATATGGTGGGTGAAGCAAATTTTAAAACGAAAAGTTATGAATTAGCAGCTTATTATTTTGAACGTTTTATTGGAAACTATCCGTCGAGTTCGAAAATAGAAGATGCTACTTTTTTAGCAGCACAAAGTTATTATTATGATTCGCCAAAATCAAGTAGAGATCAGGCAAATACACATAAAGCATTAACCGCTCTACAAAATTTTATTGATAAATTTCCAGAATCTGAGAAAATTAAGGAAGCAAATCAGTATTATGATGATTTAGCTACACGATTAGAGAAAAAAGCATTTGATATTGCTAAGCAGTATTATATTACAGAAAAATATCAAGCTGCAATTATGGCCTTTGATATTTTTATAGAAGATAATTTTGGTACTGAATATAAGGAAGAAGCATTGGCCTATAAGTTTTTGGCAGCTTATAAATTGGCAATGAATAGTGCAGAATTTAAAAAAGAAGAACGTATTAATAATGCGACAGCTTCATATGATAGATTAAAGAAAAATTTTCCTGAATCAGAAAGGTTAAAAGAGTTTTCTTCTAAATTAGAAGATTTGAATAAAGAGTTAGAAAAGTTAAAAGAACTATACGCAAAATATACGAAAAATGGATTATAAAAATTCTGAAGCACCTATCACTACTATAACTTATGATAGATCTAAAATTGAAGCACCAACTCATAATATTTATGAGTCTATTTCGATTATGGCAAAAAGAGCTAATCAAATTAATGAAGACCTTAAAAAGGAACTTATTGATAAGTTAGAAGAATTTGCTACACATAATGATAGCCTAGAAGAAGTTTTTGAAAATAAAGAACAAATTGAGGTTTCTCGTTTTTACGAAAAATTACCTAAGCCTACTGCAATGGCAGTTGAAGAGTGGTTACATGGAGGTATCTACTACAGAAACCCAGAAGAAACTGAAGCTAAGTAATAATGTCTGTTTTAAGCGGTAAAAATATTCTTTTGGGGGTAACCGCAGGAATCGCTGCTTATAAAACCACCTACTTAGTTAGACTTTTTATAAAAGCAGGAGCTCATGTTAAAGTTGTCATGACTCCTGCTTCTAAAGATTTTGTTACTCCACTCACACTTTCTACACTCTCCAAGAATCCAGTTTATTCTACTTTTTATGATAAAGAAGATGAGAATGAAGTATGGAATAATCATGTTGATTTAGGTCTATGGGCAGATCTTGTTGTAATAGCTCCCGCAACAGCAAATACTATGTCTAAAATGGCAAATGGAATTTGCGATAACTTATTGCTAGCTACTTATTTGTCCTCAAAATGTAAAGTTTATTTTGCCCCGGCAATGGATTTAGACATGTACAAACACAATTCAACCAAAGAGAATTTACAAAAATTAGAAACTTTTGGAAATATTATGATTCCCGCTGAAGTTGGCGAATTGGCTAGTGGTTTAGAAGGTGAAGGTAGAATGGCTGAACCTGAAAATATATTAGCTTTCATTGAAGACCATATAATTTCAGGATTACCTTTACGGAATAAAAAAGTACTTATTACAGCCGGACCAACTTATGAAGCTATTGATCCTGTTCGTTTTATTGGTAATCATTCTTCTGGTAAAATGGGGTTCGAATTAGCAAAAGAAGCTGCGAATCTAGGAGCAGAGGTTATTTTAATTTCTGGTCCATCCAATGAAAGTATAAAACATGCGTTAATTAAGAGGATAGATGTTGTAACTGCTGAAGAAATGTATACAGCGGTACATGAACATTATGCAACGTGTAATATAGCAATATTGTCTGCAGCAGTAGCTGATTTTAAACCAGATCATGCTGCAGTTGATAAAATAAAAAAGATAGATGCCGTATTAAATATTAATTTAGTACCAACTAAGGATATATTGGCTTCTCTTGGGGAAGCTAAAAAAAATCAATTTTTAGTTGGTTTTGCTTTGGAAACTTCTAATGAACTAGAAAATGCTAAAGGTAAATTAAGACGTAAAAATCTCGATTTAATAGTGTTAAACTCACTAAATGATAAAGGAGCAGGTTTTAAAAAAGCCACCAATAAAATAACGCTTATTGATACTGAGGAAAAGTGTCAAAGTTTTGAAACAAAGTCAAAAACAGAAGTCGCAAAAGATATTTTTAATGAAATACTCAAAAAGCATCAAGCATAGTTTATTATTTGCATTATTTTTATGTGCTACTTTTAAAATGAGTAGTCAAGAATTGAATGCTCTTGTGATTGTAAATTCAGATCAAGTTCAAAGTAGTAATAAACAATTATACGATAATCTGCAGGCTTCTATTTCAGATTACATTAATAACACAAAATGGACTGATAAAAATTATAAACCTCAAGAACGTATAAATTGTGCCATTACATTAACCATATTAGAGCAACCCTCTACTAATGATTTTAAAGGTAATATTTCCATTATTGCTACACGACCAGTATATAACTCTACTTATCAAAGTCCCATTTTAAATTATAAAGACAATAACTTGTCTTTTAATTATACTGAATTTCAAAACTTGATTTATAATGAAAATAGTTTTCAATCTAATTTAGTTTCTATTCTTACTTTTTATGTTTACACAGTATTGGGTATTGATGCTGACTCTTTTGAACTTAATGGTGGTGAAGAATATCATAAACAAGCTGAAAAAGTAATAAACCTTGCTCAACAAGGAGGTTTTTCTGGTTGGAATAGAATAGATGGTAATAATACGAGATATCAATTAAACGAGAACATTTTATCTCCAACGTATAAGGACTTTAGAACTGCACTTTATAAATATCACTTAGATGGATTAGATATTATGAGTGAAGATAAGAAAACAGCCAAATCAAATATTAGTGATGCGGTTTTGCTTTTAAATAATATTTATAATACTCGCCCCAATGCTTTTTTATTACGAGTCTTTATGGATACTAAATCGGATGAAATTGTTGATATATTTTCAGATGGCCCACGAATTAACGCCGTAAAACTTAAAGAGACTTTACTTAAAATTTATCCTTCGTATAACGAAAAATGGGATCAAATTAAAATCTAAAATATTAATTGTATTTCCTGTTTAGAGTATTAAAAATTGTATTTATGCTTATCTTAGCGTAATAATTCAATTTTAATTTGATCTTCTCATATATTTTGTACTTAAAAATAATTTCAAAAAGAGTATTAGTCATTTTCATAATTTTGTTAGTATCAAGTTGTGTAAGTAAGACAGGGAATAAAAATACCTCACCAAAAACAAAAGATAGTCCAAATGTTGTATTTATAGCTGTTGACGATTTACGTCCAGAATTGGGTTGTTATGGTAATACCATAATAAAGTCGCCTAACATAGATAATTTAGCTTCAGAAGGTTTAGTGTTTACAAACCATTATGTACAGGTTCCTACATGTGGAGCATCAAGATATAGTCTTATGACTGGTCTTAGACCTAAAAAAACATCTCATCTCTTAAATAATGCATTTGAAAGTGAAATGGGCCATAAGTCAGATACGATTCAACCAGAATCTTTTGTACATCAATTTAAAAAGAACGGGTATTATACAGTTGGTATTGGTAAAATGAGTCATTCTGCTGATGGCTTGGTATATGGCTATGAAGAAACTCCATCTACCATAAAAGAAATGCCAAATAGTTGGAATGAGTTTCTCTTCAATAGTGGGAAATGGAAAACGGGATGGAATGCCTTTTTTGCTTATGCCAATGGTGAGAATAGACAGAGTCTTAAAAGACAGGTTAAACCGTATGAATCTGGAGATGTAGAGGATGAAGGTTATCCTGATGGACTAACTGCCGAGTTGGCTATTTCTAAATTAAAGGAATTAAAAAATAAGAATCAACCCTTTTTTCTGGGTGTAGGATTTTTTAAACCACACTTGCCCTTTAATGCTCCAAAAAAATATTGGAATCTTTACGATAGGAATGATATTCCACTGGCACCTAATCCATTTATTCCAGAAAATGTAAATAAGAAAAGTCTTCAGAAAAGTGGTGAGTTTAATGGATATCAACTTACTGATGAAAAAGCTGGTTTATCTAAGCCATTGTCAGATGCATATTCGAAAAAATTGACACATGCATATTATGCCGCTGTTAGTTATGTCGATGCTCAAATAGGTAAAGTTATTAGTGAGATTAAAGCACTTGGTTTGGATGAAAATACAATTGTTGTAATTTGGGGCGATCATGGTTGGCATTTGGGAAATGATTTAGTTTGGGGGAAACACACGCTGTTTGATGTGGCCTTAAGAAGTGCTCTTATCATAAAAGTACCAGGAAAATTGTCACAAGAAAAAAAGGTGAATGCAATTGTAGAATCAGTAGATATTTACCCAACCTTAATGGAATTATGTGGAATTTCTGCTAATTACCCACTTGATGGACAAAGTCTCGTAAATACTATTTCGAACCCTGATAGTCTTCAAAATAATGTAGCTTATAGTTATTTTAATAATGGAATTTCTATGAGAGCCAACCAATTTCGACTTACTAAATATTGGAGAACTGAAGAGCCTACATTGGAATTGTATGATCATGATAAGGACCCTTGGGAAACGAAAAATATTGCCAAAGAAAATCCTGAAATTGTTAAAAGTTTATTGCCTTTATTAGCAAAAGGAAATACAGGTCTGTATAATTAGACGGTCAATAATTTTCGAGTTAATATTCACAAAACATAGAAAAGTACTTAAGCATTGAAATTTATACAGCACTTCGCCATATTAATTAGTAATCGAGTCAATAAAAAGGAATTGATTAATAAAATTTTATCACAAAGAATATACGGACAATTAGCAGTATTTAATAAATCGAAAGGGATATTGTTTTCTGACATTGCAATTGCTGATTTTATTGCCAAAGAACATCGGTATCATACTATAGAAATAACAACATCTGAAAAGAGACAATTGAATACCTTTTCTTCTGGAGAACGAAGAAAAGCGTTTTTAAAATATTGTTTAGCTCAAAAGCCTGATTATATTATTTTTGATAACCCATTTGATCATTTGGATCATCAATCAAGAATAGATTTAGGAAATCAGCTATTAGAGTTGTCTCAAACAATTTCAATTATTCAATTGGCAAATCGAGAAGAAAATATGCTTCCATTTATAAAAGAAAAATGGTATTTAGAAAATAATAATTTATTGTTTTCAGAAATTAAAAAAACACCTAGAATAAAAAGGGCCACTTTAAATTCCGTAATTCCAAGCTCTTTATTATCATTTAATCAAGATTATAAAAGTATTGTAAAATTTGAAGGGGTTTCCGTAAGTTACAATGAAAAGGTAATTGTAAAGGATATTACTTGGGATGTTAAAAAGGGTGAATTTTGGCAATTAATTGGACCAAATGGATCTGGAAAAAGCACTATTCTATCTTTAATAACAGGTGATAATCCAAAAGCGTATGGTCAAAACATCTATATATTCGACAAAAAGAAGGGAACTGGCGAAAGTATTTGGGATATCAAAAGCAGGATAGGTCATTTTTCGACTAATATAGCAGAGTTGTTTAAAAGAAATCAAACCGTTGGTCAGATGATTTTATCAGGTTTTTTTGATTCCATTGGTTTATATAAAGAACCGTCAGATTTACAGCAACACAAAGCAGAACAATGGCTTGAGATTATTAAAATGACTCATTTAAAAGACACCTATTTTAATAGATTGACACTAGGGCAGCAAAGGTTGGTGTTGATAGTTAGAGCATTAGTGAAACAGCCACCATTGTTAATTTTAGATGAACCCGTAGAAGGGCTTGATCAAGAGAATACCAATTTGGTTACAGAGCTTATTAATACATTATTAGAAAAAACAGAAATTACAATACTTTATGTATCACATACCATTGAGAAATCATTGGCACCAACTAATATTTTTGAATTAATACCATCTATAAATGGTTCAAGTGGGGAATTAAAATCTTAATTTTTTTGAATTATTAACTGTAATTTTGTTATATTTTGAGAACAAGTTTTATTATTTCTTAAACAAAAAAACTTTAAATCAATTCAACAAAAAAGGCTTAATTTTGAAGCCGATTTCAAACAGTTATATCTAATAGAATTAAATATAAAAAATTCAATACTATTAGTTTTTTGGTTGAATAAGTTGTGTAGATAAATGACTAATAAATATAAACACTAAACTACAAGATGTTAGCATCATTATCCATTAAAAACTATGCCCTAATTGATTATTTAGAAGTGAGTTTTCAAGATGGTTTCTCTATTATAACTGGTGAAACTGGGGCAGGGAAATCAATTTTATTAGGAGCATTAGGACTCATATTAGGAAAGCGAGCTGACCTGTCAAGCCTAAAAATAAAGGATGAGAAATGTGTTATTGAAGGTGAATTTTTAATCGATAAATTCGATTTAAAATCATTTTTTGAGACTAATGATCTCGATTTTGAAAAGCGAACAATTATTAGGCGTGAAATTTTACCAAGTGGTAAGTCAAGAGCTTTTATTAATGATACTCCAACAACGCTCTCTGTACTTACTAGTTTAAGTGATAAATTGATTGATCTGCATTCACAGCATCAAACATTACAATTGGCAGATAATGCCTTTCAATTTCTAGTAATCGATGCTTTAGCGGGTAACACCAAAACATTAATTTCCTTTAAAAAAGGATTGAAAATTTATAAAAAGCTACGAAAAGAATTAGTTGAAATAGAAAAACGTCAGGTTGAAGCTCAAAGTCAACATGATTATAATTCATTTTTATTAGATGAATTAATTGAAGCTGATTTTAAAGAAAATGAACAGGAATTTTTGGAAGAAACTTTAGAAAAACTCAATCATGTTGAAGAGATTAAATTACTCTTGACAGATGCTCAGAATTTGGTTGATTTAGAAGATTCCGGTTTAAGTGATGCATTGTTAAATTATGTAAATATCATTCAAAAGCTGTCTAAGTATGGTAAAACGTTTGAGGATTTGTCATACAGAATATCAAGTTTAAAAATTGATTTTGATGATATAACTAAAGAACTTGAAAATAGTAACGATGGTGTAGATTATAGTCCGCAAGAAATTGAAAAATATAATGACCGTCTTCAATTACTATATAATTTACAAAAAAAACATCAAGTAGCTACTATAAATGAGCTGCTAGAGAAAAAGCAAATTTTAGAGATAAAAGTAAGTGCAGTTGAAAATGCTGAAGAGATTGTAAAAGCAAAGAAAATTGAAATCTTAGAGGTTGAGAAAAAACTAGATAAGTGTTCTGATATTTTACATCATAGTAGAAAGAAAGCAATTCCAGAATTAATTAAACAATTAGGAATATTACTTAAGAATTTGGAAATGCCCAATACATCTTTTAAAATTGATTTAATAAAAGGGACAGCGTTTTTTAGTAACGGTAAAGATGAGCTAGATTTTTTAATATCTACAAATAAAGGTAGTAATTATGAAACACTCAAGAAAATTGCTTCAGGAGGTGAAATGTCTAGAATTATGTTAGCTGTTAAATCTATTTTATGTAATTATTCCAATTTACCAACTATAATTTTTGACGAAATAGATACGGGTGTATCTGGAGAAGTTTCAAATAGAATTGCTAAGGTCATGTTGACGATGAGTAAACATATGCAAGTTATTGCAATTACACATTTACCTCAAATAGCAGCAAAAGGTGAATATCATTATAAAGTTTATAAAACGGATAAGAATAAACAAACGTTAACCAATATTAAAATTTTATCTCAAGAACAGCGTATACAAGAGCTTGCAGAGATGTTAAGTGGGAAAGATATAGCGGAAACTGCTATTGTTCATGCGAAGCAATTACTAGATCAAGAAATTGATTGATTGGCTTAATAATTAAAGAATATTACATTAATTTTGCACTTTCTAAAACAGATATAATAAAAGCTTTATATGTACAATTTATTGAAAGGAAAACGAGGAATTATTTTTGGAGCATTAGATGAAAATTCTATAGCTTGGAAAACAGCAGAAAGAGCTCATGAAGAGGGGGCTACTTTTGTGTTAACCAATGCTCCAATTGCAATGAGAATGGGGCAAATTGATAAGTTAGCTGAAAAAACGAATTCTGAAGTTATACCTGCAGATGCCACTTCAATAGAAGATTTGGAGAATTTGGTTGAAAAAGCAACAGAAATTTTAGGAGGAAAATTGGACTTTGTGTTGCATTCTATTGGAATGTCTGTTAATGTTAGGAAAAAGGTACCTTATACGGAATCTAATTATGATTTTACGGCAAAAGGTTGGGACGTTTCCGCTGTATCTTTTCATAAAGTAATGAGTGTTTTATACAAAAAAGATGCAATGAACGAGTGGGGGTCTATTGTGGCATTAACATATATGGCCGCACAGCGTGTTTTTCCTGATTATAACGATATGGCAGATAATAAAGCATATTTAGAATCTATTGCCCGTAGTTTTGGATATTATTTTGGTTCAGATAAAAAGGTAAGGGTCAATACTATTTCTCAATCTCCAACACCTACGACAGCAGGTCAAGGGGTAAAAGGTTTTGATGGGTTTATTGCATATGCAGAAAAAATGTCACCTTTAGGGAATGCCACTGCACAAGAGTGTGCCGATTATACAATTTCCTTATTCTCTGACCTAACAAAAAAAGTAACATTACAGAATTTGTTTCATGATGGCGGTTTTTCTAATATGGGTGTCAGTCAATCAGTTATGGAATATTTTATAAAAGAGTAACATTTTAATAATTATAGATAAATAATAATACCTTTTATAGCATTTTTTTATAATTTTTTGATAAATCAATCGTTAGGGGTATTAGCAACCTATTTTAATAATAAAATTATGAACAGAAAAACTACATACGGATTTTTAATCGCGTTTTTCTTCGTATTTACGGGGTTAGTACAGGCGAATGTAAATGAAATTGAGAATATTATTGCACCTCCGATTAATGATAATTGTGCTAATGCGACAACTTTAACGGTAAACCCTAATTATTTGTGTGGAACTGTATCTTCTGGAACTTTAGTAGATGCAACAGCATCTTCAATAGTATCAGATGGATTAGGTGGAAGTTGCCCAAGTGTTGTCTCAAAAGCAAATGATGATGTATGGTTTAAATTTGTTGCAGTTAATACATCTCATAGAGTTAAAATATCAAATATTGCTGGAAGTACAACGGATTTATATTCAAATATATATAATGGTGGAGTTTCTGGGAATTGTCCTGCCACAGCAACAGACACCCCTATATATTGTAGTGATCCCAATATTATTAATTTGAATAGTTTAACAGTTGGAAATACTTATTTTATTCGTATCTATAGTAATTCTACAGCAACTGGTGCTACAACAACTTTTGACGTATGTATTGGTTCTGCTTCAATTGTTCCAACTAATGACGATTGTAGTAATGCATTATCAATTGGTAGTCTACCTCATAATGTTAATTATGATGCAACTTCAGCTACAAACAATGCAGGTTTTATTACTGCAACTGGTTGTATAGCAATGAATGACGGTGTTTGGTATAAAATAATTGGTGATGGAGGAATTATTTCTATAACAGCGGATCCAGATTCTTGGAATTTGGCTATTGCGATTTACACGGGGACTTGCGGTACATTTTCTTGTGTAGATGATAGTAATGGAGGAGCAATAGGAGTTACCGAAGGAGTTACTTTTAGTTCAACACTAGGTACAACCTATTATATTAATATAGCATATCCTAGTGGAACTGTGAATGGGTCTGAAGGAACTTTCGACTTAGCCATAACATCTTCAACATTATCAATAGATAAAATTTTAGCTAAAGGCTTTTCTTATTATCCAAATCCAGTGGATAAGGTTTTAAAAATGAGAGCTAATGAAAATATTCAGCAAATTAGTTTGTATTCTGTTTTAGGTAAAGAAATTAAGAGAGTACATCAAAATGATATACAAGCTGAATTAAGTTTAGACCAATTACCAGCAGGAACTTATTTTGTGAAAGCTATGGTTGGGGGTAGTATAGGAACATTTAAAATACTCAAGAAATAATTAGATTTAGATAATATATGTAAAAGACTCTCAATTTCGAGAGTCTTTTTTTATGTCCAAAATATATAAATGCAATCCTTATCTTTGAGATATAAAAAATTAACTATTTGAATCTTCAATTTTCAATAATAATTCCCGTTTATAATCGTCCAGATGAACTTGACGAGCTTTTGCTTAGTCTCGTTGCTCAGAAATTTAAAGAAAACTTTGAGGTTGTAGTTGTAGAGGATGGTTCAAATCTAACCTCTAAACATATAATTGGTAAGTTTAAGGATAAACTGAACATTAACTATTTGACTAAGGATAATTCAGGGCCTGGTTTAAGCAGAAATTTCGGTATGCAAAAAACTACAGGTAATTATTATATCATTTTAGATTCTGATTGTATTTTACCTGAGAATTACTTGACCATAGTTTTAGAGACATTACTAAGCGATTACACAGACGCATTTGGTGGTGCTGATGCAGCACATCCTTCTTTTACAAGAATACAGAAAGCAATAAATTACGCTATGACTTCTGTATTAACCACAGGAGGACTTCGAGGAAATAAAAACTTGAAAAAATTCCAACCTAGAAGTTTTAATATGGGAATTTCAAAAAAAGCATTTTTGGAAACTGGTGGTTTTAGTGCTTTACATTTTGGAGAAGATATAAATTTAACTTTTAGATTGTGGGAAAATAATTTTGAAACGCAGTTTATTGAAGATGCATATGTTTATCATAAAAGACGTGTAAATTGGACTAGTTTTTTTAGACAAACATTTAACTTCGGTGCAGCGAGACCAATATTAAATAGACTTCATCCAAATACGGGGAAGATTACTTATTGGTTTCCCAGTATTTTTGTAATTAGTTTATTGCTGTCATTGATAGGACTTCTATTTCATTTTACTTGGTTTATTTTATTTTTTACCGGTTATTTTATTTTAATATTTTTTGATGCTTTATTTAAGAATAAGAATGTGATGGTGGCCCTTTTAAGCATTGCAGCTACGTTAGTAATGTTTTTTGGATATGGGCTAGGTTTTTTACGATCTATGTTCAGATTGACAATACTTTCTAAACCTCCAGAAGATACTTTTCCTAAAATGTTTAGATAAAAAATAAAACAGATTTTTTGAATTACGATTTAAAACTTGTTTTTTGTATTTTTAAGTCACAATAATTATAACTTTATCAACTCATTACTAGTTGAAAAAACCACAATTAAATAGAAAAATAAATGCAATACGCAAAAAATATATTAGAAACGATTGGTAATACACCATTAGTAAAGTTAAATAGTATTACTGAAGAAATTGATTCATTAATATTGGCTAAAGTCGAAACTTTTAATCCAGGAAATTCAGTAAAAGATAGAATGGCATTAAAAATGATTGATGACGCTGAAGCTGATGGAAGATTAAAACCTGGAGGTACTATAATAGAAGGAACTTCTGGTAATACAGGGATGGGGTTGGCGTTAGTCGCAATAGTCAGAGGTTATAAATTAATCTGTGTAATTAGTGATAAACAATCCAAAGAAAAAATGGATATTTTAAGAGCAGTAGGAGCAGAGGTAATTGTTTGCCCTACTAATGTCGAACCTGATGATCCTCGTTCTTATTATTCTGTTTCTAAAAGATTAGCTACTGAAACACCAAATTCTTGGTACGTAAATCAATATGATAATCCTTCTAATAGTTTAGCCCATTACGAGCAGACAGGACCAGAAATATGGGAGCAAACTGACGGTAAAATAACACATTTTGTGGCTGGTGTTGGTACAGGAGGAACAATTTCTGGAGTGGGGAAATTTTTGAAAGAGAAAAATCCTAATATTAAAATTTGGGGAATAGATACCTATGGATCAGTATTTAAAAAATATCATGAGACTGGTATTTTTGATGAGAATGAGATTTATCCTTATATTACAGAAGGTATTGGAGAAGACATTTTACCTAAGAATGTTAACTTTGATATTATAGATGGTTTTACAAAGGTTACTGATAAAGATGCAGCCGTTTTTACAAGAAAGTTGGCAATAGAAGAAGGAATTTTTTGTGGGAATTCAGCAGGGTCTGCAATTAAGGGGTTATTACAGCTTAAGAAACATTTTAAAAAGGAAGATGTAGTTGTGGTATTGTTTCATGATCATGGTAGTCGTTATGTTGGTAAAATGTTTAATGATGATTGGATGAGAGAACGAGGCTTTTTAGATGAAGAAATTACCAAAGCTATAGATTTAATTAAAGACAGAGTTGGTAACCAACTCGTAACTGCTAAAACTGAAGAGCTTGTTTCTCATGCTATTGAGCGGATGCGTACGCATGATATTTCTCAAATTCCTGTTGAAGATCAAAATGGTTTTGTGGGATCTATAGATGAAAGTGATTTATTCAGACTTTATTTTGAAGATAAAAATATAGCAGATAAACCAATAAAGGAAGTAATGCGTAAAGCATTCCCTATTGTAAATAAGGATGCATCGATTGACAAAATTTCTAATTTAATAGATAAAGATAATAAAGCGGTGTTAGTTGATTTAGAAAACGGTACATATCAAATCATTACCAAATACGATGTGATTTCTGCAATACGTTAGCTTTAAGGAATTAATTTTACTGTAGCTAATTTGATAATTTGAAGATAAACTCTTAAACTAGATTGCCAATGTAAGTAATGAATAATATCGTAATTTAAAAATTGATAAATCACAACGAGCTAAATGTTTAAAGAAGATTTTCTACATTATATATGGAAGTACAAATTATTTTCGACTGAAAATTTAAGAACTACCTTGCAAGAAACAGTAGTTATTATAAATAGTGGCGATCATAATTTTAATTCAGGTTCTGATTTTTTTAATGCAAAATTGAATATTGGAGATCAACTTTGGGCAGGGAATGTAGAAATTCATATCAAATCTTCAGATTGGTACGTGCATGGTCACGAAAAGGATAGTAATTATGATAATACTATTTTACATGTTGTTTGGCAACATGATGTTGATGTGCACAGAAAAGACAATAGCGTAATACCTACATTAGAATTAAAAAATTATACTCAAAAAGATATTCTAGATAATTATCATCAATTATTTTCATCACAAGATAAATGGATAAACTGTGAGAATGACATTAAAGATGTAGGTAAATTTCAATTAACAAATTGGTTAGAACGTTTATATATTGAACGTTTAGAAGAAAAATCTAAACTTATTGAACAATTGCTAGTAAGTTCTAAAAATGATTGGGAAGCTGTTTTGTTTAAAATGTTAGCGAAAAATTTTGGACTAAAAGTTAATGGTGATGCTTTTTTTAATCTTGCCAATAAACTGGATTACACCATTGTTAGAAAGCAATCGAATAATTTAATTTCACTAGAAGCATTGTTATTTGGTCAAGCTAATTTATTAGCTGATGAAATTCAAGATCCATATTATATCAATTTACAGAATGAATACAGTTTCTTGAAATCCAAATTTAAGTTATCACATCAAATAGTTACACCATTTCAATTCTTTAGATTAAGACCCAATAATTTTCCTACAATTCGTATTGCACAATTAGCGGTATTATTCAATAAGCATCAGAGTTTATTTTCTGAAATTGTTTCAATTACGGATATTCAAGAAATGTATAAGTTATTTAATATTAGTTTAGCTAGCTTTTGGAAGACGCATTATTCCTTTACTTCACAATCTAAAATGAGTAGTAAAAAGCTTTCAAAATCTTTCATTGATTTATTATTGATTAATACCATTATACCCTTGAAATTCATCTATTTAAAGTCTATTGGTAAATTAAATGAATCTGAGATATTAGAAGCTATTAGACAATTGAAGCCTGAGGTAAATGGCATAATAAATAAGTTCGATCAATTGCAAATTTCATCTAAGTCAGCATTAGAAAGTCAAGCTTTATTACAATTAAAAAATAGTTATTGTATAAAGCAAAGATGTTTGGAATGTGTAGTAGGTAAATATTTAATTGGAAAATAAAATTATTAAATTTTCTACACACCCTGTATTCAGGGATAGTATTATTACGGTATAGTGTCCTTTTTTTGGTTTGATTCTTGTATAGATTTGTAGTATCAATAAACCTACAAGTATGAAAAAGATAATAAACGAGAATTATGTGCAATTTAATTTGTTAAATTTGCGACTTAGTTTTTATATGAAAAAGACCTTAAATATTCTCGTAATCTGTGTTCTGGTTATGCTAACTTCTTGTGCAGAAAAGACCCAAACAAAGAACATAGAAATTCCCAAAACAGATTATAGAGCTGGGTTTAATCAGTTCTTTGCATCTAATCGTAATTCGATTATTACGGACAAAATAAATGAAATTAGAGTTGATAGCTTACAATGGTTAGAAACACTTTATACGAATGTCAATTACTCTACATTATGGGTATCTGACTCTATCACTTTAAATAAAGATGGAAGTAAATTATTAGAAACTTTGTCAGATGCTAAAGCGTATGGACTAGACACGAGGTTATATCCAATTAACGAATTAAGAGAAATTCGTAAAGAAATTGATGGTATGGCCGATAAAAAAAGTAGATATGATTTGTTAAGCCGATTGGAGGTGCTTTTATCTTATGAGTATATGAGATTTGGTAGGCATTTAAATTATGGTGTTTTAGATTCTTTAAACGAGGTGTCTATTTTACCACGCAAAAAATTTAATATCAATTTACCAGAATACTTACAGGTTGCTTATGAGAAAGATAGCTTAATAGAAAAATTGATTGATTTTCAGCCGAAACAACCGGAATACATAAATTTGCAGAAAGGATTGGCAAAATATTTGGAACATGCTAGTTTGTCCACAGAAGCAGTAGCAGTTGTAAACTTTAGACAAGACTCTATAAAATCAGTTGTTCAAGCCAAAAAGGCTCTAGTTTTGCATAATTATTTAACAGAAGAACATAAAGATTCTCTTTACCAAAGTGCAATAGAAAAATTTCAATTAGATCATGGTTTAAAGTCAGATGGTTTAATAGGTACAAATACGGCGAAAGCATTATCTGTAAGTCCTTATGAATATTACCAACAAATAAAAGCGAGTTTAGAAAGATGGAGATGGAAAGAAAATTGGCCAGCAGATTATCTATTTGTGAATATCCCATCTTACCAATTAAGAGTTGTTAATGATAATAAATTATCTAAAAAGTTTAATGTTGTAGTTGGAAGTGTAAAAAACCGAACTCCAGAAATAATAGATTCTTTACAATATATAATAGCCTATCCTTATTGGAACGTTCCTAAGACCATATCTGTTAGAGAAATATTAGTTAAAGCCAAAAGAGATTCTACTTATTTAACAAGAAATAATTTTGAGGTTATTGGCAAGGATAGAAAAAAAATTGACCCTACTTCTGTAGATTGGGGTGAAGTGAATAAAGCTAATTTTAATTATTCTTTTAGACAACAAGGAGGCGGAATAAATGCCTTAGGTTATGTGAAGTTTATATTTCCTAATAAGGATGCCATCTATTTACATGACACACCTTCAAAATCTTATTTTAATAGGGAAATTAGAGCGTATAGTCATGGATGTGTAAGAGTACAAAATGCATTAGATTTAGCAGATTATTTGTTAGAAAAGGACGAGAATCGCTACACTATGGATACGGTGAATTTATATATAAAAAAGAGAAAAGAAAAGTGGATGCCTATGAAAAAGAATGTACCTGTGTTTTTATATTACGTATCTGTAGAAGCTGATAGTTCAGGCAAAATTACTTTTTTTAAGGACGTTTATGGCGAAGATAAAAAGCTAATTAGGAGTATGGCAATTAACAATATATAGAAATTAGATATACAAAAAACAGCTTAACGAAAGTTAAGCTGTTTTAAAAATTATAAGTTATGTCTATTTTATTAGTTTTTTGTATCTAAAATATTTTCAATCGAAATAAGTTTAGATTTAGATAAGTATTGTTCTTGTGGATAATATACAAACACACAACTACCTTCTTTAATTTTATTAATAATTACGGCATAATCTTTATCAGGTAATGCCGGACATCCCCAACTTCTTCCTAACCTACCATTAGATTGTATAAAATCAGGATTGGCATAATCAGCAGAGTGTATCACGATAGCTCGTTCTCTTGCTTTATTATTAGAATATTCTAATCCATCTAAACGTAAAGAAAGTCCATGTTTACCACTATAGGTCTCTGCAGTTTTATAAAAACCAATACTCGATTGATGACTATTAACTTTATTTGAGAATTTTTTGGCATATTCTAAACCTGACTTTTCACCATGAGCAACAACACTTTTATGCTCAATAGATTGTGTTTCCATGTTTATAAGATAAAATCTTTCCGTATTTGCAGAAACACTCATATCTATTAAAGTTAAATACTTAGAATTTTTAAGTTGTTGTTTGTTTTGTAATTGAACATAACCCTTTAAAGCATGTTTAAAAGCTTCAAAATCTAAGTTAGTATCGTTAATTTTTTGGTATAAATCTTCAGAATAAGAAGTGAATGCACTTTCTGTACTAGAAGTCGGTTTGTCAGTATCGTTATTGTATGAAATTGGAGTTTCCCATGCGTAAATAGGGAAAATTAGAATAAAACTGATAGTTAAGGTAAGAATTTTTCTATACATCTAAATTAGTTTCTTTTGTTATTAAACATTCTAAGTAGTATTGTTCCTACCTAGGTAATGTTAATTTTTTTCAAATCTTTTTTAATAATAATCGGGTCGAAAAAAATTATTTAAAAAAACTTAATTCATAGCAACAGAAAATAATAACTCTTAAATCTCAGATTTATTGCATAATAAAATGTTAAAAAAATAATTAATTATTTTTTCTTAGTTGCATTTTCAGAGTATTTCTGTTTATTTAATTCGTCTTGCAATTCTCTTCTTAATTTTTGTTCACGTTCTATAGAGCGTTGTCTATGACTTTCATATTCTTCTTCAATTTCAGCTTTAGCTTTTTTAGCATCTACAGTTATAGTATTACTTCTTTTAAATTTACCTATAAAAAATAATAATAGTCCAGTCAATGCTGCAATAATTGTCCAAAGTATAGTATTGTAGCCCGTTTTACTCATAGGAATACCCAAAAGCTTAATACTATCTTTTTCTTCTGTAACCGCCATTAAGTTTCCTTTTGTGGCTTCTAATTTTACATTAAGTGAATCAATTTCCGTTTTTTGAGCACTAACAACGTTTTGACTTTCTGCATAAATCTTGCGTGCTTGCTTTAAAGAATCAATCACATTGTTTTTAAATTTAAAAAGATTATTCGTTTTTACACTGCGATAATCTTCCCATTTCGGAGATTTTTTATACATATAATCAAATTGGCTTTCAATAGTACCACTATTTAAGGAGCCTTTTTCTTCCTCTTCTTGAGCGAAAATAATACCCGTTGTAGATACACAAAGGAGAAATGTGATTAGAATTTTAGCGAATTTCATTTGTTTTTATTTAGAGTTGTATAATTCAGCGTTCAAAAGTAAATAATTACTTCTAAACATGAAAGTTAAAGCACAGAAAAAAGTTGAGCAGTTTAGTATAATTTTTTATATTTTAATGGATTAAGCTCATTCATAACATTATAAAGGGCTTCAAAAATATCTTCGATAGATGGTTTTGAGAAATAATCACCATCCGTACCGTAAGCTGCCCTATGGTTCTTTGAAGTAATAGTCAATGGTTTACTATCTAAAAATTGATATGCATTTTGCTTGTTTAAAATTTGATCTAAAAGATAAGCCGAAGCACCACCAGGAACATCTTCATCTATAATAACTAGCCTGTTGGTTTTTTCAATACTTTTAACAACTTCTTTATTTAAATCAAACGGTAGTAAAGTCTGTGCATCTATAATTTCAATATCAATTTCTGCTTTTAATAATTCTTTAGAAGCTTCCTCAACTAATTTTAATGTAGAGCCATAAGAAACTACAGTAATATCTGAGCCTTCTTTTATGGTTTCAACAACCCCAATAGGCGTTGTAAACTCACCTAAGTTGGTTGGTAGTTTTTCCTTTAATCTATAACCATTCAAATTTTCTACAACTAATGCTGGTTCATCACTTTTTAGCAGTGTATTATAAAACCCTGCTGCTTTTGTCATATTACGTGGTGTAAGAATGTATATACCTCTTAGTAAGTGTGTAATGGCTCCCATGTGAGAGCCTGAATGCCAAATTCCTTCAAGCCGGTGTCCCCTAGTTCTTATAATTAAAGGAGCCTTTTGTTTACCAAACGTTCTATAACGCAATGTGGCTAAATCATCACTTAAAATTTGTAATCCATATAATAAATAATCGAGATACTGAATTTCTGCGATTGGTCTTAATCCACGCATGGCCATACCAATACCTTGTCCCATAATACTAGCTTCTCTAATACCGGTATCAGCAACCCTTAATTCACCATATTTTTGCTGTAAACCTTCTAAGCCTTGATTTACATCACCAATTTTACCCGCATCTTCTCCAAAAATAAGTACATTATCGTGTTTTGATAAAATATTATCAAAATTATTTCTTAATACAATTCTAGCATCAACAATTTCTGCATCTTTGGCATAAGTAGGTTTAATTTCCTTTATAGATGTGGCAGTATTTTTGAATTCACTATACAAATGTGTGCTATAATTATATTGCTGCTCTTTTTCGTAACTATTAATCCAATTAATTAATGGAGCTTTGGAGTTGATATTTTCGTTTCTAACATAAACCAAGCATTTTCTTGCTGTCGATAAAATATCCTTTTTTAAGGGGGCTTCTAACGTTTCTAAATCATTTTTTAGTTTTGCAATAAAAGGTTTATTCTCACTTTCGTTAGCTAAATTATCTAATAAAGAAACTACTTTTTTTTGTGTTGAAATAATACCTTGCGAGTAAGCAGTCCAAGCGGATCGTTTAGCTGCACTAACTTCTTTTTTAGCATTTTTCTCTATAGTAATAAGCTCCTCTTCATTTTCAAAAACATCAAGTATCCACTCCTTCATTTTAGCGTTGCAGTCATGTGCTGCTTCCCATTCTAAGCGTTCTGCACTTTTATACCTTTCGTGAGATCCAGATGTAGAATGCCCTTGAGGTTGCGTAAGCTCTTTTACATGTATTAAAACAGGGACATGATTTTTTCTAGCAATAGTAGAGGCTTCATTGTAAACATCGATTAGTTTAGAATAATCCCATCCATTGACTACAAAAATTTCGTAACCATCAACATCATTTGTACGGCGAAACCCTTCTAAAATTTCTGAAATACTTTCTTTTGTGGTTTGATGTTTTGCATGAACTGATATACCATATTCGTCATCCCATACACTTATAACCATAGGTACTTGTAAAACACCTGCGGCATTAAAAGTTTCAAAAAAATGACCTTCAGATGTACTTGCATTACCAATTGTACCCCAAGCTATTTCGTTACCGTTATTAGAAAAGGTATTGTACTTTTTAAGTTCAGGAATTTCTCTAAACATTTTAGATGCTTGTGCCAGCCCAAGTAAACGTGGCATTTGTCCAGATGTTGGTGAAATATCTGCACTAACATTTTTTTGCTTCATCAGGTTTTTCCATGAGCCGTCTTCATTAAGGGAATGTGTAGTAAAATGTCCTCCCATTTGTCGCCCTGCTGAATAAGGTTCTGCCTCAATATCAGTGTGAGCATATAACCCCGCAAAAAATTGTGCTGGTGTTAATTCTCCAATTGCCATCATAAAAGTTTGATCGCGATAATAACCTGAACGCCAATCTCCATTTTTAAAGGCTTTTGCCAATGCCAATTGTGGCACTTCTTTTCCATCTCCAAAAATACCAAACTTAGCTTTTCCTGTCAACACCTCTCTTCTACCTAATAGGCTACATTCTCTGCTAATAACCGCAATTTTATAATCTTCAAGAATTTCTTTTTTAAATTCTTCATACGACAATTTATGCTCTGGTTCTAAGGTTTTTTCTGACATATATTACTTTTATTGGAGTCTCGCAAAAGTACGATTTTTATAGCAGAATGTCAAATGAAATAAGCTGTCTGTTTTTAGTTAAAGACACTTGAAAATTGCATTTGGATACAAATTGTGTAAAAGATTAATCTTGGATGTTTAACGCGTATTTAGATTAAAAAAAGCCTCTTCTTATTAATCCTATTAGTTTTTCTGGTGCTAATGTAATTACAAATCTAATTTTCGAGGCATAATTTGGTCTAGAAGGTTCAAACCCTAAACTAGATTGTATCGGAAAGTAAACCTCAAAAAAGTTATGGACAAAGTTTAATCTGATACCGCTGTCGTACCTAAATAACGCTTGGTTGTTTTTATTTTTGTAAAAACCAGCATCCGCATAGGCTTCAATCCAACTCCAAATACTCATACTATTATTAGTAGAAAGCATCCATTGATTGGCATATGGGTTATCAAACATAGATTTAAAACCTCCTTCTGCAATAATAATTTGCTGACTTAAAAATCCTGATTTTTCAGATCTTCCTAAAAAGTTGTAATCAAATAAATAATCTGAAGGACGATCTAAAGAAAAGCTGAAGAAATCGCTTTCTGTTTTATTTGATAGGAAGGTACCAAAATAAAGCCTAAAATCATACTGTCTATGAGTATCAGTTAATTTTCTATATCTAAAGTCTAATGCTAGCTTGCTGAATTTTTCAGCCAGCTGAAAATCTACATTATAACGTAAGTCTTGAATAATATCAGGTTTGGTATAGCCATAACGAAGATTTAAAATATTATAATTGTCTGATTCTAATTTGGGTGCAAATTTAGGAATCTCTTTATTTACAATTACATACCGTGCTGATAAGGCACTTCCGCCGACATCACGTAAACTTTTACGTTTAAATTCAACTGAAGCAAACGGTGATATTCTGACATAGCTTAAGTTCTTATCATAATGAAAATTACTAGCACTAATTCCAATTCTATACCTATATACAGAAGTCTCCTCTGGTATGTGTTGATATACAAAAGATGCTGCACCCGTAATTTTCCCACTATTTGTACCGTACGTGGGCGTAATTTTATACAACCACTTTTTCTTAAATATAGCTTCATTATATAAGCTAGGGCCTAAGATTAGACCATCATACAAATTGTAACCTGCATAAAAATTATAAAAAACTTGATTGTAATAAGGATTCTCTACATCTTTAAAGAATCGAAATTGTATTGGCTTATTTAATAAGCCTTTTAAATTTTTCCAATTATCTCTTAGATTTAATTCAGGATATAAATATTCGTAATTCAATGATAACCTGTCATAGTCTCCTTTTGGAATTGAAATGGTAGTGGTAGAGTCAATATCAGTTAACCATTTTCTAAATGTAATTTCCTTTTTATTAATACCATAGAGTGCAATAGGAACAGTTATATTTCTTCTGTTTTTAATCGTAATTTCAACAGAATCTTTGGTTTGTTTTATTTTCTTTATAGTGTAATCTATTTTTTTCTTAGTGTTAATATAGTCACCAAAAAACCAACTTAAATCCTTATCAGATTTTTCAGTAATAATACTTTGAAACAAATTACTGTTAGTTTCCTTATTCAAACTTTCGGAATAAAATTGTTTTATACTTTTGAAAACGATACTATCATTTAAATACTCATCTAAATATTGTAAACCAAGCCCTGCCTTATATTTATTGACAATTTTTCTATTAAAATTAGATAATGAATCGGCCCTAGTAGTTAACGCTTGGTCATAATTTTTACGTGCTGCAAATTGATATACAAAAGGGTACTTATCATTAAAACCTAATTTAGCTACATTGAAACTTCGTACTCCCCAAATTTTAGAAATATTACCCAATGCCTTAATTTCAGGATAATATTGCTCAACATATTTTATCATTAAAAAGTTCTGAATTCCATCTAAAATCCAAGCATCTTTTCTTCGGTTTACAATAATAGTATTCTCTAAATATTTTCTAGTTAATGCTTTAAACATTTTTATATCCCATTCAAAAGCTCCAGAAAATGGATTAAACATTTTTGGTAATTGGTTTAAACCATAAATGGGATTTTTACTATAACTAATACTGTTTACTAAAAGTTTGTCATGTGGATATTTGCCAATGTGTTCTTCAATAAAAGCTAATTCTCTAGTAACGATATCTGTTTTTAAAGAATTACTTAATGAAGTTCCATTTAAGTTTGTAATAATTTTAGGACTAGTTTCAAACTCAATAAAATCATTAATTACATTAAAATTCAATTCAATATCAATTCTGTTTTTACCCTTTAAATGATAGGTTGTAAACGGTGGATTAGTACTTTTTGTATACTTTAAATCAGTATTGAAATGTACTCCTTGGGGTATTGAAAATTTTATATTATATGCTGAAGGTTGCATATATAAGTCATCCATGTTTAAGTTACTCATGGTTTGCCATTCTCCATCAAAAACAGCTGGAGTAATATACCAATATCTTAAATTATAGGTGTTGTCCTTTTGACCGTATTCAGTAAATATTGAAGATGGAACTTTTGTAATATAAGTTAAGGATAGAACAACTGAGTCGTGAGATTTTAAAGGTTTATTTAAAATTACCTTTATAATATCAGGCTCATTTTTATCAATGAACCATTTGTCAGAAACATAATTACTAGAAATGTTTTTAATGATTGTTCCTCCTCTTAAATTGGACTTCGCAAAATATAAACTTTTATCATAATCTTCAATCAACCTTTTAGATAAAGGAGTGTGTCTATTTTTATATGAGGCTGCCCAGTTATGAAAATAAAGTGTATCTAATGTGACTTTCGAAACATTATGATACGTTATTTTCTGTTGAATTTTAAGTTCTTTATTTTGATAATCAAGTTTAGCATCAATAGTTGTTTTGTTATGCTGAGCATGACAAATAAAGGCCGAAAAACAGCATAAAGCGATAATGTATTTTGATATCCTCAATTTATAGTTTTATAAATTTTAACGTTGAGGTTGTGTTTTGTAGTTTTATATAATAGATGCCACTTGTCAAATTGGTTGCGTCAATATTTTCATTTTCTTCGTTTAATATAACTGATTTAATTTTTTGCCCCATACTATTATATATAACAATTTGCTTATCAAAAATTCTAGCATTCACATCTAAAGAAAAATAGTCTTTGACTACATTACCATTTTTAAACTTTAAATAATCGGCCGTATGGGTTAGGTTGTTAGTAGCTAGTGTTTTGTCTGTTTCTAGTTGCATAACTACAGGTAAATGGTCACTCATATTATATAATGCTTCTCTTATTTCTTGATTAAATGTACCTGTACAAGTTGGGTCATTAATCGATTTATTATAACAATTACCATTATTTCCAAACGCTTTATAGGAGTCTGGGGTGTATTTTAATGTACTACTGTTTTTTAAATTATCAGAAATTAAAATAAAATCAAATCGATCATCAATACCGCCACCGGCACCTCTATTATTAAAGTTCTCATTAGAATCTCTACTTGATTGTGTATGTATATTTTGATATGTAGAATTATTATGCCAATTCCCATCTTTATTAATCGGGTCATGCAAAACAATTGCATTTGTTGGGTCTAATAATTCTTGATACGCCCCCTCTTGACCGGTGTATAGGTTAAAATCACCAGAAATAAGTACAAAATGGTCTGATGGAATGTTAACTAATGTACTTGTAAAGTCCAGAACCATATCTAATCGTTTATCTTCATTTTCAAAACCTTGACTTGATTTTAAATGTGTAACAAAAACATCTAAATAAATAGGATTTGTTGTGTTATCTGGCGTATTTAATTTAAAAAGATAATGATTAATATCTCTAATGCCAGTTGTAATTAAATCTTGACTAACTAAAATTAATTTCTTTTTATTAAAGAAAACCAGTTGCTGCAAATCCGTTGTCAAATTTGATTGATTAGAAACAAAAGCAGCTTTAGCATATCTATTATCAATAGTTTGTAACGAAGTACCTAAAATGGTATTAGCACCTTCTTCTGATTGCAATTCACAAACCATAAATAAGTCCGGTTGATAATCATCTAAAATAGCCTTTAAAATAGTTGGTCTATTTGTCGGAGGTGCTTCCGGAAATTCTAATAAGTTATAAAACATAGTCTTAATAATGTTTTGAGCTTCCATTACAGAAGTCAAAAGAATCATTATTAAGATGACTAGTTTTAGTTTCATTATTTTAATGTTAAAATTGTGCTACGTATATTTCTTATCAGTTTTTTAAATTAATATTACCTCAATAAAAAGGATGTTTATATTAGAAATTAGGACTCAAACTATATTTTTTATAAAAGTTATTTAGTATATCAACAACTTCTTTTTCAGTATCTACAATTTGAATCAAATCCATATCTTCAGCACTTGCATTTCCGAATTGTCCAATTAAAACTTCCTTTACCCAATCAAAAATACCGTTCCAAAATTCAGAGCCCACTAAAATAATTGGAAATTTTCCAATCTTTTTAGTTTGAATTAATGTTACAGCTTCAAAAAGTTCATCTAATGTACCAAATCCACCAGGCATTACTACAAACCCTTGAGCATATTTGACAAACATTACTTTACGAACAAAAAAGTAATCAAACATTACATTTTTATCATGATCTATATAGGGATTGTCATGTTGTTCAAAAGGTAAATCAATGTTCAGTCCAACCGAAGCACCTTCGCCTCTATGAGCTCCTTTATTACCTGCTTCCATAATACCAGGGCCACCACCTGTAATAACACCAAAACCATTTTGTGTTAATTCATACGCAATGTTTTCAGCTAATTTATAATATTTTTGATCAGGTTTTGTCCTTGCTGAACCAAAAATACTAACACACGGTCCAATTTTACTCATCTTTTCGTAACCATTCACAAATTCAGCCATTATTTTAAAAATGGCCCAAGTATCATTGGTTTTTATTTCATTCCAAGTTTTATGTTGAAATTTTTCAATTATTTTTCGTTCTTCATTTAAATTTAACGCTGACGACATATATTTTCTCTTTTTAGTTTAATTTATTTCTATAGGTTGCTAATGTAATTCTTTTTTTAGAAACTGTGCAGTGTAGCTAGTCTCTACTTTGATGATTTCCTCAGGTGTTCCAGTACATAAAACATTACCACCATTTTTCCCACCTTCAGGGCCAATATCTATAATATAATCGGCCAATTTTACAACATCTAAGTTGTGTTCTATAATTAAAACGGTATTACCTTTATCAGTCAACTTGTTTAACACTTTCATTAAAACATCAATATCTTCAAAATGTAAACCAGTTGTAGGTTCATCTAAAATATAAAAAGTATTTCCGGTATCCTTTTTCGAAAGTTCAGTGGCTAATTTAATGCGTTGTGCCTCTCCACCTGAAAGGGTAGTAGATTGTTGCCCTAAAGTTATGTAGCCTAAACCAACATCTTTTATGGTTTTAACCTTTCTATGTATTTTTGGAATGTGTTCAAAAAACTTGACACTTTCATCAATGGTCATATTAAGAACATCAGAAATTGATTTCCCCTTATAACGTATTTCTAACGTTTCTCTATCAAAACGTTTACCCATACATGTTTCGCATTCCACATAAACATCAGGTAAAAAATTCATTTCAATAACGCGTACACCACCACCTTCACAAGTTTCACATCTACCTTCTTTTACATTAAAAGAAAACCTTCCAGGTTTGTAACCTCTAATAAGAGCCTCGGGAGTTTTAGCAAAAAGATTACGTATTTCACTGAAAACACCTGTGTATGTGGCAGGATTTGACCTTGGGGTTCTACCAATAGGAGATTGATTAATGTCTATGATTTTATCAACATGTTCTAATCCTGTAATACTTTTGTAAGGCATTGGTACTTTAACACCTCTATATATATGTTGGTTTAAAATAGGATATAACGTTTCATTAATTAAAGTTGACTTTCCACTTCCAGACACTCCTGTAACACAAATCATTTTACCTAATGGTAAAGTAACCGTTACATTTTTTAAATTATTTCCTGTAGCTCCTTTTAAAATAAGAACTTTACCGTTTCCGATTCTTCTTTTATTAGGAATCTCAATTTTTTTAGTACCATTTATATAATCAGCTGTTAAGGTATGGCTTTTCAATAATTCTTTTGGAGTAGAACTACTGATAATCTCACCACCAAACTTTCCTGCTTTGGGACCAATATCAATTACATAATCAGCTTGCTCAATCATATCTTTGTCATGTTCAACAACCAAAACAGAATTTCCAATGTCTCTCAATTTTTGAAGAGAATCTATAAGTCTATGATTGTCTCTTTGGTGCAATCCGATACTTGGCTCATCTAAAATGTATAATACACCAACAAGTTGAGATCCAATTTGGGTTGCTAATCTGATCCTTTGTGCTTCACCTCCTGATAAGGTTTTTGAACTTCTATTCAATGCTAAATAATCTAAGCCTACATCTAATAAAAATTGAATTCTAGTTTCAATTTCTTTTATGATTTCAGAAGCAATTGCTGTTTGTTTTTTACTAAGTTTATTTTTAACTTTTTTAAACCAATCTGCCAATTGAACAATATCCATGTCTGCTAAATCAGCAATGTTTTTCCCTTGAATTTTAAAATGTAACGATTCTACTTTTAAACGAGAACCACCGCAAACAGAGCAGTTATTCTCATCCATATAGGTAGATGCCCAACGCTTAATTGAAACTGAACTCGTTTCATCAAATTGGTATTTTATAAAATTGACAATTCCCTCAAAATCAATAGAGTAAGATCTTGTTATGCCCATTTCTTTAGATAATACTTCAAATTTTTCTTTACCACCATATAATATAACATCTAACCCTTCTTTAGGTATTTTATTAATTGGTGTAGTTAATTTGAACTGATACCTTTCTGCAATAAGTTCAATTTGTTTTAAAATCCATTTACTCTTTTGCTCATTGATTGGTGCAATACCACCATTGGCAATTGAAACTTCTGGGTCAGGAATTATTTTGTCAATATTAACTTCATTTACAGTTCCTAAACCATTACAATTATCGCAAGCACCCTTTGGTGAATTAAACGAAAATGAGTTGGGCTCAGGCTTAGGGTAGGAGATACCCGATGTAGGACACATTAAACTTCTACTAAAATATCTAGTTTTATTGGTCTCAACGTCTAAAACTAAAATAGTATCATCACCATGGTACATTGCAGTCTTAATAGTTTCTTCAACTCTTTTTTGTTGCTTTTTTTCAACCAATAACCTATCAATAACTATTTCTATATCGTGCGTTTTATAACGATCTAAACGCATCCCTTTTTCAATATCTATAACTTGACCATCTACACGAACTTTAACAAATCCTTGTTTCGAAATTTGCTCAAAAAGTTCACGATAATGTCCCTTTCGGGATTTAATAACAGGAGCTAATATATTTACCTTTTTAGAATCGAAATCAGTTAAAATCAAATCAATAATTTGTTCATCTGAATAGCTGACCATCTTTTCACCACTGTTGTAAGAATAAGCATCAGCTGCTCGGGCAAATAATAACCTTAAAAAATCGTAAACTTCCGTAATTGTGCCTACTGTAGATCGCGGACTTTTACTCGTAGTTTTTTGCTCAATAGCAATTACTGGAGATAAACCATCAATTTTGTCAACATCAGGTCGTTCTAATCCTCCTAAGAACTGTCGGGCATAAGCTGAAAAAGTTTCAATATACCTTCTTTGTCCTTCCGCATAAATAGTGTCAAAAGCCAATGACGATTTTCCACTACCACTTAAGCCAGTAATAACAACAAGTTTCTCTCTAGGTATTTTAACATCAATGTTCTTTAAATTATGGACTCTTGCCCCTTGAACATCTATATAGTTTTCAGACATATTTTTGTAAAAAGTTGGAAAAATGCAAAGATAATTAATTGAGAACACAATTAATGGTAAATTTAGCTCTTAATGATAATTATAATACATATTCAATTATAAAATTATTAAATTGCATCAAAATATAATAGAATGAAAATAGTCCAATCGTTGCGATATTTTTTTGAAAAAAGAGGTTTTGAAGTTTCTTCAAGGTTGGCTGATAAAATGGGAATGAGAGTAACCAACGTAAGGTTATTTTTCATCTATATATCTTTTATAACACTAGGCTTTTGGTTTGGAATTTATTTGACCTTGGCATTTTTATTGAAATTAAAGGATATGGTTTATACGAAACGCAGTTCAGTTTTTGATCTTTAGACTATGAACATTTTTAAACCTAAATTATATATAGCTCTTTTATTATTTATTGGGGTAATTTGTGTCGGTGTCTTTGGTTACATGTATTTTTCAGATGATACCTTTATCAATGCCCTTTACATGACTATCATAACCATAACGACTGTTGGTTTTGGTGAAGTTCATCCTTTGAGTCAATCAGAAAGATTATTTACAATTTTTCTGATTTTAATGAGTGTATTAACGTTGGGTTACGCAGCGTCTGTAATAACTCAATATATTGCTAGTGGAGAATTCCTTAAAAACATAAAAACTAAAAAGGTGCAGAAAACAATTGATAAGCTAAGCGGTCATACCATTGTTTGTGGCTATGGTAGAAATGGTAAGCAGGCAACTGTTAAATTAATTAAATATAAAAAGCCATTTGTTATTATTGAAAATAACGAAGAACGAATTTTAGAAATTGAAGAACAAAATTTACTATATATTAAAGGAGATGCAACTATTGATGATTTTTTGGTAAAGGCAGCGATTGATAAAGCCTCAAGTTTAATTACTGCATTGCCTTCAGATGCTAATAATCTTTATGTAGTTTTATCAGCGAGGCAATTAAACAAAGAATTGACTATTGTTAGTAGAGCATCAAATGATTCCTCTGATGCAAAATTGCGAATTGCTGGTGCTAATAATGTAATTATGCCAGATAAATTAGGTGGAGAGCACATGGCTTCCTTATTAGTTACGCCTGATATTGTTGAATTTGTAGATAAACTGGCGGCTGATTCTGAAAACGCTACACATCTTGAGGAAATTGTTGTAGATAATCTGCCAAAGGAATTTCTACTAAAGTCAATCCGAGATTTAGATTTACGAAAAAAAACGGGTTGCTCTGTTATAGGCTTTAAAACGCCAGATCATGAATATGTAATTAATCCAGATGCCGAAACTAAACTGGTAATAGATTCTAAATTGATTGTATTAGGAAGTGCAAAACAAATTCAAAAATTAAATAAATTATTTTAATGGGAGGGAAGTTAGTGATTACTGGGAGCAATGGTTTGCTTGGTCAAAAGTTAGTGAATCTATTTTCGCAATTGGATAGTTTTGAGGTTACCGCAATTTCTCGTGGTGATGATAGGAACGAAACCGCAAAAAATTATACCTATAAGAGTATTGATATAACAGACCACATAAAATTAAACACTTTACTTGATGATGTAAAGCCTAATTATATTATTAATTGTGCTGCGATGACTAATGTAGATCAATGCGAAAAAGAACAAGTTGAATGTGATAAGATCAATGTTGATGCTCTGAAGGTAATTGCAAAAGCTACGAAGAAACATCATTCTCATTTAATTCATATCTCTACTGATTTCATTTTTGATGGAGAAAATGGTCCTTATTCGGAGGAGGATAAACCGAATCCAATTAATTATTATGGTCTCTCAAAACTGAAAGGAGAGTTAATTTTAAAAGAGGCTCAAATTAACTATACTATATTAAGGACTATACTTGTTTATGGATTGGTAGATAATATGAGTAAGAATAATATTGTTTCTTGGATAAAGAATGGTGTAGAAAATAAGCAAACACTAACCATTGTAAATGACCAATTCAGAATGCCAACCTTGGTGGATGATTTGGCAGAAGCCTGTTTTTTGGCAATAAAAAATACGGCTTATGGTATTTTTAATGTTTCTAGTAGTGAATTATTAAGCATTTATGAGGCTGCTTTGCAAGTTGCAGAAGCTTTTAATCTTGACACTTCTTACATCGAATCAATTCCAACTAGTCAATTAAAGCAGCCAGCCAAAAGGCCAAGCAAAACAGGATTTGATTTAAGCAAGTCAGAAAAGATACTAAAGTTGCCTATCGTGACTTTCAAGAATCAACTCCAAGTGTTTAAAAATC